>DGWW01000338.1:0-6047 GCA_002395385.1 Myxococcales bacterium UBA4248
GGGAGGTCAGCAAGGCGGACAACAGGGAGGTCAGCAAGGCGGACAACAGGGAGGACAGCAGGGCGGACAGCAGACCTCCAACAACAGTGTCGAGTGGTGCAATGTTTCTTATGCAAAACCCGAAATCAACGTTGGAGAATCATTCGAAGCCTATTCGGAAGTCTATGCACCCGGCATTTCCGGCAAAGAAGGCACCCATACCGGCCTGATGGGACAATTTGGTTATGTTCAGGCCGATCCCACTAAAACGCTCGCCGATGTCGTCTGGTCGGATGCCACCCGAAACGAGAATTTTGCTAGACAGGAAGAAGTCCCCAACCATGATGAATACATGTCAAACAACGTCGCTTCAACGGCGGCAGGCAGCTATGTCGTATATTACCGCTACAGCACCGACAACGGCACCACATGGACCTACTGCGATAAAGAGGGGGTTGCAACAGGCCTCGATATCACCAAAATAACCCTGGTAACCGTCAAAGATAACGGTCAGCAAGGCGGCGAACAGGGAGGACAGCAAGGCGGTGAACAGGGAGGTCAGCAAGGCGGTGAACAGGGTGGACAGCAAGGCGGCGAACAGAGCGGCTGCACGATGACCTTCAATTATTATAATGAATATACAAGTGTAGCATCAGGCGGCGCACAGGAATTTACTGTCAATCTCGTCGGGTCGTTCAACGACTGGAACAAGTCTGACCCCAATTATCAGATGACTCCCGACGGAAAAGGCAATCACACCATTACGGTGAGCCTCGAGGAAGGAAAGCAGTATTCCTACAAATTCCACATCAATGGCTGGGAGAATACCGAAACAGGCCAGGATGACGGATGGCAGAACGATCCCAATAACACAAACACCGATGCGGATGGCAACAATGTCTTTACGATGACTTGCGGCGGCAGCAACACGCAGAGCGGCGGCGAACAGGGGGGACAGCAAGGCGGAAATGCCAAAGTCGAATGGTGCCAGGTAACTTACCCCACGCGAAATTATACCCCAGCAGAAAATGAATATGCTTATGGCACACCGCTTCCATTAAAAGGACAGGTCTATGTTCCTGGCATTACTGGTAAAAGTGGCACACATACGGGCATCAAGGCGCGCGTAGGCTATGTCGAAGCGGACCCAAGCAAATCACTTGACGACGTTCACTGGTTCGAAGCGAAATACAACAGCGAATACAACGGCGATGCTGTCGAAAACAACGATGAATATGTCGTCGCAGAAGAAGTCAAACCCGAAAAGGGCTACTGGGTAATTTTCTTTGCTTTCAGCACAGACGACGGCGCAACCTGGACGGGATGTGACGGTGCAGGTGTGTTCGAATCCCTCGATATCAGCAAAATCGTGTCGGTTGGCATTCAATAAATTTGGCTCGCCTTGAGACGTGTCACGACACGTCTCTACGGCTCGCCGGGCGCGGCTATCCTTCGGGCGACCATACTGGGTCGCCCGAACAGGATACGCCGCGCTTTTTATTACATTTGCTCACCTTGAGACGTGTCACAACACGTCTCTACGGCTCGCTATTCATTTTCGGGGGCGTCAGAACTGTCGGATTCAT
This sequence comes from Myxococcales bacterium UBA4248, assembly GCA_002395385.1. Taxonomy (GTDB): domain Bacteria; phylum Myxococcota_A; class Bradymonadia; order UBA4248; family UBA4248; genus UBA4248. The sequence continues at coordinate 1,566 of DGWW01000338.1, forward strand.
CCTCTGAATGCATTTCATCATCATCATCGATAATGCGTTCCTCGGTCCTGGCCAGGCGCATGGCTTCGAGTCGTCCCGAAATATCGACATCGTGTTCGAGCAGGCGATGGCCGCGGTTGAGGTCGGTGCGCTCATTGCGCAAACGCACGATATTGGGAATGATGCTGAGTGCCTCGAGGTCGTTGACAGCCGTCGTATAGATGAGCTGAATGCCCATGGCACTTGCAAACTGGCGCTGCATATTGATAAACACCGTTCGGCTTGCACGTCCGATGGGGTTGTCGAGAATGAGCACGCTCGTAGGCTGGCGGTTCATACCGCGGGTACGTGCACGGACATTGGCGAGTGTACAATAGAGCAGGATTGCGCATGTGAGCTGCTCGCCACCCGAAAATCTCGCCGTATCTGTGATATCGATGAGTTTTTGCGGCGATGCCGGATCGGGATTGAGTACGCGTACCGTAAACGGCCTTGCTATTTGTCGCACAGCACGCTGCAGCAGTTTGGTTCCCGTAGGCAAAACCGTTTCGTCGACGATGGTATCGACGAGTTCCTGAATGAGCTCCAGTCGATCCGTCTGAGAGGTCGGCTCTTTTGTCGTGATGCGCAAAAAGCGAGATCCGCCGATGTCGGGTACTTCACGGGGAACGATGCTGGCAGAATCGGCAAGTTTGAGAAGACGAAGCCCGTCATCCGCGGCATTGAGCAGGAATTTTGCAAGGAAATTCCTGTGTTTTTCAAGTTCTTCGAGTGTCGTCGTCAACTCGCGAATGCGGATATTGAGCGATTCCCGGAATTCAGCAGCACCATTTTCGAGCGATTCGGGATCGAGCGTCCTAAACTGTGTAATGATGCGGTTTTGCAGATTGGCAAACTGCTCGCTATCGACCCATTTTCGGATAGCAGAAATACAGGTTCGCCTTGTAGAATCGAGGCTATCGTGTGCTTCTCGGAACTTTTCGAGGCGTTGTTCGAGCTCCGAAATGGCTGCACCAATTTCGGCTGGTTCGATTGTCGGATCGAGTGCGAGTTCTGTCTGTGATCCCAGGTATGCGACGTGGCTTCTCTGTACCGAATTGAGTCTTTCGAGATCTTTCGAAAGGGCTTCGCGCGCATGTTTGGCATTCGAAATGAGGCGTTCTTTTTCATGGATCGAAATATCGATCTTTTTGAGCTCATTATTCGCCTGCAGGGAAGATTGCTCATACTTTTCGATATTCTCTTTGGATGGTATTTCCCCCTCGGGAATAGCCGGTTTGCCGCATCCAAGCCACTCGTTATAGCGCTGCTGACGCAAAGATTCGCAACTGCTCAATGATGCAATGGCTTTTTCTTTTTTGCCCGTCACGACCGTGAGCATTTCGGAAGCACGTTCGCCATTGGCCTCGAGTTCGTTGGGATTGGTCAGGCTTTCGAATGCTTGTTTGACTTCATCGAGCGTCAGAATGCCGCGAATGAGCTGCATGACCTGATTTTTGTCTTTTTTGGCTTGTTTTTCGGCCTGTTCGAGATTTCGAACGAGCTCATTATTGGTATATTCGCGTTCGACCTGATCGAGCAGACGGCTGTATTCGCCTTTGAGTTCTTCGATGGAGCCCTGTTTTGCTACGGGATTTCCCGAAACGTATTTGACGCGTGAAATTTCATTATCGAGGAGACTGGCCTGGGACGCAATGGGTTCGGCAGACTGAAGCAGTGTACGTGCTTTGTCACGGATATCGCGGGCCTGTTGTCGAATGGCTTCGGCTTCTTCGCGTCGTTCCTGGCTTAGTGCCATTTTATCGTTGGCCGATTTCTGCCATAATTCAACAGAATCATCGAGTTCATTGACAAATTCCCGTAGTTTTTCGCATGCCGATTCGAGACCCAGAATTTCGTTGTTCATGCGGCTGACTTCGCGCTCGTCACTTCTGCCTTTTTCGATGAGACGCTTTTTCTCATCGTTCTGCATTTCGAGTCTGGCAAGTTCATCCTCATATTGTACGCGCAACTGAGCGAGTTTTGCTTTTGTAGTGGCAAACCAGCCCCGGGGATACTGCGAACGAAATGTCTTGAACTTCATAGATGCATTGAGGAATGCATCCTGATTTTGCAAAGCTTTTTCAATATCCAGATGGATAGATTCGAGGCGTTTTTCGAGATTTGCAAGGGCTTTCTGAGCATCGCCCCGATCGTACCATGCATGATCTTTAGGCCCGAGAATACATTGAAATGTCGATGAAACTTCGGGGATCGACTCGAATATTTCGGGAGTAGCCAATACAATGGGAATCGGTGGAACGATTTCGGGATTTGCTTCGATCAATCGCCGTGTGCGGTCAAATTCCCTTGAAGGAACGACAATTCCCTGTGCAATTGCCGGGAATGCATGCACAATTTGTTCCCGATTCTGCTCCGGTACATTCTCGCTGATGTAGCTCCAACCGGATTTTGCCGAAGATTTGGGTCCCAAAAAAGAAAGCAAAGTCTCGACTTCGACCGACGGAGGCATGAGTCCATGTTCCTGAATATGTACGCGAGCACGTTCCAGTGTGGCACCTTCAGTCCGCAAGCGGGCAGCTTCCTCCTGCATTTCGGATGCATGGCGTTGCAAGAGAGATGCAGCATCATCACTGAGATCATCGATGTCGATCTGATCGAGTTCGAGCATACTGAGGAACTGCGCATCCGATTCGAGTTTATCGCGAATCTCAGAGGCTTTTTGCCAATCGCGTTCAATCGCTTTGATTTCGGCCTGTTTATTGGCTGTACTCTTTTGCAGTTCGTTAATTTGACGCGAATAATCGTCTTCGAGTGCTTCGTTGCCTTCGCGGCTTCGTTCGAGGCTGCGCAGCTTGGATTTTCTCGTTTTGAGCGTATTTTCGGTGCGTGCCAGTGCCTGAGAAGGTGTCTCATTTGCCTGTAAAATGGCGAGTTTTATGAGGCTTTCGAATTTGACCTGGCGTTCCTGGAGATTTTTAAGATAACTGTTTGCTTCGGATTCGTAAGCATAGGCTTCGCGTTCAAGTTTACCAGCTTCGACATCGAGCTGTTGGCTTTCGAGTTCGCGTTCGTTGACCTGATTTCGAATTTCATCGCGCTGTGCTCGCAGGGTATTGGCCTGATGGCGCATGGCTGCAACATAATCTGCGGCTACCTTGGACAATTTATCGATGAGGGGTTCGCGCTGTTCATTGCTGCCAGAAAGTCGTTCACGGAAGGATTCGGCATCTTTTTGAGCAATGATATATTCGCGATAGGGATAAGCAGCGCGCCAAAGTGTTTCCTCTTTTTTGGCCTGTTCGACCTGTTCGGTCATCTCTTCGACATTTCTGCGTGCTTTTTCGACTTCACCTTCGGCAAAGCGCAATGCCAGTGCCAATGCAATCCCCTTGTCGCGCAGCATGCGGGATTCAACATCATTCCATTGGACGCGCAACGACTTGATTTCATCGCTGAGATTGGCTTCCTGTGCGGAGAATGCCGCAGTATGTGCAGCAATAGAGGTTTTTATCTGCGCATTCAAAGCCGTCAGTCTTTCGGCTTCATTCATCGTGCGGATGCGTCGCTCATGGAGTTCGACGAGCGGAGTCAAACGTTCGATGAGTCCGGTCGATAGGTTCAAATCGGGGATGAATTCATGCTTTCGGCGCTGAAGCTGCTTGCGATAGGTTTCGAGATTTTCGGTAATGCCATCGGTTCGATTCGGCTCAACCGTCAGTTCCAATAGGAAATCGATGAAATCATCGGGGCTGTTAAATCTGAAGAGTTCATCTGCACCACCTTCGCGGCTGTTCATGATGAGCTGATAGCCGAACAACCCAGGATCGATACCCGCACTCTGAAGTTTTTCGCTCCATTCGGTCTGATTTTCTGTGCAATAGAACTGCAGGCTGGGATGATCGTCGCGCAGTGCATTCCATGCCTGCCTGAACGATATGAGCGTCCTGCGAACCTTGCTGCCTTCGGCAGTCGTCATATCGATAGGGAGCGTCGGTATTTGTGTTTCTTCGACGGCATCACTCACGCGGGCACAGAAAAACAGACGTCGAAGGCTGTCTTTGTTTCCGCCTGCATACTCATAGAAAACGCCGGTCACAAAGCGTGCAATCGACGTCGGATCTTCATCGAAACCAAAGGTCTGCACATCGAGCGTCCATTCTGCCGCTACGACACTCCGGTCATTGGTCAGGATGTAATCCTCGAGGCGGCGTTGTTTGGCATCGGCTTTATTCCCAAGAAAATCCCGTCGATTCGGGCGCGGAAGCGCAAAAAACAAGCTCAGAATCGACGATTTACCGCCGCCGTTGCGCAGCCAAATCGTCGAATCGGAAGGCATACCGGATTGATCCGACAAATTGAGCGTCAAATCCTGCATGCGGGCACTTGGGTGACCAATCGAGACAAATCTTAATCGTGTGAGTTTTGGCATTTTATAGAATATCTTGTGATCGAGGTTTGAATATTTTTACAAACAGATTTGTTCGCAACTAACGTTGCTCA
>DGWW01000338.1:6137-7453 GCA_002395385.1 Myxococcales bacterium UBA4248
ACAAACGGATTTGTTCGCAACTAACGTTGCTCACATTAAATAGCGCGAAGGCCGTTAGGCCTGAGCAAATTCGTTTGTTAAAAAGTCAAATACATTCGCGAAGGCCGTTAGGCCTGAGCAAATCCGTTTGTTAAAAAGTCAAATACATTCGCGAAGGCCGTTAGGCCTGAGCAAATCCGTTTGTTAAAAAACGCGCTACTCCATCGTTTCGTCGTCCTCATCCGACAGAAGGGTACCGGCATCATCGAGGTCATCGTCGCCGAAATCGACATCCGGGAGATCATCATCATTGTCGATGTCATCTGCAGGTGCATCCACTTTCTGTTTGGGAATGGCATCGCCGTTCGAATCGAGTTCGACCGATTCATCGCGGAATTCGCGGCCCCAATCTTCGACAGGCACTTCCTGAATGGCAGGAAAATCGGTCAGCGTAGCATCGTCCGCAGATCCGCCATTTTTGATGCGCATGACCTCATCATAGAGGCGCGATGCGGCCAATTCCTGAACGAGAACATTGTATCGCCGCGTGGGCTGCCAGGCTTCTTTGCCGGCGTAGCGTGTCTCGGTAAAGCAGCCAAATTCCTTGAGGCGCTCGAGATTGTATCGAATGATGCGCAGCGTCGAAGACCGGGATTCGCGTCCATCTTCGGTTTTGCGCGAAGCGAGTGTATTGTCATAGACGCGCCAGGCATCGTAAAGTCCCGTGCGGATATCATCCATATTCGGGTCGACTTCGGCAAATTCCTCTTTGAGACGCGCACAAATCGCACGCAACGAATCGTCGATTTCATCGACCGTGACGGGCGGACGCGGGCGGTTGATGTCATCCTCGAGGTCGCGTGCACGCGGAAACACCGTCGCTGCAATCGTAATCTCGACCAAGCCATCCAAAAGACGCGCATCCGCCGAGGAATTGCTCGGACGCAGTTCGGACGATTTCATCCAGAAAACACTGCCCTCGCGCGGACTCAGCACAATGCCATGCTCGCTGACATTGAGTACGTAAAGCCCAAGACCATCGCTCATTTCGGCGACGACATCGCGAAATTCACTCCGGTTGAGATATTCACGAATCAATTCGCGATACTCAGCATTCTGAATGGGACGAACGCGCGGCTGAAGCCCCCACTGCAGGAGTGCGGCTGCGCGAAATACATCGGTTAGTTCTAAGGACATTCAATGGTTCCTATGAATATTTTTACAAACGGATTTGCTCAGGCCTGACGGCCTTCGCGATTTAATCGTGAGCAGCGTTAACTGCGAACAAATCCGTTTGTGAAAAAAGAAAAGCAAAAAACGTGAGCAGCGTTAGCTGC
>DGWW01000338.1:7519-35382 GCA_002395385.1 Myxococcales bacterium UBA4248
TTAGCTGCGAACAAATCCGTTTGTGAAAAATCATTCAAAGGGAGATAACCAAACCTCATCGCCGTAATACTCGGGATCGATGAGCAGCGTGTTGGCTTTTTCGACGTGAATCATGGGCTTTTCGGTGCTTTCGACATCGTAATGCTGCATGACGAGGAGAACAATAATATCGCACTGCGCCCTCGTAAAACGCTGAGCACGTGCGTATGCGAGCAGGTCGCTGAGCGTCGTCGGTTTGACGATACTCCGCAGGAGATGCTCGACGATAGTGCGGTCTTCTTCGGAATAGCGCGACAAATCCATCGCAACCTGCTGTGCTTCGATAGGCTCGATATCGATCCAGTCGCGCCGCTGCTGTCTTTTCGGGCGCAATAGTCCATCAAACAAGAAGCACAGCGAGACCTGGGTCGGAATTTTCGGTGCCATCAGGTGCGGCAAGGTTTTGTCAATGACTTCGAGAACATCATTGACACCCATCGACATGAGCGGCTCGACGACTTCGCGCATGAGATCCGGCATCGTCGAATTCTGCTCAGAAACGAAGGCCTGCTGAGCCTGACTGTCGAGGAACGTCGCGCGCGCCGTCATCAATTCGCGCTGCAAAACCGTATGTGTTTCGACACAATACTGAATTGCCGCCAAAACCCGCGCTACCGCAAGACTTTCGGGCGTCCCAGGCGTCAGCGATTCGAGACGCTCACTCGCCGTCAATATAATATTGCGCTCGACATCGAGACGCGCCTCAAGATGGCTCATGGCCTCGGAAATCAGCTTGGGAGCTTTTTCGGCCCAATCGACGCGCGAAATATCGCGCTGTGTATCGCGCAGCATCTTGCGCAAACGGTCACAATACAATCGAGACTGGCGCACCGCATAATGCGCATTTCGGCGTGCTTCGTCGAATTTACCGCGGCACATCTGCGAATGCACGATGGCTTCGGTCGCCGCCTGACTGTCCTCGAGATCGAGTTCAAGCGCATTAAAGTAGAGGTTGACGGCCTCGTTGGTCAATCGCATGACCGTCGAGCCATCCAGACCAAAAGCATCCTGAATCAGACGGAATTCGAGCTGACGCTCACTGACTGCACCCGTCGCATCGATGTCCGTATAGGGCAGCTTGAAGGGACGACGCGCGTCGCCGTCATTGCGCATGGCCGCCAAAACGCGGTCGACGATCTGAACATGCCGCGCCACATCGGGCAAAAGGCCCGCACGACGGTCCATGCCATCGAGCAGCTGCGCCAGCGAAAAATCGATATATTCGCGGTCTGCCTCGACTTCCATCCCCATGCGTTCCGCGACGATATCCATGATCTTGAGCGCAATCGTCAGCGTATCATAGTGACGAAACGCCTCATCGCGACGCGAATCCGACTGGCTCAGCTGAAACAGCGGATAAGCATGAAGCAAAACGCGCAATCGCTTGACGAGTGAGCCATTCCTTAACTCATCGCTCGTGACCGGCGCGTCATCGGGCAATTGACTAAATAAATCCATCTACTCTACCATCCTTTTGCAGAGTTCACAAAAACCAGAGCTTCATACCCCAAAAGCAGGGAACAATGCAAGCCGATATGGTAGTTTAGATGACATTGCTTTATCGATATCACCCTCGTCCAGAGCGCAGATTAGCTTGATAATAAATGAATGGTTGTACGTGGCTGTTGAGTTCGTATCATAAGGCGCAAGGCCTTGAATAAAGCTGACGCGAACCTCCTCATTCAGAAAACCTAAAATATATACATTATTTCGATAGGATTTAATTGTTAGATAACCACTCTGATATATTTTTTTTGCTGTGATGCGTGCTATCTGCGATACGCACGCCATCGCTCGCCTATGTGCGCGCAGCGACGTTTCGTCAAACGTCTTGCACGCACATACAGCTCGCAAAGCCTGTATTGGCGTGCAAAATTTGCAGTCACGAATTTGTAATAATCAGATCGTTTAAAACGGAGGAGGCGTAACAGAACAACGCTCTCTATTGACTCATTGCTCCGTGATTTCTTCGACGGGCTTTTCGGGGTCTGAAGGAAGATTCGAATCACTGTCTGATTGTTTTTGCGGGAATTCCCCTATTTGAAGGTCGTAATTGTCATTTTGATTTGCATAATGGCTGCAATATTCGCGATCGGCATCCCATTCGGCCTTAAACTGAACGCGTTCGCGTTCGACGTCTTCGGCGGTTTTGTCCCAGGGATTATTTTCAAGTTTGATGACAAAATCGGCAATATCTGCACTTTTTTGGCTGATCTTGCTGTATAGGCTCGTATTTTTTGGTTCAGGATTGGGCTTGATGATACTGCGCTTCCAGGGGTCAATCCTGTCGAGATGATGGTAGGCTTCGACATCTCCCGGCAGATCCTTATTGGCGATGCGCCTGAGAATGTACGTCTGAATGACCGAAATCAAAATGGCACACAGAGGCACACCGATGATCATGCCCAGGAAGCCAAACAGACCGCCGCCAATGAGGATGGCCACGAGAACCATAAAGCTCGACACACCGACGGAATTGCCCAGAATTTTGGGGCCGAGCAAATTGCCGTCGAACTGCTGTAAAACGAGCACAAAGATGACGAAATACAAAGCATCGATGGGCGCCACGCACCAAATCAGGATGGCTGAAGGGATGGCACCGATAAAAGGCCCAAAAAACGGAATGATATTGGTGACACCCACGACGACCGAAATCAACAGTGCGTATGGCAGGTTCATGATCATTGCGCCGATATAGCAGATGACGCCGATAATGGCCGAATCGATGATTTTCCCGATGAGAAAGCCGCCGAATTTTTCATCGATAAAACGCAGGTTTTTCAATATCTGGTTGGATGTGGCGACATTAAAAAGGGCGTAAACGATGCGCCTGAATCGGGCAATGATCGAATCCTGTGAAACCATCACATAGACCGAGACGATGAGCCCCAGCAGGAGATTTTTAAAGAAAACCAGAATATCGACGACACTGCTCGTCACTTTGCTGATCAAGCTGTTGAACTGCGGAGAAAATTGCCCGGAAATCCAGTCCTGTGCAGTCACCAGCATATTGGCCATGAATTCTTTGGTCGATTCGTTGAACCCATGTTCCTGAACAAAATTGTTATACCAATTCTGGATATTGGACGCATAGGTGGGAACATTGGCAATGATGTTTTGTATGCTTGTAATGAGCTCAGGCAGCAGCAGTGCGAACAAGGCATAGACGATGAGCAGCATGAACAGCAACGCCAGGATGGCACTCGAAAGCCGGGTGACTTTTAATGCCTTCTTGCCGGGCTTTTTCTTTCGCTTGGCATACGCCTTCAGAATGAGATTTTCGATGACATGCATCGGGGGATTTAGAATATAGGCGATGACAAACCCATAAATGATTGGGCTGAGCACCGCAAATAGTTTTGAAATTCCCGCACCAACGACGTCAGAACGAAACAGCAAAAAATACAGAAAAAGCGCTCCGGCCAGAACGGCAAACGCCCAAATTGCAATGCGCTTCATTTTACCTTGAAGATGCTCTTCCAAAGCAACAGCCCCGAACGATAGGATTCACAAAATGTGGGGTTGAACTCTCAACCTTCCGCATTAAAATACCATAGCGTCGCACCTGTGGGTAGCCCGTTTTATTCTGTATGGTAATCATTTGTTACGATTCAGCCGGGGCGCTGAGTTTTTTTTCAAAGTCAATACAATAACAAGGCATGAGGCATGAGGCATGAGTTTGCCGATTGCCGATTGCCGATTGCCGTTTGCCGCGTCTGTGCAGGCTATTCGGAAAAATTGAATTTACATGGGGGCTAAACAGTAACGTAATAACAATCATTTTGTGATGTTTCATGACAACCTGACATTTTTCTATTATAATGATTGAAGCTGATTTAAGGCATCTGACAGAGGAGCGAGATGACAGGAATGAGAGCGTGCATTTGGTACATGGGAATCGTTCCCTTTTTTATTTCCGGATGTATTCTGGAAGATCCTTTGGATACAAGGGAGACATGTACCGACATGGCTTACATTCTTATCGATGCGGATGACCAGCAGACAGAAAAATGCATGCGCGACAGCTGCAATCAATATCATAGTTTTTTTTCGATCGGCAAATGTCCTGCTGAATATCCTTATTGTATAGAAGATAAAGAGGGCAATTATTGTGCTTCATCCTGCGTAGGAAGCACGCACTTATTGAGCGATGCCGATCTGGAAGAAATGGCAGATCAGGGGTTGCCCATGCCAGATCATTTATGTGAACCCGACACAGTGGAGCATTGCGGCAGCCATCGTCTGAATTGCAGCAATGATTCCGAACACAACCCCGGCTGGGTCAGTGGTTACTGTGACACCCAGTCGGGCTATCTCCACCCATGCGTTGCTCAGGAATGCAAACCATCCTATCGTTTTGACGACTATAATGACGGCGTAACCCCACCCCGGTGTGTACGTTATTCAGAATGCTGCGGTCTTTTATGTTCCAATTGTACAAATTACCAGAATGCGACCTCCGATCCTTTATATAAACATGTGATATGCAGTTCCAAAAATTTAAATGATGCCAAATGTATCAAAAGCTGTCCCGGGGGTTATAAGGTATGTAATGGCCTGTGCATTGATTCCGGAAGTACCTGTAAAAAGTAACAAACACGTTTGAGAGGTTTTGTTATGCATTCTAAACATTCTATAATATATAATTCATTATTTGTCTGGATATTATTGTTAGTGATAGCAGCAAGTTATGGCTGCGTGCTTGAGGATATCGACATCATCGAATATGGTTCCTATTGTGAGTCTGCCTATATATTGATTGACGGGGATGCCTGTTATCGTGAGGACTGTTCAGATTATGACATTTATTTTAATAAAAACAGATGTCCCAAGGAATATCCTGTATGTCTTCAGAAAGGCGGAGACAATTATTGTACAAATGATTGTGATATCGGCTATCACATCTATTCTTATGAGAACGAAGAAGGCAATCCAATCACGACCTGTGAAAAGAATTCCCCCCTGCACTGCGGAGAACATGACAACAATTGTTATAAGGACCCCAAACATGCAGGCTGGTCCTCGGCGGAATGCACGAAAGACAATCAATGTAAACTCATTGATTGTGATGATACGTACAAGAAGGTGGGAGAACTGTGTGTTACATTAAACGAATGTTGCGGCACAGACTGCAAAAACTGCAAGCGCGGCGGAAACCTTGCCTGTTACGCCGATAACTGTGTGGATGCGTGTCCGGAGGGGCAGATTCGCTGCGGCGGTACATGCCTCGATCCCACGACCAGCAAGACCTATTGCGGCGCCACGGCCAACTGCGAAACAGACCGTAAGTGTGGTTATGGTCAGAGCTGCGTCAATTCCAAATGCGAATGCAAAGCAGGTGAAGACTATTGTGAAGACAGTTGTATGGATATTACAGCCAATATTCAGCACTGCGGCAGCTGTGAAAATAACTGTGAACAGATGCCAGGCTGGATGTCCGGCGATTGTAAGGAAGGCAAGTGCAAGGCCAGTGAATGTTCCACAGGCACCCATATCGTCCATAAAGGAGATGGTTCAATCGTATGTGAATCGGATTCGCCCAAAGCCTGCGGGAGCCCGGACAATGACTGCACCCAGATACCGGGATGGGCAGATGGTTACTGCGATAAGACGAGTTGTGTCTTAACAGAATGCGCCAAGACATTTTTCCTCCATGATAATGCATGCTTGAAGAATACCGACGACAATTGCGGCGCCTTAGGCAAAAAGTGCCAGACCGGGCATACATGCGATCTAGAAAATGGCGGCTGTCTGTGTGACAATGGTTTGATTGAATGCAATGATTCCTGCGTGGATACACAAATATCAGATGCACATTGCGGCAGCTGCGGGCATGCCTGTAACGTAATGAACGCCCAGAACAGCTGCAGCGGCGGCAAATGTTACTTTACCTGTAACCCAGGCTTTGTCGAAACACAAGACGGGACGGGATGTGAGCCATTTGTCTGCAACCACGGCGACAAGAAGTGCGATATCAACAGAATATTAAAATGTGAATCGAATCAATGGATAGAAGAACAAGTCTGTACGACCAGCAAACTCAATGCCTCTGCGATCTGTATGGGAGACAGTTCACCTTACTGCACGGATGAATGTAATCTCGATTATAAGGATTGCAGTGGCACGTGTTATAATCTCAATAATGACATCAATCATTGTCATTCCTGCGGAAATGTATGTCCGACGATACCCAATGGCTATCCGAAATGCACACCTTCGGGGTGCGATTTTGAATGCAACGGTAATTACGTCAAAAAGAACGGAGGATGTGAATACAAGCTGTGTGACGAAGGCACGCACCAATGCAGCGGCAAGAATTACCAGACCTGTCAGGACAACAACTGGGTCACGACGCAAACGTGTACAGACCCGGCAAACGGGACATCCTATTGCAACGCGGAGTATGCATCTGGATGCACGATTGATTGTAATCCAGGCTATACCCCATGCAATAATGCATGTGTAGATACTAATAATGATAATTATAATTGCGGCGGATGCGGCAAAGTATGCAGTACCGGATGCCAGAATGGACAATGCGGATGTCCCAGGGGGCAGGTTAATTGTGGAAGCAGCTGTATCGGTGCGAAAGTTAATGGAATTGTAAATCAAGAAGCACAAGTTTATACAAGCCCAGGGGTAGGCTCTGCAAAATATTATAGTAAGAATACAATTATCGGTCTTTATGGCATAAATGGTGGATATTATGTCATCAGCGATGGCAATTCCAAATTATATATATCTACACGTGATGTTTATATTCTGCCTGCGTATGGGACTGTTACTGCCAGCAAAGGTGTAATGATAAGGAGTTGTGCAAGTACAAGCTGTGATATAAAAGATTATACTGCAACACACAATAAACAATTAACGGTCTTGGATTATGACCCTAGCGGCTGGTATAAAGTGAATTGTTATTCTCCAGAAAACTGTTCAACGGGATATGCACATTCTGATTATATTGATTTATTTGGAGGTGCTACAGTTTATCTACCCGACTGTAATTAATCATTGTCATTTGGCGGACAACTATCATCAAGAGCACTCGCCGTATTGCGCTAACATTTTTAATCTCCAAGTCCAAATGATCCGTGGCGCAATAGGCGAGTGCCCAGGCGCGTATCCCGAAGGGAAAGCGCCGAAACGCCAATCGCGTTGGCCAAAGGCCAAAAGATTGGATACCCATAAAGCAGTTCATGCGTCATAATTCCATGACAATCGCGCCTCTCATCATTATAATGACACGGCCCGATTGTGGGCGCGCGGGTGAGGTGTCATAATGTGGAAGAAAGCATCAATTTGGATCGCAGGGATCGCATTTTTTCTGAGCGGATGCGTGTTGGATGAAATGCCAGAATACGGCGAATCGTGCGAAAAAATCGCGTATGTATTGGAAGATGAGTCTCAGAATGATGAGCCATCCCAATGTCTTCGCTCACACTGCCCCGAATATGACGAATGGATATCCAAGGATCTCTGCCCGATCGAAAAACCTTTCTGCATACAAGGTTTACTGCAGCCTATTGAAATGTCCTTCTGTGCCTCCTTTTGCCCTCCCGGAACGACAGCGATCAAGTCGAAAGATGCGCCCCACACCTGTGTCACCAACAATTCCATAGACAATTGCGGTGTCAAAGGGACGCGCTGTGCGGATGAAGACCCGAACTGGGTCGCCGGCACATGCGGACAATCGACAAATTCTTCGGAAATCCTGTGTCGTGCGACCGAATGCAAACCTGGTACACGCCCCAGCGGTTCTGGGATTTGTAAACCCATTCACGACTGCTGCGGGCTCTTTTGTGCCATTTGCAATCCCGACCAGGTATGTCCCGGCGAATCTCTGACAGAGAACTACAATTGCCAGGCATCATGCGGTGAAGGATTAAAGGCATGCCAGGGGGTATGTGTCCCCGAAGGCCATGCCTTTTGTATTTCAGAAGAACAAGCCGCCTCTGATTAAATCATTTAAACATCTCATTTCACGTTGTATTAAGCAGGCAACATAGGAAGGAGACAGCCGAATGAATCGAATGAAATATATTATTATATCACTTTTTATGGTGATATGCGCCTGCCATGGCTGTATTCTTGAGAGCATTGATGAGATTGAGTTTGGCGTTGCATGCCAGGATGTTTCATACATTCTCGACAATGGAAATTATTGTATCCATACGACATGCGATGAATACGATTCATACATGAACGCGGGTCATTGTCCCACGGAGTTTGACTGCATTCAGGACCCGAATGGCAAGTTTTACTGCGGTAATGTATGTGAAAAAGGGTACCATATCTATCGGCCGGAAGATCTCGAATATGCAATATGTGAAGTGGACAGTACAGAGAACTGTGGTGCCCATGACAATAACTGCCTGCAAAAGGAAGGGTGGCGCAATGGGACGTGCGAAGAAGGCAACTGCAAGCTCATTGACTGCCATGGTGCCTACCAGCCTGTCGACAATGCGTGCAAAAGCCTAAGACAATGCTGCGGCCCGAATTGCAAAGATTGTACGATGGTAGCAGGCTGGGTTTGCTCGGATGATGATTGCGTCGAATCCGGCTGTAAGAGCAGCAATGAAATACTTTGCGACGGCATTTGTTTCGATCCGACGAGCAACGTGAGCTACTGTGGTTCGGACGACAGATGCGAACCCCATGAATGTCGTTCAGATCAAGTCTGCATTGATAGCGAGTGTGACTGCAAGGATCATGCAGATGAGTGTGAGGGGGAATGCAAAGATCACGCAACGGATCTGGAGCATTGCGGTGAATGCCATCACGCCTGTTCCGAAGCCGAAGGCTGGCTCAATGGTATATGCAGCGAAGGGAAGTGCGTTGCCCAGGTGTGCCAGGAAGGTTATCACGTAGAAGAGAATGAAGATGGCATCGGTGTGTGTGTGGAAGACTCAACCGAAGCCTGCGGTGAGTTTGCCATCAATTGTACCACCGATATTTCCGGCTGGCAGGAGGGGCAATGTCTTCATGCGGTATGTATTGTCGAAGCGTGCCAGCCCGGATTTTTTCTATTGAAAGACGAAGAGGATCCTTCATTTAATCGCTGCATGGAGAACACAGATGAAAACTGTGGTGATGTGAACAGGCAGTGTGCCATCGGGCATTATTGTGATACCGAAATCGGGGCATGTGCATGTGACGGCGGTTTATATGAATGTGACGACGGCCTTTGCTACGATATACAAATAGACGCCCAGAACTGTGGCGGATGCGGCATTGTCTGCGCGCGCGATAACGCAACGGGGCAATGTGTCAGTGGCCAGTGTGTCTATGAGTGCAAAGGCGATTACATCGAATGCGACAATGTATGTTATGAGATCAACGATGTAAACCATTGTGGAACATGTGAGAATGCCTGTACGACCGAAGTCGTGCATGCCCATCCGACGTGCGAATCACAGACATGCGGTTATGCATGCGACGAAAGCTTCGAGAATTGTTCGGGTTCCTGTTATGATTTAACGAGCACCCCAGAGCATTGTGGTGATTGTGATACAGCCTGTCCCATCCCGGAGCATGGAACTGCGACATGCGTCAGCTCCCGGTGTGGTATTGAGTGTCAAGCCGAATATTTCAATTGTTCAGAAAAATGCGTCGATTTAAAGACCGACAACAACCACTGCGGTGCGTGCAACACCCCATGTGTAAAACCCGATCATGGATCTGTCCAATGTACCGATTCGAAGTGTAAGATTACCTGTGATTCGGGTTATAAAGAATGTTCTGAACAATGTGTCGATCTCAAATCGGATGAGAATCACTGCGGAAGCTGCGACACCCGATGCAACGTTGACAATGCCTACAATAGTTGTGCAGACAGTAAATGTACATTTACGTGCAAGGATGGCTATGTAATGAATTCGGCCAAAACAGGCTGTGATCCCAGAGTATGTACAGAAGGTGCCAAGCGATGCGATGGTTTGAACTACCAGACATGCAGCGGCAACCAATGGGTAACCACTCAGACCTGTACTGCCCCAACCAACGGAACACCGTCATGCAACAGCTCAGGCTGCAGCTGGTCATGCAATACCGATTATAAAGAATGTACAACCGGATCCTGTGTGAATATTAAAACAAGCAGCAGCCACTGTGGCGGCTGCAACAAACCATGTAACGCAGTTTCTCATGGCACCAACACATGCAGCAACGGCAGCTGCACAATCACATGCGACAGTGGCTATGTATTGAATTCGACCAAGACAGGCTGTGATCCCAAAGTATGTACAGAAGGTGCCAAACAATGCGATCGTTTGAATTACCAGACATGCAGCGGCAACCAATGGGTAACCACCCAAGCCTGTTCAGCCCCTGATAACGCGACCGCGTCATGCTCGACTTCGGGCTGCAGCTGGACGTGCAATTATAATTATGTGAATTGTAATAACAGTTGTATTTATTATACATCTACCGGTATTTTCCATACTTACTCAAACATATATGCCACACCATCAACAAGTACCCCTCTTGACATTGGCTTTGACTATAATTATATCGAGTGGATCTATGGTAAGTATAACGGATACTACGCAGTCTATACCGGTTCTCAAAAAGGTTATGTACCTGCCAGTACTGTTTATATTCTACCTGCTTATGGACATCCATGGAATACTTCAGGTGTTAACGTTAGAACAGGGCCAAGCACATCCTACTCAATAACAACAGCAATTGCCAAAGATACAACTGTTACAATAGAGGGTTATTCAAGTGGAACCGCCCCCCCAGAAGGTGGCGGTTGGTATTATATTTCTTATCCCGCCGAGGGTTATATATCTTCGTATTACGTCACAATGACTAGCGGCAGTTCTGATTCATCCCTTCCCTCCTGCCCCTAAAGCAAGCGCAAACATCCCCCTACGATAAGGACAAACGCATGAAAACCAGAACATCTCTTTTTCTAAGCTGTATCGCTTTGAGCGCATTTTTATTTGGCTGCGACAGTGACGATGCTTACGAACATGGCGGGGTCCAATGCAACGCGACCTACGTCATCGACGATTCGGGCACCCTTTGTTACTTTGGCGAATGCAATCTGTACGACAATGACCTCAGGGATCACTACTGTCCCTCTGCAGCCTCCTTTTGCATAGAGGATGACGCAGGAAGGCATTATTGCGGCACGCACTGTCCGGCAGGCACCCTCCAATCAGGTAACATGTGCAACCGGGTGGATAACGGATGCGAAAGCAACGAGATTCTTTGCGATGGTGTATGCATCGATCCCAAAACCAGCCAAACCTATTGCGGTTCTGACGCCCAATGCATTGCCAGGCCATGTCTGCCAGATCAGGTCTGCACCAACGGCGCATGCGTCTGCCCCCAAAATCAATCTTTATGTGAAGATAAATGCGTCGATACCCAGAAAGCTCTTGAGCATTGCGGAGCTTGCAAAATCGACTGTACCCAGCTGGAAGGCTGGGCCGACGGTCAATGTCATTCGGGGCAATGTGCTGCCAGTGCATGCACAGATGGCTATCATACTGTCGAACAGGAAAACGGCAGCATTGTTTGTGAACCGGATATCACAGAACCATGCGGCAGTTCGGGTGAAATCTGCCCCATTCATAGTGTATGCAACCCGGAAACAGAGAGCTGCCAATGTGAAACGGGATTTGACAGCTGTGAAAATGGCTGTTTTGACCTTATGGCAGATACCGAACATTGCGGTGACTGTACTACTGCCTGCAACGTCGAAAATGCCGACAATATATGTAACGAGGGCGTCTGTACATTTGTATGTCATGCCGGATATGTCATGTCTGCCGATGGCAGTCATTGCGAGCCGCAGCAAACCGATGCATGTACAGAGGGTGAAAAACGCTGCAATGATCATTCCTTTGAAATCTGCAAAGATGGCGTATGGTCGGTATTGAAGATATGTACAGAAGGATCACAATGCGACCCCAATACTGGATGCGATACAGCATGCGACGATACACTTACTTTTTGTCCCCCCAATTTATGTACCAATATTCAAACGGACAATGAGAATTGTGGTGAATGCGGTAAGAAATGCAATGTTGCCAATGCAAATAATATATGTGAATCGGCCAAATGCACTTTTACCTGCAATGCCGGTTATGTCAAAACCAAAGATGGTACAGGATGTGAACTTGTGGTTTGTACCGAAGGCAGCCAACGATGCAGCGACGTGAATGTACAAACATGCAATAGTAATCATTGGGTCACGACCCAGACATGTACAACCAGTATTCCAAATTCATCCGCGACTTGTGTGGACGCCAAGTGCGGCAGAAAATGTAATTCGGGATTCACCGAATGCTCGGGGAATTGCATCGATATCCAAACAGATATCAACAACTGTGGTGGATGCGGAAAAAAATGCAATGTTGCCAATGCCATTAATTCATGTAGTTCAGGAAAGTGTACATTTACCTGTAATCCCGGTTATGTCGCAACCAAGGATGGCAAATGTGAGGCATTGGTTTGCACTGAGGGTTCAAAACGCTGTAGTGGCCTGAATTACCAGACATGTACAAACAACAAATGGGTTACGAGCCAAACATGCACTTCCGTTTCGCATGCAACCGCATCATGCAGCACTTCGGGCTGTGCCTGGTCATGCAATGCGGGATACACCCAGTGTGCGAATGCGTGTATCAACACCAAATCGGATATAAACAATTGTGGAATGTGCGGCAATGCATGCGCATCTGTCATCCATGGCACAAACACGTGTACCAATGGTAAATGTACCATTACCTGCGTCAACAATTATTTACAATGCGGCAATTCCTGTGTAGGTTCCACACAACAGGGCATCGTCCATAAAAACACCACGCTTTATACCAATCCAGGAAGCGGATCGGCAAACACGGCAAAGCAATACAGCATTTATCCAATCTATGGTCAATCAGGTAGTTTTTATGCCGTCGTCGCGAGCAACCAAAAACGCTACATTAATAAAAATGACATCTATATTTTGCCAGCAATGGGATCTGTAAAGGCTGATACCGGTCTCAATGTGCGGATGGGTCCAAGCAGCAGTTTTTCTATAGTATCAGTCGTACCCCTTGGCCAACAAGTTACCATTGTGGATTATGAAATCGGTTCCCCGCTCAATGGCATAGGCTGGTATCATATTACATCACCCGTCGATGGTTATGTTTCAGCCTCTTATATCCAACTCATAGGCGGCAGTTCAGGGTCTTTCCCGGATTGCCCATAGATATCAACGCTATTCCCAAATAACGAAGTGACATTCCATCCATCCACAGCTCGTGGATGGATATGCGTCATGCCTGACTGACATCCTGCATCATTCGTCTGAGTTTGCGTACCATTAAAATAGAGAAAGGCACAGCGAACAAAAGTGCAATGAAATCTGCGGCCGGCTTGGACCAGAGAATACCATCGAGTTCGAACATGGCATTGAGTACGATGATGCAGGGGGCGTAGGCCAGTCCGCGCCGCATGACCGCAAGTACAGAGGCTTTGATGGTTTGGCGTGTATTTTGGAGCATCATTTCGGTGGCGACGATGAATCCAAGAAAAGGCACGGATGAAGTCTGATAATGTAAAGCGCGTATGGCAATATCGGCCGTTTCTGCCGAAGAACCGAACAGTCCCACGAGCTGTGAGGCCAGTGCATTCAATAGAATAAAAAAGAAGATGACGACAACCGTATTGATTTTGATTGTTTCGAAATAAGCCTTTTCGACGCGGTCGAATCGGTGTGCCCCATAATTAAACCCACATACCGGCTGAAATCCTTGTCCGATGCCGACGACGATGCAAAAGAGAAGTGCCATAATTCGAGAGACGATGGAGACGCCGGCGAGTGCCTGTGCACCATAATCGAGTGCATAGCGATTGATGACGATGGCGGCAATCGCATTGAGGCTCTGGCGTGCCAGCGAGGGCAGACCGCCCGCAAGTATTTCGCGGTAATTGGTGAGTGTGGGTCGGAAGTTTTTCAGTTTTGGGGCGATACTGTCCCCGCTGTGCGTCATCATTAAGAGCACGAAAAAACCGATGGTCTGCGAAATTGCAGTTGCCAGAGATGCGCCCGAAATGCCCATATTGAGCGAAAAAATAAAGATGGGATCGAGAACAATGTTGAGAATCGCACCGATGGCAATTCCGATCATTCCGCGATGGGCGTTGCCCTGTAATCGCAGTTGATTATTGAAGACAAGCGATGTCGTCATAAAAGGCGTTGCGAGGCAGATATAAAAGAAATAGTCGTAAGTTTCGCGATAGATTTCGGGGCTCGTTCCGAGCAGCGTCAAAAGCGGATGAGGGGCAAATATGCCAATGAGGGCTATGACAACACCAAAGAGAAATGAAGACACCACCCCCGTGGCAGCCATTTGGGATGCTTTATTGACTTCCTGTCGTCCGAGGGCACGAGAAATGAAATTCCCGCTGCCGTGGCCAAAGAAAAATCCTGTGGCATGAATGATGGCCATATAGGAAAAGATGACCCCGACGGCAGCGACGGCGCGCGTCGATCCTTCGCCGATATGACTGATGAACCATGTGTCTGCAAAATTGTAGACCGATGTAATGGTCATCGAAATGATCGTGGGTACAGCCATCGACAGGATGAGCGGACGAATGGGGGCCGTCGTCATCCGATGATGTTTTTCGGCACGAAGCTGTTCAGGATCATTGGGTGAGGAAGCCAACTTTTTTACAAACGGATTTGTTCGCATCTAACGATGCTCACTTTTTGAATGCGGAATGCGGAATGCGGAATGCGGAATACAATCTTTGAGGTAATTGCCGGGGGCGGTGAGAAAGTAATCGTTGGTGATTATTTGTTTTTACAAACGGATTTGTTCGCATCTAACGATGCTCACTTTAGATAATTAGCAATGTGCAATTCGGAAAATGAAAAAGGCCATGCCTTGAGCACAGCCTTTTTTAACAATTTCTTCGGAATCAGAACCTTAGAAAAGATTGGATGGAATGACCGTCGTATCCTTTTTCTTGTTTGCGCTATTCTTATTATCGGTCTTGGCGGCAGGTGGCGGAGTTTTTGGTTCGTCAGCGTCTTTGGAGTCCGATTTTTTAGAGGACTTAGAGGGTTTGGGCGTGGCTTTTGGTGCAGGAGCAGGTTTTTCAACGGCGGGTTGTTCAACCGTTTCGGGTTCAGGCTCGCCCACTGCTGCTGCAGGATTGACATCCGCCTCTGCGTCAGGCGCATTTTCTGGGATTGCATTTGGCTGTTCAGGAACAGCAGCAGGATTGGCCTCGGGCTGAGGTGCAGCAATTGCAGCGGGTGGTTCGGCAGCCGGTGCGGGTGCTACAGGTTCTTCGACGACAGGCGCGGCAACCGCAGGTGCATCGGCAACCGCGGGGGCATCAGGCTGTGCAGCCGGAGCTGGCGCCGGGGCCGGAGCAGGAGCAGGAGCAGGAGCGGGGGCAACTGCATTCGCAGGTTCTTCAGGTGGATTCGGCTGCTGTCTTCCGAGGATTATCCCCAGACATACAGAGATGATAACGAGCGCAGCAATCAGCGCGATGAACAACGGCAATTTTGATTTTTTCTTGCCTGCGCTGTTTGGGATATCTCCAAGTAATTCATCTGCATTGGAATCGCGTTCAGCAATGGCTTCGGGGAGCGCTTTGTCGATGGCTTCGATCATCTCCTCGGCAGAATGGTAGCGGTCGGCCGGATCCTTACTGCAGCACTTGAGGATGACATCGGCAAGGCATTTGGGGATGAAGGATGGGATGATGAGATCCTCGTGTGCCTGTTTGAATGCGATTTCCATGACCGTCACGCCGGCCACGGTCACCTGCCCTGTCAGACATTCAAACAGGATGAGGCCGACGGCATAGAGATCGCTTTCGACCGTTGCACGCGTATCGCCCGAGAAAAGCTCGGGAGCCATATAGGAAGGTGTACCGCGGATGACGCCGTTGTGCGTACGAACCATATTGCTGGCCGGACCCTCTGTCATGGTGGAAATGCCAAAATCGAAGAGACGGACAATCGGTTTATTGCCGTTTTCGATAATCATGATATTGGCAGGCTTGACGTCGCGATGGATAATTCCTTTGCTGTGAGCAGCTTTAAGGGCCAACAGGAGCTGACGAATGATGTTGCATGCGTATTCAAACGGCACGCCGCCAAATTCGCGCAAATAATCATCGAGCTGCTTACCTTCGATGAATTCGAGAATAATACATGGAGAACCGTCATAAGCCCCATAATCGACGCACTCGACGATGTGTTCATCGTGCAGTGTACGCATAATTAAGGCTTCCACACAGAAACGTTGTTTTGTGAGTTCGGCTTCTTCGGGGTCGAGCGATTCCGGCAGGTATAAAACCTTGATGGCTACATGCTTATTATCTGAAAGTCGGTAGGCATCGTAAACGATGGAACAGCCGCCATCGCCATGTTGCTGAAATACCTGATAATCCTCTGTGATATCCCGGTTTAAAAATTCATTCGTATCCATCGTGTACTATTGCCTAAAATTTGTGTTCCCTGTTTTGCTTTTTTCAAAAACTGCAAAGACATCCATCACCTGCACATTTTTGATTGTCATCTTTTGTTTGGCTGTTTTTCTATCCATCCATATTGCAAAACTGCTCCATGCATACTCAGCACAGAAATCAGTGTGCTTATAATGAATTGAACTTTTTTGTCAACGATCGATGGGGGTGGCATGTAGGTTTTGTCACCAAGCAGCACTCGCCTGCTGCCATCGGCAGCACGGCTCGCATTTCGGCCTATTGCCTGCGGCAATACGGCCTTTTTTTCGCGCGCTATTATCATACGCGCGCTCATTTTACGAAGGATGCTGTTCAATTCCGCGGGTACCCAGAAATCCCAGAACAGACAAATGCACAAGAACGAGAATGATGAGCGGCAGCAAACATCGAAGCGTCAAATCGGCATACCAGCTACCATCCATCGGAATGCCATAAAAAAGCGATTCGAGGCATGTCATCGTCAAGGTATAAATCCAAAGGTAAGTCGCCAAAACCGACAGAATCGAAAAAAACACTATCCAAAGATTCGAGAACCGAATGTCCTTTAAAGCTGTTTTTTGTTCCAGTCTGAGCACGACATCGTGAAGTACAGATTTTTTCCCGGTATCCCGAGTTTTGAGATTTTCGTACAATTTTTGTCGTTCAAAGGGATCTTGTTTTTTGGGCGGCGAAAGGAAGTAACCTCCCATGATGCGGCACCCAATGGCCGAAAGGACCTGTATGACCAGAACGCCCATCAGAATGGCGGCCCTTGTAGAAGCCTGCCTGAGAATGGGATCTCCCAGGATTTGGCCGGCGTAAACCGCAATCATGATATCGATGAGCGTGACCATCACATGCGTCAATGCACCAAATGCCACGCCGATCAGAGCACCGCGCCAGTAAGGCAGCCTTGCCAGGTTCACCGTGAGCGGTATGCATCCCGAATAAACGCCGAAGAAACCGGCGCATGTAATTTGTCGTAATGTGAACATTGGAGAGAGAGTTTTTGTGAGAAATGGCGAGCCGTAGAGACGTGCGTTCAGCACGTCTCAAGGCGAGCAGCGCAGCGTATCCCGCAGGGATAGCGGCGCAAAAAACAAAAAAAGGATGTCCAAATATCGGACATCCCGAGACAAAACAATACCGCAGCATGTCCAATTTAAAGACATACCTCTCCATGTATTTAAAAGGATATTAAATATCCAGATCCAATCCTTTGACATACTCGCGTAAAACCTGACGATCCGCGCCTTCGACGACAGGTACTTCAGCATCAAGTTCGGCAATGTTGACGGCTTCGATTAAAGAAACTCGTCTGCGGGAGTCTTCGCTGGCACCGACGGCATATTCGAGCGTTTTTTCATCGCTCTCGGACAGCCCATAGTGCATGCGAATGACTTTTTCTTCTACAGGTTCGAGCAGATCGTAAGGGGCAGCGTCCGTTTTTTTGGCAGGAGCCACCTCTGTCGTCGTTCGGGTAATTTTTTTAGTTTTTGTTTCCTTCACGAGAACTCTCCGTGCAAATATGGATCGCGAACTTGCGACGCGTTAGAGAATATGCGATCCGGGAAAAAAATCAAATTTCCGGGGAAGTTTTACCACGGTTTGACTTTCTGGGCAATGCCTTGTCCAGACTGTGTGACACCGTCGGATGGGAAAAGCATCCAAATTTCGTCCTGTTTTTTTTGTTCATCCTGCATGAGAAGGAATTTGACAGGTTTGGGCAATTTGGCTTCGGACAAGACGCGTTTGAGATTGGCAGAGGTATAATCGCCTTTAAAGATGCCGTCTTCGTCGACAAAAGCGCTCAAAGAGCTTGCCGTTCCAGTCGAAAGATCTGCCGAGGCCACGATAAAGACGAGTTTCCCGTTATTGCGGATAAACCGTGCATCCGTTATTTTTTCATTTCTCGTCGATGTGTATGAAAACGCGATGTGCGATTCCTGCGTCAAAAGCAAATCACCGCTTTTGTGATTATCGTTGGTAGGAACCACATAGAGGATGCCTTTTTTTTGCAGACCGGCACGATAATCCGGAGAAAATAGCACTAGATCATCGTATCCATCTTCGTTGAGATCGACATTCTGTTGGATGATTTCGAGTCCTGCGCGCGCCTGAGGGGCGATGATCCGCATGCTGCCGAGTTCCGGGGAACGAACGCTGTACGTTTTGGGCAGGCGGTGCCCAGCACCATAAATGGCATAGACCGTGGCATATTCATCCCCAAAGGCATCCGGGGTATGAGCGGCTCTTGCCAGGAGATCGAGCTGACCATCTTTGTTAAAATCGAGAACCTGCCATTGACTGCCGAATTCTTCGTTCGAAAATCCTTCGTACTGAATGACATCTTTGGCAGTGAGTTCATGAAATCCCATTTGGAGTTCGGTATTTCCCTTAACGATGAAGATACTTCCGCTTACGTCGTTGTCGATCACTCGCTTTGGTGCACCTATGATGAGATCCAGATAACCATCCTTATCGAGATCCAGCCATTCAATTTTTTGTCCGAGCATCGCAGCGGGTTCGTCGCTCAGGACAAAAGTGACGGCATCGGTTTTGAGCGTATTCTCGGTAAGATTTAAGACGAGGGGTTGTGTAATTGCATCGGGAAGCGGAATGACGGCAACAAATCCCTGTGCTTTTTGATGATTGGCGGGCATTCCCGAGACAGCAATGGTCAATAGTGGTTTTAGCGTGGCAGAATCGGTAACAGAAAAGTCAATGATCGTCGCATTTTCCGGCCCTACAATCTGAACATCGCAGCTTTCCGAAGCCGTGACAGAGATATCAGAGACGAGCGTTCTTGTGGACTCGACGAGACAAATGACGCTTCGGTTCCCCATTCCCTGAGGTGACAACCATCCGAGATAGTTTTTGCCCTGATAATGAATTTTACGGGAACTCATCTGCAGCCCACCGCCTTTGCTTGGCCCGAGGACGGTGAGGAAATTGTCGGTGAGTTCAGAAGAAGCCGGCAGAGACTGAAAATCGCCGACAATTTCGTAGGCACCCGTCATGGGTCGATGTGCAGGATCTTCGGCAGAACGCGCAGCCAAATCCACTTTGCCGTCGCCATTTAAATCCCCGAAGGCAACCCCGACGCCAAAACTCATGTGTTCAGCGCCTCTGAGTTCAATATCGGGATTTTTTTTGTTTTCGAGATTTTCGACGAAAAACGGGCCGCCAAGATAGGCAGATAATGAACCGGCCTGCCCTACTCCTGCGAAAGGTGCAGCGATGACGAGATCGGGACGTCTATCCCCATTGGTATCCGAATTGTAAAGTCGATATCCGAATTGTCCGCCCTTGCCGTTGATTTGGTAAGTGTCGGGCTGTTCACCCGAATGAGCGGGCATGTGATTCGAATCGTAAACATAGACAGCACCTTCGGAATCGGGGCCTTTAATGAGGCGATTGGGTGCAGATATGGCTAAATCGTCCTTGCCATCCCCTGTAAAATCGCCGGCAGCGAGTGCATAGCCAAATTGAGCATTTGCCTGATTGCCACTGATCCGGATGCCATATTTTTCATCGATGGATGCGATATCGATGGTTGTTCCATTGTATTTATAAGGATGATAAATTATCGTGACACTTCCGGCTGCGCGCTGTTTTTGATAGCTATCGAGCGGCATTCCCAGGGCGATGTCAGGCACATTATCATCATTAAAATCGCCCACGGTACAATTATGGAGCACGCGCGTCGTACTCGCTACTGGACGTGAGATGACCGTTTTCCCATAAATCTTACTGCCCAAATCGTAGGCAGATTTATCCCATTCGCGGCGCATCGCAAGGATCGTAACGAGACTGAGGTTGGTTCCCAGCGTGGCATTGTGAGAGAGTGAAGCCATGGCGATATCGTCAATTCCGTCGCGATTGAAATCGCCGATGCATCCGGACAGTCCCAGACTGGAGCCTTGTTCCGTCATGCCGAAAGAGACGTCTGCCGCACCTTTCTGGGCAATGTCGTACGTTCCGGGGGTACGCTGTTTTCCGCTGTACAGGATATAGAGCGTCCCCATGCCGCCGGGTTCTGCAATGGCCAAATCCTTGCTGCCATCACCGTTAAAATCGCCACTGTATAGCTGGATTCCGAGCCTTCCGTTTGGCGTGTGACCGTCGAACCGATAGTCGAATGAAGTCCACTGTGTGGTATCAATTTTTCCACGCAAATCCAGGTTCTTTTTGCCGAGAATGACATACACGCTGCCAGCCCCGGAGGTTTCATTCGGGCTCGTACCTGGGGCTCCAAAGATGAGATCATCGATCCCATCCTGATTAAAATCGAGGATGACGGGATCCATGAGGCGTGCCCCGGATTCGGCGCTGCTTCCCCCAATGATCCGCCCTGGTTCAAGCTGCCATGAAGCGGCATTTTGAGCGTATGCGGTCGACCCCGCCAAACACATGGTCATCAAACTAATGAAAAAGAGCTTATTGTGCATGATTACCGAATTGTTCCATTGGGCTGTAAAATGCCGTATTTTGCTTGAATGGGCTTGATATTGAGTGAGGTCATGGAGGGCATGTTGCGATTAAGCCAGTCGACGACGAACTCGCGACTCGGATCGATCGCTTTTTTTGCCTTCCACTGGTTGAGATTATTCTTCAGGTCCTCTTCGGTAGGATCGGTCAGATCCGCAACCCTGAAGATATACATGTGATTATTGTAAACAATGGGATTTGAGAACAGGTCCTTTTGTTCAGGTCTGACCTCCGCCAGTATTTTGAGGAGTTCCTGAGCCGCGCGCAAATTTTTGTGGCTGGACAAGTCGAAAAAGGAAACATTTTCATAGCGCTGAAAATGGCCGCCATTGGTTTCGGTAATCGTTTTAAAATCGGGATCGTCCACTTCGAGTGCAGGCTTGATGGCCTCAATCAGATGAGCTGCCGGTTCGGACTGTTTAATCACATTGGCTGCGACCAATTTCATATTTGCCGGATCGCGTACATCCATCGCCTCGGGTGCACGAATGTCGAGCAGAATGAGAATTTCATGGTGATTATCTTCGCGTTTGATTTCACTGACGCCGCCGACCGGAATGCGAAATGCCCACGCTGTCTCATCGCTGCGATCCAAGATGAGGCGATTTTTTGTGTCATTGAGTACCTGACACCCGCGATTGGCTTCTTTCTGGCAGAAATCGACGGTTTTTTCGACACCATTGGCAATGGCAAACTGTCTGAGCTGTTCGATATTCTGGTAAGATCTCTGCTCGTTATCGGGATCATCATCAAATGCATAGGCAAATCGTGCAAGGTCTGCCCTGGGAGGAGTCATGATGACCTCGGGATGTCCCGACAGATACGATGTCATTTTATCCTGTGATTTTTTTGTGAAGGCCTCAATATCCGCATCCGTGGGCGTATTGTCGAAATCAGCAATTTCGACAGTGTATTTGCGTTCATCGCGCTTAAAATAGTGTATTGCTTCCTCTCTCGGCATACGCGTAGCCAATGCTCTCTGCATCACAGCCGGAATGACCGCCTCGTCGACGATTTCCGCAAGTGCTTCGACAGAGACGCCGAGTTTTTCAGCGAGGGCAGCTTCGCTCTGCGCGCCAGCATGTTCCATGGCACGCTGGATCTCGACCTGCCGTTCAACCGGGAGTATCTCTACATGGTTGTCTTTGAGATATTTTTTGAGATAAGCAGCCTGCAGGCACAACTGCACTTCATCGCGCTGGAATCTTGGATTTGCGAGTGCACGTTGGGTAAGGATATGTCCTTTAAGGCGGTGAACATCGATGCAGCGATCGTAATCGCGCATGGTCAGTTTGACCTTATCCGTAGCGAGAACGACTTCATCGGGAGACCCGGGGAGCGGCGCTTCGTGGAAGACCGGTTTTTGTTCTGCCTGGGGGTCTGAATTTTTCTTACATGCAGAGAGTGCGCATAAAAAAGCGAGAATTGCAAATAAAACGAATGAGGTATTTTTTTTCATAATCTGATTCCTTTTGGACGCGTGCAATTGGCCTGCGGCCAATAAGCACGCTTTTGGCGTGCCTATTCTCCGAATACGGCACGCCACTATTTATTAATTATCATCTCATGCAATATATTTCAAAAAACAAAAAATAAGCAAAGACGGGTTGACTTTAAAAAGTTGTGTCTAATGTGACGTGCCCGTTGTGCGGGGCATATTTATACGCCCTGCAAAAAATCAAGAGCAAAGGAGTTAGATATGAAAGTTCGTCCATTGCAGGATCGTGTTTTAGTCAAACGCGTAGAAAGTGAAACGCGCAGTGCTGGTGGCATCATCATTCCCGACACAGCAAAGGAAAAACCGCTTGAGGGTATTGTAATCGCGGTGGGAGAAGGGAAACGTCTCGAAGATGGTTCGAGAGTCAAGCCCGAGGTCAAAGAGGGTGATCGCGTTCTGTTTGGCAAATATGCCGGCACAGAGATCAAGGTAGACGGAACGGAGCACATGATTCTGAAAGAGAGCGATATCCTTGGTATTTTGGAATAATTTGGAGATTGAACGATGTCAGCAAAAGAAATTATTTTTGATGAACAGGCTCGGAAAAAAGTCCTTCGTGGTGTCAATCAGATTGCAGATGCGGTCAAAGTGACCCTCGGCCCCAAAGGCCGCAATGTCGTCATTCAGAAATCGTTTGGTGCCCCCCTCATTACGAAAGATGGTGTCACCGTAGCCAAAGAAGTCGAACTGGACGACAAATTTGAGAATATGGGTGCCCAGATGGTTCGCGAGGTTGCCTCCAAGACCAACGATATTGCAGGTGATGGCACGACGACAGCCACCGTTCTTGCCCAGGCCATTTTCCGTGAAGGTGTCAAATTTGTCATTGCCGGACAGAGCCCGATGAGCATCAAACGCGGCATTGATAAATCCGTCGAAGCCGTCGTTTCTGAACTCAAAAAACTGGCCCGTCCGACCCAGAGTGAGCAGGAAATCGAGCAAGTCGGCACCATTTCTGCGAATGCCGATAGGACAGTGGGTGAAATTATCGCCAAAGCAATGGCCGAAGTAGGCAAAGATGGCGTCATCACAGTCGAAGAAGCCAAAGGCCTTGAGACCGAGCTCAAAGTAGTCGAAGGCATGCAGTTCGATCGCGGTTACCTTTCGCCCTATTTTGTAACCAACAGCGATCGCATGACCGTCGAGTACGACAAGCCCAAAATTCTGCTTTATGACAAAAAGATTTCGAGCATGGTCGAATTGCTCCCGATCCTCGAGAAAGTGGCCGGTGCAAGCCGTCCTCTGCTCATCATAGCAGAAGATGTCGAGAATGAAGCGCTTGCAACGCTTGTCGTGAACAGAATGCGCGGTTCATTGCAGGTTGTTGCCGTCAAAGCCCCAGGTTTCGGCGATCGCCGCAAAGCCATGATGGAAGATATCGCAGCGCTGACCGGTGGCAAACTGATCACAGCAGATCTCGGTATGAAACTTGAGGATGCGACGCTCGATGATCTCGGCGAAGCCGAACGCATCAGCATTGACAAAGACAATACAACCATCGTCAATGGTGGCGGCAAGACCGAAGATATTCAGTCGCGCGTCAATCAGATTCGAGCTCAGATAGAAGAGACCAAATCGGATTATGATCGCGAAAAACTCCAGGAAAGACTGGCGAAACTCGTGGGTGGCGTGGCAGTCGTCCAAGTCGGTGCAGCCACCGAAGTTGAGATGAAAGAAAAGAAGGCCCGCGTCGAAGATGCCCTCAACGCCACGCGCGCAGCCATTGAGGAAGGCATCGTTCCTGGTGGTGGTGTGGCACTCGTGCGTGCACAACGTGCACTCGAAGGCCTTAAACTGAATGATGATGAACAGTTCAGCGTCGACATTGTTCGCCGTGCCCTTGAAGAACCGATGCGCCAGATCGCAGAAAATGCCGGTGTCGATGGATCCATCGTCGTCCAGAAAGTTCGCGAAGGCAAAGATGGCTTTGGCTACAATGCCGCCACGGACAAGTTCGAAGATTTGCTTGCAGCAGGTGTCATCGATCCTGCCAAGGTGACGCGAAGCGCACTCCAGTATGCGGCAAGTATTGCTGGTCTTTTGCTGACGACGGATGCCATGATCGCCGAACTTCCAAAGGAAGAAAAAGCACCTGCAATGCCAGCAGGCGGCATGGGCGGCATGGGCGGCATGGGATTCTAAAATCCTGTTGAGGTAACTGAAAAAAAGCCATCTCGGAAGAGATGGCTTTTTTTTGTCGTTAGCCTTTTGTATGACAGTTCAGCCGTAGGTTGTTTTTTTTAAACGGATTTTTTTCGCATCTAACTTAGAGAATTCGCAATTCGCAATTGAGGGTGCAGACAGGGGGAATAGCAACGTTCGTTTAGCGGGAAATTGTTGGGTGATTTGTTTGTTTTTACAAAATGAGCTGCCTGCAAAATAAAAAATTGGTTTTAACTGAAAACGCATTCATTTTGTGCTAATCTATCGAGGGATTTTATTGTGATTTCACATAGGAGAACGCAAAATGAGAAAAACTTCATTACTCACGGCATTGGCATTATTGGCAATGGGATTATCTGGTTGTGCCGATGAAGTCGACACGATCGAGAATTATGGTGTCAACCCAGAGTACACGGTGACCAAAGCAGGGTTATCTGCCAACTGCAACATTGCAGTGAGTGGATATGGTACGGTTGCCATGGAAACTGACTACGTCCCCAACACGACGTGGTGCGAGAACGGCAATGCCCCGGATGAAGCACTCAAAGCACAATCAGCAGCTGCACGAACATTTGCCTATTACAAGATCAGTACAGGGGGTACACCGGTCTCAAACAGCCAGGGGGATCAGGTTTATAAATGCGAAAGCCGTGCGCCGTCTGCCGCTCAGTTAAAGCGCTGCCAGGATGCGACCAACGCAACCTCCGGCTACGTGATGATGTACAAAGGCACCATGACTGCGGGGTTTTACGTTTCGGGTGTGACGCCCTCCTATTTGAATTCGGAATGCAAGCCGACGGTCTCGAGCGGCCAGACGGGATGGGTAGGCGTACAGAGCTATGTCACCTATAACTGGGGCAAGTCCGGTAATGCAGCAAACGGTTTCAAGCAAACGACACTTGGATGGGTTGCAGACAGCAATTATGCCAACCGCGGGTGCATGGCACAAAACGGAGCGACATGTCTCGCGAACAATGGTTGGAAATGGGATAACATTTTAAAATATTTTTACGGCGCGGACATTGAGCTGACCAAAGCATCCGGCAGCTGCGTACTGGATTCGTCCCATTTGAGTGGAGAGGAACCCCCTGAAGCGCCGAAATGTACAACCGTACTGGACAAATCGGGTGTCATCATTGACGACAAAGATCCGTGTTTCTCTCGTTCAAACACGGACGCCTGGTGGGAGGTGAATTCCGGCTACAAGGATCATCTCTACTACACCTATGTATGGAGTAAAGCGGCCGAAGCCATAGGCACCTGGACGGTCAATGTGACGCGTGCCGGAACCTACGAGGTTTTCGTTTACATCCAGTCGGGCGTGGGTGCCGTCAGTGAAAAGGCGCCGTATACCATCCGTGCATCCGGCAAAGAGTCTAAAGTCAGTCTCAATCTGACGGGTAAATCGGGGTGGGTATCGCTTGGCAAATTTACCTTTGCCAAGGGTGGCGACCAGTGGATCAAACTGGATGACGCCTCTGGCGAGCCTTACACGGATGAGAATGGAAAGCGGGTTATTTTCGATGCCGTCAAGTTCGAAGATGCCGTGAGCTGCACAGATGCCTGCACCAATGGTGCCAAACAGTGCTCGGGCAATGGCGTTCAGGTTTGTTCCAAGGGGAGTGATGGGTGCACAGCATGGGGCAAAGTGACCGACTGTACCAGCGACGAGATCTGCAAAGCGGGTGTATGTGAAAAGAAACCCGTCACCTGCAACAATACATGCGCCGTTGCCGATATGCGCGAATGCTCCGGAACCGGCTACCATATCTGTACAAAAGACGCGAACGGCTGCCTTGCATGGTCGGCAGTGACTTCATGCGGCGACGGCCAGAAGTGTTCCAATGGTGCGTGCATTGACGAATCAGTCCCCTGCACGAGCGTCTGTACGGCAAACAGCATGCAGTGCAGCGGCAACGGGCTGATCAGATGCGGCGATTATAACGGTGATGGCTGCTTTGAATGGGGAACAGAAGTGACTCCCTGCAGTCCCGATGAATCGTGTAAGGATGGTGCCTGTATCAAAAATGATCCTCAGAATCCGGACTCCCCAGTTCCGCCCGATAATCCTGACACCCCCGACGATCCTGTCGTGGAACCTGATACCAACGAGATTCCCGCTCAATGTTTGACCGAAATTGACGGCCGTCCCTCAACGATTATCGATGACAAGGATGCCTGTTTTGTACGTTCCGATTCTTCGGACTGGTCAGAAATTAGTTCGTTTGGGTACGAGAACCATCTGTACTATGCGAATGTTTCCAGTGAATCATACAGTGCTGTCGGCACCTGGTACATGAAAGTGACCAAAGCCGGAAAATATACGATATCGGTGTATCTCGACAGCGGTATAGGCAATCTCTCAAGTCAGGTTGCTTACACAGTTCGTGCCTCCGGTAAGACCGAAACCTATCAGATAGACACAGCGGACGCATCCGGATGGGTCAAACTCACCGACATAGAACTGTCCGAGGGTGGTGTCCAATACGTCCAGCTCAACAACAGCGGCTCATCCGCAGAGCTCTCAAACCGCGTTATCTATGACGCGATAAAAGTAGAACCTTATTCTGAGGGCGGCAATTACGACGATGGATCGGGCAACCCCGATGACAAGCCTGTCACACATGGGGACGAAGATCCGAATGAAGATGATAAATCGGGCATCTCAAACGATCCTACAGTGCGCGTGAGTGCGGAATCTGACTGTTCGGGAGCCCCCGTTCAGGATCATTCTGCGCCGTTTGGTATCCTGATGTGCGGCATTTTAGGCTGCGCAGTCCTGAGACGACGCAGGAATGTATAGAGCGTGCTTACAATTAAAATTAAAACGAAAATAATAAAAAAAAACTATTGACCAAATTGCTTGATGCGCCTATAAGGCGCGTCGTTCGATGGAGGGTGAATCTCCAGAGGATGGTGGGTATAGCTCAGTTGGTATGAGCGCGGGATTGTGGTTCCTGAGGCCGTGGGTTCGAGCCCCACTACCCACCCTGAGCACCCGTAGCTCAGCTGGATAGAGCATCGGACTTCGAATCCGAGGGTCGCAGGTTCGAATCCTACCGGGTGTACGTGATTTGTGGGTGTATAGCTCAATTGGCAGAGCACCGGACTCTTAATCCGTTGGTTGAAGGTTCGATTCCTTCTACACCTACTTTTTTTGCAATTGCGAGAGTGGCGAAATTGGTAGACGCGCTGGATTTAGGTT
>DGWW01000289.1 GCA_002395385.1 Myxococcales bacterium UBA4248
CCATCGAAAGATAAGTTGGCTGGGTTTATGAAAAGCAATGAATAAACAAAAATGATTGTGGGTTCCAAGGGGGCCGAAATTCGCACCGTCCAGTGAACGGTGCGAATTGAGGACACAGAGAGCAAATCAAATGCGCAAGTTGGAGCGCCAATAGGTGCGGGAAACGAAGCGCATTTGATATTGCGAAGTGGCCCTTGGCGGGTCCGGGGCAGAGCCCCGGCTGAATAGTTGCAAATTCCGGCTTATGGTATAGATTACTGCTAAAAAACATCCCATCCTGATAAGAAGCCATGAATTCATCTTCCTCTCTCAATCGCGTTGTGGTTCCCGATTCACCGCCGCCGCATAAGAAACCAAAGACATTCTGGTCGCGGCTACTGAGCAATTTACCACTCAAAATCATTTCGCTCGTATGCAGCCTCATTTTGTTTATTGTCGTCATGAGTGACCGCAATATGACGCTGAATTTCGAAAAAATCCCGGTCAATATCCGAATGCCGGATGGTTTTGCCTCGATAGATGGCACTTCTGAGACAACCGTCGATGTACAGGTCCATGGTCGTGCATCACTTTTGCGCGGCATGTCCCGCGATGATGTTGGCGTGATATCCATCACCCCGCCCGGCAGAACTGGCAATGTTCAGGTGACACTGCAAAACGAAATGCTAAGCCTCCCAGAAGGCGTGAAAATCGATAAATTTACACCCGAATTTATCGGGTTAAATCTCGAGCCATTAGAACACCGAACGGTCGCAGTCACGACAGATCATGCTTTTACCGGCGAACTGATGCCCGGCTATCAACTCGGTGAAGTACGCATTACACCTGAAAATATCGAAATCAGCGGCCCCAAATCGCTCATTGAAGAAACGAGCCAGCTCTATATCGAACCCATCGATCTCACAGGTAAAGCCGCTACTTTTACTGTCAATCGCTGGGTCATCCTGAATCGCGTCGGCATTCAGGCAAAATCCGATAAAGTCGAAGTCACAGTCAAAATTATGGCGAAAAGCCAGCAGCATGTGGTGCTCGGTGTAAAAATCGTCCCACTCAATCTTTCGCTCATCCATGAGTTTGTCCCAGAAAAAGTCGATCTGACGCTCGTGGGTGACGAAGAAGCACTCGCAAAAATCGATACTTCAAAACTCTTTGTAACCGTCGATGCCAGCGAAGACGAAGAAAAAGGGACGCATACGCGCCTGCTGACAGGCTCGGATTTCCAAGTCCCCAATCTGCCGCAAGGCGTTGGCTTCGATGAGAAAAAAATCCCATCTGTTTTACTCAAGGTCTGGAGCAAATCCGATACGGATGATTTGTAAGGGCGCGCTGCTATTCGCAAAGCGAATACGCCGCGCTGCTCGCCTTGGGGCGTAAACGCCCCTACGCCTCGCTCGTTTGGTTCACAGGGAAAATAGCTCGCCTTGGGGCGACCACACGGGGTCGCCCCTACGTCTCGCTGGTTTTGTTCACGGGAAAATAGCTCGCCTTGAGGCGACCACACGGGGGCACACCTGCGGATCGTTGGTTTTATTCACGGGGAAATCGCTCGCCTTTTATGAATCGTTTTTATCATGCTCTGATTTTTGGTTTGGTTTTAGGGGTAGCACACGCCCCCGGGGTGAGTTATGCCCTGACTCTGTCCGAAACCATCGATCGGCTCGAATCCGATAAAACCGAGGAAATATGCAGTGCTCTCGAAGCCATGGCTCGCATTTGCGACGAGAGCTGTACCCCTTATGTTGCCGATATGATGGGACATCACGATCCCGAAGTCGTACTCGCTGCGTGCAAAGCCGCTCAATCATTGGCAAACCCTCGACTGGTACCGCCCCTGCTCAATCTGGTACGCAATCATCCCAATGATGAAGTCCGAATTGAAGCCCTTAAAGCCATGACGCGACTTGGGGAAGGTTACGAACACTTATTATTGTACCTCGATCCCGATAATCCTGATGAACTGCAAAGGCGCATTATACGCAGTCTCCCCGAAGATCTCATGCCCAAATATGCCGATTTGTTTGCACACTATGCGGGCATACATGCATTCTCGACGAGCGTTGCTCAGGCTTACCAAACACATCCCGAACTTCTCGTCAGTGCACTCTTCAAAGAATTGCCCCGAGCCAATAAAATCCAACGACACAATCTCCTGCGTACCATGGCAATGTGTACGCATGCACTCGATAACCTCGAATTATCCCGCGAACAGCAAAATTTATTTTGGGATAATCCCATATCCGAAATTGATTCCATTGCCATCATCCAGGCCTATCGTTCGACACCAGATGCGATACGATGGCTATTAGTATGGGCAAAGAATATCCCGCTCGATGTCTGGTACCAGGTCTTGCTCACCATACACGGCAGCCATGCAGAACTCCTGACAGATGCACTATTAAAAGATGATTCCCTGGGATTTTCCTATCGCGATGTTCAGCTCAACGCAGATATGCTGCGCGCTTTTTTGTTGCATTTGCCCAAATCCGATTTAGGCAAATCCGTATTGCTGGAGACACTCAATCGAAATGAGATATCGGCAACCGCACTTCGGGCGCTCCAAAAATACAGTGATGATGCCCAAATTCGAGAAATCATTCTGAACAATTTGGGGAACAACAATCTCCAGACTGCCGTAACGGCCATGCATATTGCAGCTCAATCCCAAGCATATTTTGAGCCGTTGGCCAATCTCGTTTTACAGTCATCTCAGAATGACAATATGGGTCGTGTCTATCTTGCACGATGGGCGCTTGTCCTTTTGATCGCTTCATTTCCTGAGCAAAGCTGGCCTCATTTGGAAGACCTCAAACGCGAAGCACTCAAAACCGCTGCTCAGTATAAGCTTTTACATGCAGAACCAGCGCTTGAACTATGCAGACATCTTGGGGAAATGCCGCGCCAACCTTCAGAATCCGATTTTAAATCCATGCGCGCCGATATGAAGCGCGCCTGGATTCGTGGACTTGATCCCAAAACAGCCTCCCCGCTTTTAAAAATAGCACTCGAAGATCCAAAAGCAGCCGTGCGGGAACAGGCACTCGAATATCTCATCCGGTTTCCGGAAAGTGTCGGTCAATGGGATGATACAATACTCGATGAAGTTTTGCGCAATTCACTCAAAGATGCAGATGTTTCGGTAAAAATTGCAGCTGCAGTAGCCGTCGGTACACACGCCAGAACGAAATTTATCCCTGAATTACAGGATTTGCTCACACACACGGATATTCGTGTCGCTTACAGTGCCCTTTGGGGACTGCAAAAAATGTACGCCCTGCCCAACGAAGCATGGCTCAAAGCCTTGTATTACCGCGCGCCGGATGGAATTTTGCGGGAACGTCTTGGTTTTTTATCGGGCTATGCTGAAAAAAATCGCGAGTTTTTTCCCATGGCAGAGCTCGACTCGCAAAAAACGCTCAAACCGGGGCAGATCGTACAAATTCTTGCGAGGGATGAATTTCTTGCAGGACATGACGTGGCCATCATTCTGGATGACCAGTCGATTCGCATTTTAAGAACGAACGCCTTTGGGATGATGTTTCCCTAATATGAAAAAAAGCCGCGTATCCCGAACGGGATAGCGGCTTTGAGCGAGCGTATTGGCCATAGGCCAAAAGCGAGCTGAGCCGCGCATGCGCGGCTCACCCAAAAGAAACAATTAAGATTTTTTCTCTTCTAAAGATTCTAAGGCTACTTCGTCATTCTTTTTAACGGCGGCAGCGGCTTCGGCAGCAGCGGCTTTCTGTTTTTTGAGTGTTGCAAACATCTTGGGCAGTGCCAGGAAGAGGAGGGCACCTACCACGAGACCGGTAGCAATCCAGGTGTAAACACTCGGCATGTAGGGTTTGCCAGACAGATTCACCTCATACATGAGGGCAACAAACAGGGATGCAATCGTACCCGCTATGATGGAGGAGCAACGGTTGACAGCCACGGCAAAGGCATTTTCGGACGGATCCAGGAGAATCAGACTGCCAAACACACCGTTGAACTGTGAGAAAATACCGGTTGCAATTGCAAAACCAATGATGATTCCAGGACGCTGCCAGAAGGTTGTAAATCCAGCCCAAATGCCGTTGAAAAGGCTGCTGTCCGGGCTGACGATGTGGCCAATCAGACCGGCAAAGAAGAGAATGATGAGAATGGATGGTGTGCCCACCATCTGCTCTTCGACGAAGAATTTCTTGGTGTCGTCGGCATTGTTGCTCTTGGCGAGTTTGGACATGAACGAAAGACGGAAGAAATAAGCCAAAAGATAGACCGCAAGGTCGATAGCCAGCATGGTGTTCATGAGGGCTTTTTCGCCCAGGGTGGCGCCTTCAAAAATATTGGGCCCGAAGTTGGTGATGATCAAAGCCAGGATGGAGAGCCCAAGAGCACACCAGGAAAACCATCGCACGTGCCGTTTGAAAATGGTGTCGACAATGGGGGACATGACGAGCATACCGCCTCGCATGAGGAGCATGGCAAAGATGATATTGACACCGTCAATGGTGTAGGCAAGGGTCGTCGTAACAACGACAAAACCAGTACAAATACCAGAGAAAAGAGTCCAGATACGGGGACGAGGAAGGGTATGTCCATTGACTTTGATTTTCGTCTGGGTGGCATACTTCCACCAGCCCATGCAGCTGATGAAGATAAGCATACTAAGGACTGAAGCCATGATTGTGGGCGGCAGCCATTCAAAACTGTTTACGCGAATCGGGCAAGTGGCAACATCTGTAGCTGCTTTGCAAACCTCGGAGAGTGCTGCATCGTCCTTGGCCAACAGACCATCGGTGACTATCTTGGTTAGTATCGTATATGGTATATAAACCGCAAAATACCCAAAAGCAAACCACCATACACTGACTGGTTTCTTTTGCTTCGTTAATTCTGTCATCGCAACAACCCTCACGAAAAAAAAAGTAATAACGCCCACTTGAACAATGGGTAAAAAAAATATGACACGCTTACCATAAGCGATTCGTCTACGTACCACTACTTATAATTTTAAACAATACCCAAGCGTATAAAAAATACAAAAAAAACGTTACTGTTCACCCCCTATGCTTGTTTTTTTCGAAAGCTCATACCATTCGTTAATGCATAATGCATAATTATGAATGCATAATGAAATGTCATATTCAGAGGATTTAGATGATGCTTTTGGTTTCGCAAAATCATTCAGCATTATGCATTTAGCATTATGAATTAAAGAGAGTTCAAGTATTTGGGGAACCAAGAGCGTACTCCATGGCAGAACAGTTAAAAAAAAAACACCGTCAACCCATGGAATAAAGCCAAAATGATGCATTTATATAAATGGGATTAACGGTGTTTGTGGTTTAATGTAGATATAATAACTACATTAACCGATAGTAGATATTATTTATGTTAATGAGCAATGGGTATGCAAAACTAAGGGATGTCTCTAAAGTTTAGAGAGAATGGCGTTCTTAATTAGCAATGTGCAGTGAGCAATGAGCAATTGAGTTTGCCATCCCTCAAATCACTCTAAAGCTAAAAAACTTCATTACTTTAGGAATAAAATCGAGAATCCTCTAATTGCTAGCTGCTAATTGCTAATTGCTAACTGCTAACTGCTAATTGCTAACTGCACATTATTGGAAGCAGTCCGGTTCGAAAGTACCTGTCATTTTGCTGTATTCAACGACGCCATAGCCTTTTGAATTGAAAGCATAATATTTTTTCAAATGACCGGAAACGCCATCAATTTCTTCGATGGTATCCCCTGTAGAGCAATAGATAACTCTTTCGTTAGGCGCATAGCACGTCTGAACGGTCGTATCGTAGGTCCATTTGGGGGTACCGGTTGCGATGTCGATCAAAGTGAGTTTATTTTTGCCAATTGCGAGAACATTCTCACCCACGAATTTGACATTGATCAAATCCGTATACTGATTTCCATAAGCCTTAAATCCCTTATCCTCGCCAGTTGACGAAACATAGAGCTTGCCATTTACATCGACGGCAGCAACATTGCGGCCCGAAAGAGGAATCGCGAGATGTGCGATATGGGAATTGGTGCGCCCGACGGATTTGAGTACGCCCTTGGCATTTTTGTCATCCATGAAATAAATGAGACCAATCTTATTGTTGGCAGTGTCATCACTTGCCAGAATGGCACGGCCTTCATTCGTCATCGAAACGGCATACGCATCTACCGAAAATTTCATTTTGCGATCAGGGCTTTGACGATTGATGAAATCCTGTACGGTTTCTGCGAGTTTAATACCGGAGAATTTATCGGGAACATTCCATATATTGAAAATATTGCCCGCTTCGCGAATGGCCATTTCCTGATTATTGGGCGTATACAAAACCGTCTTCAATGCGGGATCACCTGCGAGTTTGAAGAGCTCGGTATTGGTTTCGACATGGATGAGCATGATTTTGTCACCCGTATAATGAATGATAACATCATTGCTTGGAATGAGCTTATAATTTGCAGCAGAATCCGGCAGTTTCTTTATGAGTTGAACGGTATCA
Organism: Myxococcales bacterium UBA4248; assembly: GCA_002395385.1. Taxonomy (GTDB): domain Bacteria; phylum Myxococcota_A; class Bradymonadia; order UBA4248; family UBA4248; genus UBA4248. The sequence goes on from DGWW01000289.1 coordinate 6,493, forward strand.
TCGGAATTGACCTGCCAGAGAGTGCTGTCTTCCAAAAGATATTGACGGCTACCATCCTGCTTGGTCACCATCTGAGTAATCTTGCTCTTGCATTCCGGAATGATCGTTTTACCGGATGCAGATTTGGGGCTCGAATTTTCCGATGCACTCTGAGCATTTTCTGCATTTGCTGCAGTTTCGGTTGTGTTTGAGTTTGTCGACGAGCTGGATGCACATCCCATTGCCAAACCGCAAATCACCATCATTCCAATACCAAACAAATTTAGTCTCATATTATCTCCTCAAAGATGCCGCTTTTAACAGCGGCGGTAAACTATGTTATAATAAGCGAAGCAGGCATATTTAAAATGCCAAATTTATTTTTACTGTTTTTTTTATCTCTTTGCCATGCATCTTCATCCATTTTTTTATACCGTAGCCGCTTGTACGTTGATTTTTCAAGGATGTGCATCCTCCCAGAAAACACCCAATACAGTGGCAGACGTACATTCGTCTCAAAGCGAGTCAGATCAAAAAACAGCACAAGGCCAAGGCGAGCAAAAACTCATTGCCTCCATGCTCAAAAACCAGGGGCAAGACAAGCTGATCAATGCCGCACTCAAGAATTCGGAGATCACAACAATCCCCCCGAGAACGCATTCTTCATCTGAACAGCCCCCGGCTCAAACAGAACCCCAAAATGCAGTTCAAACCAAAGAGCAAGAGATAAAATCACAACCTCAAATTGCAGATCATGCGAATGCCACTCAGGATCAGGCAAATCATCCAAATGGTATATTTCAGCCCCTTTCCTCGGCTCAGACACAGCATGGCGGCGTACAAACAGCTCATCCTCAGAGTCACCCGGAGCATATCTCAGGAAACAGCGACTCACATTATTCCGGCAGTGTATCTATCAAACTATTAGGAGAAGAGCCACAGATCCCTCCTGCAAATCCGGTGCCCGATACAGTCGAAGCAGCGCCAGAAGCTGAACAAACGCCCCCACCGGAAATCAATCCGGATAACCAGATAGACTATGCAGCTGAACGACATGCGGCCCTTAAAGAACTTCGTCAAAAAATAACCAATAATCCCTCTAAATTCTGGTCATTTGTCGACCAGGATCCCCTCATGACTCAAACGCTCGATCGCGAAGTGCGCCCGCATGGAACCAATTCAATTTCGGCACTCGGCGGTGGTTCGACCGTTTCTTTTAAATATGTCGATACGGCAGATGAATCTGCAAAAGCCGCACTCAAACCCGATCAGGATTTGCGCCAAACGATGTATCGATCCGAAATTGCCTACTACCGCCTCTGCCAAATACTCGAATGTAGTTTTGACACCCCCGTGACGCGCCCGGTTCGTTTCTCAAGCGCAGATTTCAATGCGCTCTACAACGCATCAACCTCGAGCAAAAACAAGGGATACCGCATTAAATTTGATCATCTCATCTGGGAAAAAGAAAACGGCACCAAATATCTGTATGCTGCATATAAAGAATGGATTTCACCATTTGACGGTTTTCCCATCGAAGCGACAAACGTCTGGTCACCCTATTTGACCAATCCAAAAGCCGATCTGCCAAGCATCGAAAAATTTATGCACCGGCTTCTGACGGCAGGACGTCCTGCTGACGTCAAAAATCTCAACACGTTCCTCGGGTATTTGGGCAATATGACGACACGTGATCTTTTGCAGCAGATTTCGGACATCATACTCATCGATTATCTGACGAACAATTGGGATCGTTTTGCCGGAGAAGTCACCAATTATGGCGCCAATTGCCACTTCCAGCCGGGTGGAATCATCGCGATTGACAACGGCGCAGCTTTTCCATCATGGCATGCCCCACGCGTCGTCCGTCGCCTCAACCTCGTGCAGATGTTCAGCAAAGATCTGGTCAACAACCTGCGTATGCTCGACGAAGATGAACTCCTCAGACGCCTTTTCCCAAATCCGACAAACGAAGAAAAGAAAAGCTATGCACGATTTAAAGAACGCAGGCGAGATGCCCTCAAATACATCGACGGGCTCATCGAAAAAAAAGGCGTCAATAACGTGCTTGTTTTTTAACACCGCCTATTTGCCGAAAACGGCAAATACGGCTTGTGATTCGGGCTATTGGCTCCGCCAATACGCCCGAATTTTTTTTGTGCCTTATAATTTAGTCCAGCCCCCAAAACCATCATTGGGCGGAACATTGGACAGAATGTAAACGGCACGACGGTTGCGCTCTTCATCGGTGTTATCCGGTGTCTGGACGGCCAAATCGCGTTCACCAACGCCACGGTAATAGGTAGGAATACTCAGACCGTGTTTTTTAAACCAGGATGCAATCGATTTTGCACGATTCATACTCAGTTTGAGATTGGCCCCATCGGACCCGACGGTATCGGTATGACCGGTAATATAGAGATTCACAGCGACTCGGTCAAAACGACGAACCTTGTCGAGAATATTCTCAAGCGGTTCGGTCAGATATCCTTCCTGATCCGGTCGAATATTGTACTTGTTTGTATCAAACACGACATCCGTGTGCGGAATGATGAAAGACATGATGGTATTGGAAGCCCATGCTGAGCCGGTTTCATCACTGACTTTGATTTCGAGCAGAACTGGTTTCTTTTCATTGGGAGTCCAGTTCAGGGTATAATCCTTCACGGCACCCACTGTCTTATCGACCCGCGCAATTTCGGATCCATCTTCTGCCGAAACGACAATACTCGCTTTATAAAATGGACGAGAGGCGTGCAGAACAACATGGTTTGTCGAAGGAACGAGCTGTTTGATCTCATTTAAATCGACATTCAATGACAATGGAGTCGATGCACCACAAGTAAATTCATGGGTATTACGAACGTTGACCTTTCCGCCAAGATTGAGTTTACCTGTAATCGAAACACCACAGCTGTATCTGCCAGGCTGTTGATTCCAGGATATCGTCTGGCTCTCACCTTTTTTCATCGCATCAATGCGGCGCTGAACGACCTGAGGCGCACAGTTGGTGATGACGACATCGACATCTTTAAGGGGCTCATTCGCAATCACACGAATCTGAGCAGGTGTGTTTTCTGAGTGGTTCTGCATCAGTTCATATCGTAGAGGATCCTGTGCATAGGCATGAGAAGCAAACGCACAAAGAGCTGCACAAACGCCAATTCCGTAAAGACAATTTTTGATTTTCATATTCACTCTCCTTAGGGATGAAAGTCATACCCAATTCATCTATTTAATGTGTTGCGCGCAAGAGTGCAAGCGCCGAAGGCCATCTTGCAAAAAACGTGCACAAATCGAACAACAATTCAAATCTAGAGTGCATTTCTGTTTCCAGGGCTACCGCATTCCGAATTACGAATTACGCATTCCGAATTACGAATTGGAATCGCGAAGGCCGTTAGGCCTGAGCAAATCCGTTTGTAAAAACAAAACCAGCCCCCGGCTGAATAGTAACAATTTGTGTAACTATTTAGCCACCATGCTTGTTATTTTCGAAAGCTCATACCATTCGTTAATGCATAATGCATAATTATGAATGCATAATGACATGTCATACTCAGAGGATGTGGATAATGCCTTTGGTTTTGCCAAATCATTCAGCATTATGAATTCAGCATTATGAATTAAAGAGATTTCAAGTATTTGGGGAACCAGGAACTTACTCCAGGGCTGAACAGTTACCAATTTGTTCGCAAACCATGAGGTAAAAACTTGCCAATTTCGTCATTCTGAGGGAATATAGTAAAGTTGTGGGGAGTTCAGGTTTACCCTCACTTGGTTTGTTATGAATTTTTTTGCAATATGGCTCTGGATCGAAATCATTATCTAGGCAGCATATTGGCTGGAAGGTATCGCATTGAGCGCTTCGTCGGCTCTGGTGCGTTTGCGTATGTCTATTATGCAACAATGTCCGATGGCCAGCCCTGTGCAGTCAAGATTCAATATAATCTTGCCTCTGATGCTCGCATCCGTTTTAATCGCGAGACGAAGGTTTTACGAGAGATTCCACCGAATGACTACCTCGTCAAATACTATTCCGATGGCGTGACTCCCGATGGATTCCCTTATCTCGTCATGGAATTTGTCGATGGCATCACGCTCAAAGAAGCTCTAAGACGACGCAAAGTTTGGCCTATCGGTGAATGTTGCGATCTTATCCTGCAGCTGTGCGACGCATTCGGTGGACTGCACCAGCTCGGAGTCGTACATCGCGACGTCAAGCCCGACAATATTATGATTACCAAAAATCATCAGGTTAAACTGATGGATCTGGGACTCATCAAAGATGCACAGGGCTTGTTCCAATTGCTCGAAAGCGAAGATATTATGGAAGGACGCGACTTTGCCGATAATCTCGACAAAGGTGTACTCGCCGGAACACCAGAATACATGGCACCCGAGCAATTCTCCGATCCCTCCTTGGCCGACGAATCACAGGCCAAAACGGATACATGGACTGACGTTTACAGTTTGGGACTCATCTTTTACGAGATGCTCGTCGGTAAAAAACTCTTTAACTTTTCACCGCCTCCAAACGCGCAACAAAACGAATTTGCAAAAGCCCTGCTCGCATTCCTGCAAATGCGTACACAACAGCGCGATGAAGAAATTATACCGCCTCCAACCATTCCTTTCCAATTGTGGACTGTCATTGCACGCGCACTTCATGCGGATCCTACACAACGTCAAAGAAACGCATCTGAATTTGCGGATGATCTGCGCCATTACTTGACAACCGGTGAAGGCGTCGTTGAACATGACAACGATAAAACCAGCGCTATCGACTTAGCAACATTCCAGGATGCACTGCGAAGCAAAACTCCCTCCACCGAAGACGCTGCTCTCTACGCCAGCAAACAACAGGGAATGCAAGCACCCATGTCTTCCATGAATGGTTTGCCTTCTATCTCGGGATTGCCCAATATCCCTGGCACACCTGGGTATGCTGAGCCACTCGAGAGCGACGATGGTGATGGAAACTTCCTCCTATGGGCTGTACTCATTGTACTGTTACTCATCGTTATTATCACTCTGAGCATCATGCTCTTCTGCCTCGATTGATTTTTGCTTGCAAATCTTCGTAATCATCTCGGCCCTGATAGGATTTAACCCTATCGGGGCTGACTTTTCTTGATAAACATTCATATTGCCCTTTCATCGAATTCTTCTGAGTACCCCCTCTACCATTCGATCATAATTGCACATTGCAAATATAGGACTAATCACACAGTTTGCACGACGAATTAAAATCACATTCTCACTAGATTCAGACTACCCACTTAGTTTTCGCGCTCATTACGCATTAGAAAACAATTCCGAATTTATGAACACACTACACCTTTTAGCCACATGCGCACGCGGTTTCGAACCATGCCTCGAGCGCGAACTCAAATCGCTCGCTTGCAATGGACTTAAAGCCACAAACGGTGGCGTCATCTTTGAGGCCGATTTCGAGCAGGCCATGAAAGTCTGCCTTTGGTCGAGAATTGCCAATAAAATCGAAGTTCTCATCAAAGAAGATTACGTCACACGCGAGAGTGACCTCTACGACCTGGGCAAAAAAATTCCACTCGAACCATGGTTTTCACCCGAGGCGACATTCTGCATCCATGCCCATGTCAATGATGAAAAACTCGGAAAATGCAGCTTTCTCGCTCTTAAATTCAAAGACGGCATTGTCGATCAGATGCGCGACAAATGGGGCAGACGTGCAAGTGTCGATACCGATCGTCCCGATGTCGTAGTCGGTCTGCAGATCATCCAGCGTAAAGCCCGCGTTTTTATCGAACTGCAGGGCGATCCACTCAATATGCGCGGCTATCGACGACGACAAATTCAGGCGCCCATTCGCGAAACACTCGCAGCATCCATGATTGCACTCAGTGAATGGCAGCCGCAAAACGGCATATTCATCGATCCCATGTGCGGTTCGGGCACATTCGCCATCGAAGCGGCACTCATTGCCACACAGACTGCCCCCGGCATTCAGCGACATTTCGGCTTCGAAAAACTCCCATTTTTCCCCGAAAAAGCCAATACCTGGCGCATCCTTCGCGACGAAGCACGCGAAATCTCAAAAAAGACGCGCAAAAATTTCAATGCCGAAATCCGTGCCGTCGATATCGACTCGGCTGCGCTCGACATCGCCCTGAATAATGCACAAACCGCCGGCGTCGCCGATCTCATTCAGTTTACGCGCGGCGATATCCTTAAAATGAAACCCATTTCCCAGGCCACACTCGTGACCAATCCACCCTACGGCGAACGCATTACCGTCGATGATCTCGATCTTCCCGAATTTTACTACCAACTCGGGCGACTCGTAAGGACCTTCGCAAACTCAAGCCTGACCATCATCTCGACGGCTGAACTCCTCAAAAAAAACATGCACATGAAACCCTCGCAGCGCATCGCAACCTATAATGGGCCAATCGCATGCGAAGTAGCGACATATCAACTGGGGATTAGTCGTTAGGAGTTACAAATTTCAAAAGTGAGCATCGTTAGATGCGAACAAATCCGTTTGTAAAAAAAAATCACCCAAATCATCCCATCTCAATGAATCCCGCAACACCCAATGGTTTTGCATTCATAATTACGAATTACGAATTACGAATTAAAAACAATTGCACATTGCACATTACTAATTAAATCGCGAAGGCCGTTAGGCCTGAGCAAATCCGTTTGTAAAAACAAAATCACCAAATCATTGCCATTTCAACGAATCCTGCAATTCTTAATGGTTTTGCATTCAAACCAATTCCGCATTCCGCATTCCGCATTCCGCATTCAGCATTCCGCATTCATAAAGGCTTCTCATGTCCAGAAACAACATCCAGCCCCCACAGGGCGACCTCAAAGACCTCGCAGGTCTCCCCAAACGTGTCAATCTCGGTGAACAAAAAAAACGCATCAGCGGCCAGGTCGAAGCCGGCAAAGCCCATATCGAAGGCGACATGGAACTCGGCAAAAAACTCGTCACCGCACTGCGTTCGAGCGGAGATTTCCAGCGCGCCACCCAGGGATTTCACTCTTATCCCGCACGTCTTCACCCCGAAGCTGCACGCCTCATGCTCGAAGCCATCCCCGGCAAAGATCTCGCTGATCCCTTCTGCGGCGGCGGTACAATCCTGGTCGAAGCACTCATTGCCGGCCGACATGTCTACGCATCTGACCTCAATCCCATCGCGACACTCGTCTCGACCGCACGAACCGCGCTTCTTTCGCCAGAACAACTCGAACGACTCGGCAAAGAGCTCGACGATATTCATCTCAAAGCCGCACAATCACTCGACGAAAAGCGCAACGTCCACCTTCCCCCCACTATTCTCAAATACAAAAGCTGGTACAAAAGCAACTGCTTCAACGAACTGGCTTGCCTCTTCGATGCCATACAAAACTACGAGAGCGAGCTCAAACCGTTGTTCCAGGCGGTTTTCTCGAGTCTGGTTGTCAAATATAGCCTGCGCGCTTCCGATACCTCCAACAAAGTCGTCTATATCCCGCGCAAAAACGGCACCGTCCTGCGCGCCTTCAAGGAAAAATCGAAAGAATACGTCACACAACTCGCCGAGCTGCAAACGCTCGTTCCGCCCAATACCGATGCCGCACAAATCACACTCGCCGATGCACGCCATCCCGATTTTGCCAAAGTCGATACGATCATCACGTCGCCCCCCTATCCCGGCACTTACGATTATCTGCCGCTGCAGCAGCTGCGATCGGCATGGTTCGAACTGAACATGCGCGAAAATCAGGAAATCGGCTCACGACGTGCATTTAAGCAGGTCAAAGCTGCCTACGAGCGATGGCTCAAAGACACCGATGCATGGGTCGCCGCATCGGCAAAGGCACTCATCACCGGCGGACATCTCGCCGTTGTCGTTGGCGAAGGTGTGCAATCGGGCAAAACTTTGCGCGTTGCCAAACCGACGATACAGGCTGCCGAAAAAGCGGGACTCAAATTCGTGACTTCTGCTTCCGTCGATCGCCACGATCCCGCCACCAAACAAAAGAAAATTGAATATATTCTCGTGTTTGAAAAAGTGTAGAAGCGCCGGCTATCTCGCTTTGCGGCGTGCGTTCGCACGTCGCAAAGCGAGATACGCCCTGCGCGCGCGGCTATTGCCTGCGGCAATACGCCGCGCTATTTTTGGAGGCATTTGACTTGCCCAAGTCCCTCACTCAATACGTTGCGCTTTCGAACATCGTCTTTACAATATCGGTAATTGCTCACCTACGATCAGGTTTTCGTCGACTGTTTCGCCACTGACAGCACACCCTCAAAAGGAACAATAAAATGATGACGAATCCAAAAATGTTATTAGGGACGATTGCGTTGTTTTTAACGTCGATTGCATTTTGCGCATGCTCATCACAAGATCACAATCATCCTGTCAATGCGGGAAATCAAAAACTGACAGATGAATCTAACGCTCAGGATCAAAGTCAGGATAGTGACTCTGAAGGTAGCGACATGCAAAAAGAATCCGAAGAAACGGATTCTGAAAAAATCGAGAATGAACAGAATCATGAAATTAACGAGAATGAACAGAGCAAAATGGAGAAGGCACAAACGGTAATCCAGAACAACACAATACAATACTGGATTTATACCAGGGCTACCGCATTTAAAACGGG
>DGWW01000237.1:0-13770 GCA_002395385.1 Myxococcales bacterium UBA4248
TGGCATATTCAATTACGCATTACGCATTATGCATTACGCATTAAAAACGCGAAGGCCGCAGCCTCGGGCAAATCCGTTTGTAAAAACAAAACCAGCCCCCGGCTGAATGGTAACGGCAGGAGGCAGAAGTGGGCTCCAAATTATTTACATTTAAAAGATTTACGATGAATGGGCGTCGGCCCCAGTTCGAGTAAAGCTTTGCGATGAGCAGCCGTAGGATAGCCAACATTTTTGGCAAACCCATAGCCGGGATACTCGCGGTCGTATGCGATCATAAGATGATCGCGGTGAACTTTAGCTAAAATCGATGCCGCAGCAATCGACCAGGAACGCCCGTCCCCTTTGATATAGGCAGTTTGCGGCCATGAGAGTTCGGGTATCAGCTTATTACCGTCCACAATGACATGTGTATTCCCGACCGTTGCGTCCCCGAGTGTTCTGACCACCGTCTCGACCGCGCGCCCCATGCCCCAAAGACAGGCCTGGAGGATATTGCGTTCGTCTATTTCCTGGGGGGTTATATCGATGATGGCATAAGCTGCGGCCGCATTCTGGATTTCTTCGACGAGGGACTCGCGTTTTTTGGCAGACAATTTTTTGGAATCGTCCAATTTGGCAAACAAGTCAAACTCAGGCCCCAAATCGCGGGGAAATGCAACGCAGGCCACTGTAGCCGGTCCAGCCAAAGGCCCCCGTCCCACCTCATCGCACCCCAGGATGTAACCATTCCATCCCTGGCTGCGCATCAAAACTTCGATAGATTCGTTTGTATTCATGATTTGTTTGCTTTTTCGTTTTCGTTGATGTGCGTCAGGATTGTATAGAGCACCGTCTGAAAATCGGGAATGCAGACGAGCGGGGTGAACAATCGCAGGCGAACTTTGCTGTCTTCAAATTGCATCAAAATATTGGCACCGGCATTGGGGTCTGCCAGACCGCTATTTTTAATATTGAGCTTTGACCATGGGATGGCATCGACCGCATTTGGGTTATTCCCGACAAACAGGAATTCGTCATCATAAGCAATGAATGCTCTTTTGGCGAACCTTCGCCAATGCTGGGCCACAGCAAAGAGCACAATGGCGATGGGGGCCAATACCAGCGGCACGATTTTCCATGCCGGCGGATCAAAATGCGTAAACGGATAAATGAGCACCGCAATCACCAACAGAAAGATGGCACCAAATTCAATGACTTTCATGCCTGCAGCATTAATGGAATAATGAAAGATATGAATGTCATTGCGGCTATAGACTTCTTTTTCTGTCATTTTTTGCATTTTTTATTTTTTAAGGGGGAAACCTTTTCTTTTGTACCAAAAGAAAAGGTCTCCCCCTTTCCCCCTTCCAAAAGAAAAGCCATCAGGAAAGTTTATCTCATTTGTTGTACACACCAGGATCATGTTGAACAACACAACCGTCGTTTTGCATACCGCAAGGCCCAACTCCGGGCAATAAAAAAGCGCCCCAAAAGGGGCGCACTCTTTACCTGAATGATGAATTATTTTATACGCGTGCTATGGAATAATCCATTGACCGTTTTATCCATTGCGCCATTCTTAAGCTCCCAGGTACAGCGGCTTGAGGATTTCTTATCTTCACCAAACACTTCATGGGCTGTTACGACGGGCTCATCGGGAATACCCATACGTGTGTAATAGCCTTCAAACGGATTCTCTTCGTACTCTTTAGCCAAAGAGACTTCACTCAGTGCACAATCTTTTGCTCCAAGTGTCATCGGCTTTTCATCCGATGATTCGATCTGAGCCAATGCGAGCCAGGCAAAGTCATCCATTTTAGCAAAGACGGGGCATACTTTTGAGTTAGAAATAGTGATTAAATAATCTTCAACCGTCATGCTCGCAGTGATTTTCTTTTGCAAGATATTCTCGAAAGACAAACTGACCATTGCAAGTATTGCCTGAACACAAGGATCTGTATTTGAATTTGATAAGGCCGGATATCTGTCACTATCCTCCTCATGTTTTTTATTATATGCATTCACTATTAGCTGAAATCCAAGATCTTCAATGAAAGCCGAGAAGTATTTCCCGCCTTTATAATTCTTATTGCTTTTATAATCAAAAACAGTCGGCAAAGCTTCAATGAGAATGACCGAAGCCAAAATGGAAGCCCATTTGAAGCTAAGCGAATGTGTATTGATCGTAAGTTTTTCATCCGCCCATTTACCAGTCCAATCAACGCTCTGGACGTTGCCGTCATTGGCTTTCGCCAACAGCATTCTATTACGGCATTTGACATCTGTCTTACCATACGCATTGGGTACGCATGCTCTATTCGTCGTGAATGGCCAGATATATTGAACTTCGGTAAATTCCTCATTACCCTTATTAATTGCACTGACGTCGTCCGTTTCGGCAATCTCCATCCTTCCAAACAGCTGCATATTAGTCGAAAGATCATCGATGATCGGAGAGAGCTCATCTTTTATAACATCTGAACACAATTTTTCTGTATCCAACTCAATTTTACATATTTTCAAATAATCATCATATACCTTAGCAAAATAATTTAACATGATTGTTTGAGATGTTGATGTAAAATACATTGCTAATGTTTGTTTAAACAGTTCATCCTCATTTAATATTTCCAAACTATTATTCCAAATAAAGCTCATCATCGTCGCCCCTGGATCATCAATGAAATCCAATAGGAGCTTTAACCAATCACCGCCCGTCATTTTTTCGATAAGCACCTCACCAGATGGCTGAATCGCATCGGTAAAGTCAAAATTCGTCACGACGTCATAAGTTCCCTTAATCTCTGTTGGAACGACAGCCAAATCGAGGTGAACCGTCTGACCATCATCTGCTTCACTAATATCTTTGCACCCATAAGCTTTGGTGGCTTTTGAAGAAGGATTAGCTTTACCTACGGCAAGGACAGATTTTCGTGCAATCGGAACTTCAGTCATTAGATACGTACTGAGAATTGGACTTGTGCCATTTAGTTCAGCCTCTTCTTCGACAGCAGCTTCGGCAGCGGCCTGTAAACCGGCTTCTGTTGCTGCAATCGCAGCACAGGACTGATCACTCGTACCTACAGCAAGATAACCGATTTTATCGTATTTAGATTCATCAATGGCTGTCTCGAGCGTAAATGAGAATTCCGTTTTTGCCGTTACTGCAATATCAGCAGAGGCCGTCAAATCACCGGACTTGGCGGTCAACGTCGTGGTACAATCATCTTTTTGGGCAGTCAAAACCATTGCGATTTGCCCATTATCATCGGTCTTGGCTTTCTTAAGTTTGTCGCTCTTAATACAGTTGTCATCATAATCGAATATCACATTGGCATTTGCAACACCTGCGCCATTGCCGTCTTTGTAATTTAATACGATGTTTCCGGTTTTTTCGCTAAAAGCAATGGTCAGAGAAGTTGGATCAAATGCGAGGCTACCATTCCCGACGACCGGCCCTGGCTCATCGCCTTCGAAAACGGAGACATTGATGCTCTTGGAGGTGCCCATGGGCGGTTTGACCGTAATCATGGCTTTGCACGAACCGCCATCTTTGGCAATGACTTTGATATCCGCATTACCGTTAGCGTCCGTCTCGACGCTGGCAAGCTCAGGAGCCGCACATGCAGAATTGGTACTTTCGAGTTTGAGGATTTTATTTGCAATCGGCTTTCCGCTCTGTTCCATTTTGTAATTCGCCACAGAAGTGTCCGAACCTCCTGGGACAAGTTCAAGCGAGTCGGGAGTCAACGTCAGGATTGGCATCTCTTCGCCTGCGCCCAAAACCGAGATATTTATGTTTTTGGAAATTGTACTATCTTCTTTATCCATAACAGTGACGATTGAGGAGCAACCTTCGCCCACAGCCATCACCATGACTTCAGCTTTTCCTTCAGCATTTGTGGTGATTTCCGCCGCCGCAGCATCATTCACCTTCACGCAATCGGGATCCAAAGATGTAATCAATAAATCTGCTTTTTCAGCATAAGTAATATTAATCGGGCTATTGCCTTCCGTATCGAATACAAGAGTCATCGGACTGACGATCAGCTCCGGCTTATCCAGAACTGGCGGCTCCAGTTGAGTCGCTTCGACCGTCACCTGAATTGTCTTTGAAATTGCAGCATCCCCTCTGTCGGCGACTGTAATCACCGAAGTACAATCCTGTCCAATCGCAGTCACATTAACGCTAACATGACTATCACTATTTGTAGTGACAATTTTATTGTCCTGACCATCCAAAGTGACACATTCACTATTGCCAGATGTCACCACAAGATCGGTACTCGGATTATAATGAATCGTAAATGATTTGGATTCTCCCTCTTTGATCTGAATCGCAGAAGGATCGACAGTGAGTTCAGCCGAAACGACATCCTCGCTCTTATTGTCGTCACTGCAAGACAAAACCATTGAACCGGCGAGTACACATAATACAAATACTAATGCATGACGTTTTTTCATAGAAGCCTCCGATTGGAAATCGTTCAACCAAGAATACAAATATAATTTAGACGAAAAGAGATGTATAGGTAATAAAAAAGCGCCCCAAAGGGGGCGCTTTTTTATAGGATTATATATATTATTTTGTACGTATGGTGTGGAACAGACCTTTCATCGGTTCATCCATACTTCCGATCTTGAGCTCCCATGTGCAGCGGCTTGAGAATTTCTTATCCTCACCAAACACTTCGTGTGCTGTCACGACGGGATCATCGGGCGTACCCATGCGGGTATACATACCATCAAACGGATTTTCTCCTTCGACGAGACTAGCTTCGCTCAATGCACAATCTTTTGCTTCGAGCGTGAGGGCATTATCCGTGGAAGCTTCCACCTTACCAAGCGCATCCCAAACATATTTATCAAGCTCTGATACATAACTGCAGACAAAGCTATCGGCAACACTAACAATCATGCTACCTGCAGACTTTGCAGAATCAGTCACCATAATGGCCATAGCTTCGATCGCTTTAGCACATGAGCTAATCGTGGTACCGCTCTCAAGTTCTGGATAACGTTCTGCATCTTCTGCATGTTTCTTATTATAAGCATTAATAATCAGATCAAATCCGAATTTATCGATGAGTGCAGAGAAATAATTCCCGGCTTTATAGTTATTATTGCCTTTATAATCGAAGACAGCGGGCAAAATTTCAATTACAACGACAGAAGCCAAAATGGAAGCCCATTTGAAGCTAAGCGAATGCGTATTGATAGTAAGCTTCTCATCCGCCCATTTACCAGTCCAATCAACGCTCTGGACGTTGCCGTCATTGGCTTTCGCCAACTGCATTCTGTTACGGCATTTGACATCCGTCTTACCATATGCATTGGGTACGCATGCTTTGTTCGTCGTGAATGGCCAGATATATTGAACTTCGGTAAATTTTTCATTGCCCTTGCTGATGGCACTGACACCGTCTGTTTCGGCAATCTCCATCGTTCCAAGCAATTGCATATTGCGCGAAAGATCGGAAACAATCGGAGCAATATCTTTAACGATCAGATCATAATAAGACTTATCTGCACCTTCAAACTGGAATTTGAAGTCTTTGAGGTAATTTTCGATCAATGATTTAGCAAGAGGCAGCAATAATTCTTTTGTTTTTGATCCGAGAACAGCGCTAATGACTTTTTTGGCAGTTTCATCATCGATATCGTTCAAGCGATCGATACTATTATCCCAAACGAAGCTGAGAATTGTATTGGCAGGATCATCGAAGAAATCGAAGAGGAATTTCAACCAGTCATTACCGGTCATTTTTTCGAGGCGATTTGCCCCCGTTCCTTTGATGGTACTCGTGAAATCGAAGTTTGTAATCACATCATAAGTACCCTTGATTTCTGCTGGAACCATCGTCAAATCAAGATGAACTGTCTGACCATCATCTGCTGCACTAATATCTTTGCAACCATAAGCTTTGGTGACTTTTGCAGAAGAAGTAGCTTTACCTACAACAAGGACTGATTTTTGTGCAATCGGAACTTCAGTCATTAAATGCGTGCTGAGGATTGGCGATGTTCCATTAATATCCATCTGTTCTTCGGTCGCGATCTTATCAGCAGCTTCCTTTAAACCGCTGGCATCTGCGAGAGCCGCACAGGTTTGGTCGCTCGTTCCGACAGTGAGATAGCCAATCTTCTCATAGGATGCTTCATCAATGGCTGTCTCGAGTGTAAATGAGAATTCCGTTTTTGCCGTTACTGCAATTTCAGCAGAAGCAGTCACATCACCGGACTTGGCGGTCAACGTCGTCTTGCAATCGTCTTTTTGGGCAGTCAAAACCATTGCAATTTGACCATTGTCATCGGTCTTGGCTTTCTTAAGTTTGTCGCTCTTAATACAGCTGTCATCATAATCGAATGTCACATTGGCATTGGCAACACCCGCGCCATTGCCGTCTTTGTAATTTAATACAATGTTTCCGGTTTTTTCGCTAAAGGCAATGGACAATGAGGTCGGATCAAATGCCATTGTAGCTCCCGGTACGACCGGCCCCGGTCCCGGCTCATCGCCTTCGGAAACGGAGACATTGATGCTCTTGGAGGTGCCTTCAGGCGGTTTGACCGTAATCATGGCATTGCACGCACCGCCATCATTGGCAATGACTTTGATATCCGCATTACCGCTGGCGTCCGTCTCGACACTAGTGGAAGCGGGATTGGCACAGGCAGGATTGGTGCTCGACAGTTCGAGGAATCTATTGGCAATCGGCGTTCCGCTCTGTTCCATTTTGTAGTTTGCCACGGCGGTATCCGAACCACCGGGGGTAAGCGATAGCGAGTCGGGAGTCAACGTCAGGATTGGCATCTCTTCGCCGGCACCCAAAACCTTGACATTTACGTTTTTGGAAATCGTACTATCATCTTTATCCATGACTGTGACGATTGAGGTGCAATCTTCGCCCACAGCCGTTGCATTGACCGTCAGTTTACCCTCGGCATTTGTCGTGGCTTCTTTGCTCGGCCCACCATCGACCTTGACGCAATCGGGTTTTTCAGAGGTAATGACCAGATCCTTTTTACTACCATAAGTGACATTAATGACATCAGACTGTCCCTGAGTCAACGTCATACTATCGGGCAAAACGGTCAAGTCACCCGCGGGTTGCGAAGGCACTTTATCGCCACTGTCATCACTGCAGGCGATTGTCACTGCACCGACCATTGCGCAAAGGGCAAAAACCAATGAACCACGTTTTTTCATAGCGACCTCCAGATCAAGAGTATTTATGAGCATTCCAGCCCAAAAAAATAGTCAAAAATGACGACTGCCCCCAAGAGGGCATCGAATAATGCGCCCATGCATATACACGAATTTTATCCCATGTTCAATGAATGGGGGAAATTTTTCAATGCGGAATGCGGAATGCGGGATTGTTTTCTAATTCGCAATTTTGCAATGCGCAATTGGATGCAGAACTCAAGATTCATAAAAAAAGGCCAACAAATCTGCACCACAATTACGCATTACGCTTTACGCATTAACAAATGATGGCGGGATCGTAATCAGCGGGGGGTTCATATCCCATCAATTTCATGGCAGTCGCGGCGAGATTGGACAGGCGCTTGGGTGAGACAGAGTCATCGATCTTCCAGGACAATTGATGGCATGGATCATAGAGCCAGCAGGGCACACGATTGAGTGTATGGCTGGTCAATGGAACAGGGTTGCCGTCAGCATCGCGTACGAAATCGCCCTTCTTCTTATTATATTGATACATTTCGTCGGCATTGCCATGGTCAGCAGTGATGATAGCCACACCGCCCATAGCCTTGACCTTGTCGAGCAGGCGGCCAAGTGCGAGGTTGACGGCTTCGACAGCAATGATCGTCGCATCGAGATTGCCCGTATGGCCGACCATATCGCCATTGGCATAATTGATGCGGACGATATCATAATGATGCGCATCGAGTTCTGCGATGACGGCATCGGTCACTTCTGCACATTTCATCCATGGACGTTGTGAAAAATCGACGCGATCGCTTTCCACTTCGATGTATTTTTCCAATTTTTCGTCAAAATAACCGGATCGGTTGCCATTCCAGAAATAGGTGACATGTCCGAATTTTTGTGTTTCGGCAGCAGCGAGTGTGCGCAATCCCGTGGCGCAACAATACTCGCCCATGGTGCGATCGATGGCGGGAGGGGCAACGAGATAACGGGATGGGATATGGGCATCGCCATCGTATTCCATCATACCGGCATAGCGAACGGCGGGTCTGCGAACGCGGTCGAATTTATCGAAGTTATCGGCATCAAATGCGCGGGAAATCTCGATAGCACGGTCTCCGCGGAAATTGTACATGATCACGGAATCCCCATCTTCGATGGTACCAGCGGGTTTGCCATTGCGGACGACGACAAAGGGAGGCAGATTCTGGTCAGAAATGCCTTCTTCTTCTGCGCGGAAAGTCTCGACAGCTTCGCGTGCGCTTGCGAAGGCGCGGGCATCGCCGAGGACATGGGCATGCCATCCGCGTTCGACGATACGCCAGTCTGCTTCATAACGATCCATGGTGGTAATCATGCGTCCGCCGCCGGATGCGATTCTATAATCCCGGTTTCCCTTTGCATTGATCTCGGCGAGTGCCGCTTCGAGTTTATCCACATAGATGAGGCCGGTCGTGGCACCGACATCGCGGCCATCCAAGAGGGTATGGACACAGAGTGAACGAACGCCGGAAGCATCGGCATGACGAATCATGGAGAGGAGGTGTTCGATATGGGAATGGACATTACCATCGCTCAAAAGGCCGATGAAATGGAGTGTTTTTCCGTCACTGACAGGTTTTTCGAGGAGCCATTTCCAGGTATCGGATTCGTAAAGGCGACCACTCGAGACTGCTTCTTCGACGAGGCGTGCGCCCTGTGAGAAGACGCGGCCGGCCCCCAGGGCATTGTGTCCAACTTCGCTGTTTCCCATATCGGAATCACTCGGCATTCCGACGTGTGTGCCATGTGCAAACAGATACGTCTTTTGTGCGACTTTATCGAGCATGTCAAAGACAGGGGTACGTGCCAGGAAGACGGCGTCACTTTCGTCCTTGCGGCCTTCGCCAACGCCATCGAGAACGATCATAAAGACAGGGCCTTTGGGACCGGGAACATTCGATTTTTTTAACGGTTCGAGCATGGAGTCATCCTTTGTAATTGAGGTAATGCCATGAATGGCAGAGACTTGCGATTGCACGTTTCTGCCGGGGCAATGCAGACGCCTACATACGCCATGAAAATGTTATTTTCCATTTTTTTTTCAATAAATAATGATGTAATTGGGGGATAGCAATACGGTAGGCACGGATACCATTGCGCCGTGGCACGGATACCATTGCGCCGTGTCACGACACGGCGCTACCTGAGAAAACCATTCCCCAAAGGAATCGAGATGCGGATCGCGCGAATCGGATATTTCATATTTTTTTCATTTTTAATGGGAACAAGTGTGCTGGCCCATGCCCAGGAGCAGTATGCCAGTGTCAACATCACGACCCCGCCTCACTGGACCATGCGGGAGATGCAGACATTTTCGGGTTCAGTCCCTTCGAGAGCGTGGATTTATGCCAAAGGTGAAGAGGAAGTCGTCGTTTCTGCCATGGTTACCGAAGGCATTGTGACGGGTCTGGAGGGTCAAAGTGTATCGATGTTGGCCAAACTCTATACAGAAGCGCTAGTCGTTGGCTGGGGCGGCAAGAGCAAAGGGGATCCCGACGGGACCAGTCAGGCGATTTTTTGCGGTGGCGAAGCGGGCTATAAACTCGAAGCGACTTTTGGCGATAAAAAGTTCGATTATTATGGTTGTCTGATGCTGCGGAAAGACAATTTTCGCGCGACAGCGGTCGTGACATGGGTTCCAGCCGGCGCGCCCGAAGAAACGGCATCCCGGCGTCTGATGACCTTTGTGCAGGCAATCGACATGGGAAAGCCGGAAGATTAAAGATGCGGCGTATTGCGAGAATCGCAATAGCCGCATGCGAAGGGCGTATCGAGGCGGCGCCTCGACAGCCCGGAGCGCCGCCAAACGTTATCTCTTCCAGTGCGGGATGTGGCCCCTCCCCCATTCCGAATGAGACCGTTATGCTTTCTTTTTTCTACGTTTTTGAAGGGCATAATCAATCATAAAAGTCAAGAGACAGGCAGAGTGCAAACAAAAATGAACATGGATGTGATGCGCAATTTGACATTGGCGGTTCAGTTTGATATTTAGGATTCGTTTTTGGGCGTCTGATACGCCGAAACCTTGTACAACAATGGAGCTGTCAATGATGATAAAACGACGCTTATTTGCGTTACTCACAATGATAACACTGGTATTAATGAGCGGTTGTGGACCGATCATGTCAACGAGCAACATTGAGACCGCCAAGGATGCACTTGCGAAAGCAGACGCAGTGAATGCTTCGACGAAGGCACCTTACGAATACTACATGGCTCAGGAATACCTCCGAAAAGCCGATGAACTCTGGGGATATTCGCAGTTTGGTTACAGTGCGGACTATGCGCAGAAAGCTTTTGACATGGCAAAAGCCGCCACGGAAAAAGCAACAACCAGCCCATGGAAATCGCCGCTTTTAGGTCAGTAATTAGTCCACCCGATTTACTTGCCGTTCATTAAGAGAGAAATCACATATGAAACACATCAAATTTAATGGCCGCAGCGTGTTAATGGTTGCTTTTGCCTCTGCTGCAGTGATGGCAATGGGATGTGCCGATGGCACCAAGCTTTCGGCAATGCAGGAACAGATTCACAATCAGGCGAATGAGATTCACGATCGTGCCTATCGCTGTGCCCCGAAAGAGTTGGCAATGGCAAATGCCCATGAGGAATTTGGCCGCATGGAGCTTAGCTATGGCAACGGTCGCCGTGGTGAAGATCATATTACGTATGCAGATGAGATGATCAAGGCAGCCGACCAGAAGAGCAACAATCCCCTGTGCCTCGATGCTGCACTTCAGGACCGCGACAAGGACGGTATCATGGATTCGCAGGACAAATGTCCGGATATTCCCGGCAAACGCGAATTCAATGGTTGTCCCGACCCCGATACGGATAAGGATGGCGTCTGCGATCCCTGGGTTGCCGAGAAAGGCATGACCAGTGACTTCCCCAACTGCAAAGGTTCGGATGCATGCCCCAACGATAAGGGTGAACTTGCTTATGCAGGCTGCAGCAATCCCGACCGCGATGGCGACGGCATCTGCGACAAATGGGTTGCCAAAGTCAAACTCGAATCGAAATTTGAAAGCACCTGCAAAGGTACTGACCTCTGCGAAGAAATCCGTGGTCTTAAGGAATATCAGGGCTGCCCGAATCCCGACTCCGACACCGATACGGTCTGCGATCCCTGGGTTGCCGAGAACAATCTCCACAGCTCGTTTACAAACTGCACCGGTTCGGATAAATGCCCGTTCGAAAAAGGCACCGTCGAAGAAAACGGTTGTCCGCCTCCCCGCAAATACATCGTCGTTACCGATACTCAAATCGAACTCAAAGAACAGTTCTTCTTTGCTACCAACAAGACCAAGGTTCTTGCCAAGTCCGAGCCTCTTCTCGACGAAATCGCCACCGTTCTCAAAGAGAATCCGACCATCCATATCTCCATCGAAGGACATACGGATAGCTCCGGTAAGTACAAGAGCAACGTCAAGCTCTCGAAGGGCCGTGCAGAAAGCGTCATGAAAGAACTCATCAAACGCGGTATCGCAAAGGATCGTATGACATTTGCCGGCTTCGGTCCCGACAAACCCATCGATACCAACGATACGCCCGAAGGACGTGCAAACAACCGCCGCGTCGAACTCAGAATTACCTCTCGTTAATTCCGGGATACGTCATTCAAAAAGCCTCACGATTTCGTGGGGCTTTTTTTATGCGGATTGTTTTCTAAGTTCGTAATTCACAACTCGTAATTATCGGGGAGTTTCCAAGGAATTTCTAAAGAATTGAAGTTATCTTAGCTTTAGAGGCATATTGGGGAATTGCAAATTCAATTACGCATTACGCATTACGCATTCAGAAAGCCAATTTTCCTTATCTTCAGAATTTCCTTGAGACTTTGCAATTCCAATTGCACATTGCCCATTGCGAATTAATATTTGGCAAACCCTCAGAGAATGGTTATAGTAGAGTGGGTTTCCAGTGTGGAAACATTATTTTTTGATATTTAAGGGTCTTTTTATGGCACATCCGCAAATCAACTTGAGATGGCTATCTCTTCTATTCGTAGCACTTTTGTGCATGCTCCCGACCTATGCGTTTGCCCAGAGTGCGCTTCAAACGGCAGCTCAGCTGAGCAATGGCGCATTGGATGATTATGACAACTTTGAGCTGGAGGATGCCGATGCAAAAATCATGCAGGCAACGCACATTCTCGAGCAAAATAATGTTACCGATCCGAAAGCAGCCAAGATCTATATTGTGCAGGGTATTATCAGCTATGGCCGTTTTAAAGATTCTGCACCGGCAATTGCAGATGAGCGTGCATTTTCGGCATTTCTCAATGCCATGACGATCGATCCGTCTGTCGAGATACCGAGCGACTATAAATCGGAGGAAATCGAAGAGGTTTTTGAGCGTGCCAAAGCAACCTTTGAAGCAGCCCCTAAATCATCTGCGGCGGCCCTGAGTGCGGTCAAACCTTCGGTGAACCACACGGCAGTCACATCGGCCAATCGTTGCCAGGCTCTGGAAATCCGTGCTACCGTTCCAGCACATCCCGATATTTATCGCGTCTATCTGTACTATGCCGTCGATGATCAGCGCGGTTATACCCAGACCGAGCTTCATCCGACACTGGCTTCATCCGACATTTTGACCGCAGATATTCCTGCCCTGGATACGCGCGGCAATAAGATCCAATACTACATCGAGGCCCAGAATCGCATGGGTGAAGTCGTTGCGGGTGTCGCCAATCCCAATGCGCCGCTCACTTCGGTTTTGGTTGGCCAATGTACCGGCCTTTCTGCAGAAGAGCTCGACAAAACTTATGGTGACCCGCTCTTCCAATTTTCCATTTTGTTTGGCACGGGGTTCGGCGTCGTCGAAGGCAAAGTCCTCAACTGTCTCAATTCATCCAAATGTCCGACCAATACCGCAAACAATGATGGTACAGAAGTCAAGGTCACAACAGGTATGGCGATATTGCCGTTCCATCTGCGTGCAAGCGGCGTGTTTAACCTGCCCTACAACATCCAGCTTGGTTTTTATCTTCGCGGCCAGCTTGCCGACATTGTTTCCAAAACACTGAGCAATCCCAAGAACGTCGAGAATCCCGAAATTTACAACATCATGCTCGGCCTGACGCTGCGTTACCTTGCGCTGCACACGCAACCCTATCGCCTCTACATCGGTGCTGAAATCGGTTGGGGCGGTTCCAATGCCGAGGTCCCGCTTGGCTCCAAATACAATAATTTCGTCGATATCTATCTCTACGAAGGCCCCATCCACATTGCACCAGAAATCGGTTTCTTATGGACATTCCACCAGAATGTCGGTCTGGCTGTCGAATTGGCCATTCCCATCCATTTCCCCAAAAAACCGTCCGTTCATTTCGACCTTTCGGTGGGCCCCTTCTTCCAGTTCTAATTTCATGAGACGTTCTTCGGAACGTCTTTTTTTTTGGGTTGGCGCGGCTATCTCGCCTTGAGACGTTTCACGAAACGTCTCTGCGGCTTGATACGCCGCGCTGCGCGCCTTGCTGCGACCCAACTGGGTCGCATCTACGGCACGCCATCCATAATGATGCGGCGGCGTACCGCACATGCGGTAGCCGGCGCGTCCGAGGCGC
>DGWW01000237.1:13838-19432 GCA_002395385.1 Myxococcales bacterium UBA4248
CATCGTGCACCGCACGATAGCCCGGACACCAAAAATAAAGACAATCCCGTGCTCACATGCTATACCAGAGCAGAAATACAGGACAATCATCCTTATTTTGCGAATGAATGTGTCATGAGAGAACTTGAATTTAAATCCCGATATGAGCTCCAGTCCCCCATTGGGCAGGGCGGGATGGGCAAAGTTTACAAGGCTTGGGATAACCTCCTTAAATGTACGTCAGCCGTCAAGATTCTCAATCCCGAAACGTGTGCCAATCCCCGCATGCGCGCTTCATTTAACCGCGAGGCGAGAGCGTATGCACTACTCAATCATCCCCATGTGGTTAAACTTTTCGATTTCGGCCTCACAGAAAGCGATCAGCTATATCTTTCTACCGAGCTGATTAGTGGTGTTTCACTCAATGCCATCAATCACTCAGATTTTCCGCTGTATACAGTCATCGATATTTTAAATCAGATACTCGATGCCCTCGAACATGCACACCAGCGCGTGCTCATTCACTGCGATATCAAAGCCGAAAATGTCCTCATCACGCTTGAGGATCATCAGATTTGTGCCAAGCTTGCCGACTTTGGGTTAGCGACACTTCCCAATGACAGCAAACCCGACAGAATGCACCTTGGCACACCGGCCTATATGGCGCCAGAGCAAATTCTCAATCAAACCAACCTCATCGGCCCATGTACGGATATTTATGCCGTCGGTATTTTGCTGTATGAAGCATTGACAGGCAAACTCCCCTATACCGGTGACAGCACGCTCGAGATGTTAAAAGCACATCTCGAGATGCCCATCCCGAATATCGACTGGAAGCCGCACTATGAAGGGCTCAACAATCAAATCAAATCGGCACTGCAAGCAATTCTCAGCCAGGCACTCGCCAAAAAGCCATGGCAGCGATTTATTTCCGTCAGAGCCTTTCGTGAAGCACTTGAGAGCATACAGATTTCGCCAGTTCCCATCGCCGAAGACAATCCTGTCTGGTGCGAACTCCTGGCCAAAACCAGCCTGACCTCGAAAAAAGCGACCGAGATTTCATCCGAAGATCTGCGTGAAAAGATCCGGGCTTTTGAGGCAGCAGAGGATTCCGGGCTTCGCCGTTCACACAATGTGATACTTCAAAGCGAGTTGAATCTTTCGTCATCCTATGGGATGCCGGATTCATTCGGACAGAACAATCAGGCTTCTCATTCCTATAAATATATTACGGAAATTGCCCGTACTCACGAGTACTCCATTATCAAGCGCGACATCGAGCGTACACAGCGCGGCCGCGGGATGCAGCGCCTGATCATTGGCGGTTTTGGCAGTGGAAAGACCAAATTTCTCAAGTATATTTCGGAAAAATCGCTCAAAGGCACTTTCAATATTATTGCCTGTACGCCGCAGCCATCGACGGGAACTTCGAATGTTTTCCTGCATGCGGATGATTATTCGGCAACACTCTTTTCAAAGCTCACCTTACAAACACTCAATTTGCTTGATCCGGATCAGTCGCGGGTTCTAATCGGGAAATATTTCAATTTCAAATCCCCCACAGAAATAGCAGCCTTTATCCGGCAAATTCCATCCCAGAAAGATCCCACACTTTGGGACGAGGTGATTGACATCCTGCTGCAAATATTTCCGATTGCCGTTCAAAGCAATCCGATTGCCATTCTGATTGACGATCTTCAGCGATGCAGCGAGCCGGTTTATCAATTTTTAAGCAAACTCCGCATGCTTGTGAGTTCTTATTCCATTTTGGTACTGGTCAACTACGATCCGAGTGAACTGGCGATCATCCCCTGGATTTCAAACATAGGCGAGCGTCCGGAATACAGAGTCATTTTTGAGAAATCGATTGTTTTGGGTCCTGTCGCGCCCAAAAATATGAAACAAATATTAAAATCATGCTGGCGCATAGAGGATCGGCTGAGCATGCGCATCGCCAACGAATCATACGGCAATCCTTATTATGCGATGTCGATGGTCAAGCACCTTCAGCAAACCTCGCGACTCATCAAAACACCGCTGGAACTCTATACCCTTTCTGCGGATGACATGCAGCCACTGGGTGTGCCCGAGACAGTGATATCTTTTTTAGACCACAAGATTGCAGAATTGGCACCGATTTTGGGCACCAATATGGAAATCTATCAGGAAATCCTGACCCGAACTTCCATTTTTGGCCCTGAGATCTACATGAACGAGGTGGAGCAATTCTGGGAAATGGAAAGCGACAAAGCCCTTTCCCATTGCTGGCGCGATGCCATCCAGGCATGGTGCGACCTCGGGATGCTCAGCACCCCCAAATCGATCAGTCTGAATAAAAACAGCGCACAAAAGCTGCAGTTTTCTGAGCCCTGGCATGCCGAAGCCATTCAGGCGCGCATTCCCGAAAGAAAGAAAAAAGCCCTCAAAGCGCAGGCAGCGATAGCACTCATCGAATGCTATGAATCTCCCTCCTACGAAGAATTATGGCGTGTAGCCAAACTTTGGCGAGATGCCTCCGATCCTGTAGCCTTTGCCCAGTTCTGTTATCAAAGTGCCGAAAATGCCTGCGAATTACTCGATTTCAAATTTGCGCTTGAACGCTGGGAATCGCTTGGCACGACGTTCGATGCCATACTTTCCAGCAATCCTCCCCCCAATGAGTTGATCCAGGCAATCGATTGGTCAGAAGCCCTGATTCGTTCAGCAGAAACTGCACTCATTCTCGACAAATATACGGCCTTTGAACAATTCTGCACGCGGCTGAAAACCTATTCGGAACGCAGCAGTACCCCCGTCAACCAGGCACACGTTCAACTGCTCATGGCCAAACAAAATCTCCGTCGCGGCAATTTCCAGCGCGCCGAAGATATGGCATCCCAGGCGCGGGAACAATTTTTGTCATGCCAAGATGAAGTCCACGCCATTCGTGCCAACCTGACGAGAGCAGATGCCTTTATCCTGCTAAGCAATATACAGAATGCCAGAGTCTGCCTCGAGGATGCACGTGCCCAACTGCAAGCTGTAACATCGCCTCTCGATGAGGCAGGCATTCTCAAACGTCTCTCCAAAATAGAGTGGTTTGCAGGCAACACGCGTGCGGCAAAAGAGTACATCGAGCGTGCCATCAGCATTTTTCAAAAGAATGACGAAACGGCGGAGTTTTGTGTTTCCCAGCTCTCAGCCAATATTTATCATTTTTTAGAGCAGCCATCCGATCAAACGCTCTATCCACTTTTGAATGCCTGCGAAACTGTTGCAGATTTTCAGGATGAAGCCACAGCCATCCAGGGAAAGACCTACCGCCTTCTCATCTGGATTTTGACAGCCAACTGGGAAAGCATCCACCGCATGCCACTCTCTCAGCCCTCCAAAATTCCCGCGACTTCTTTGATTACGGGAATCACCGTTTGTGCACGAGCCATTGAACTCGATTTCAATCAAAGGTATTTTGAAGGTGCCAATGAGATCGCCACATCGCTGGCATGCTTTGGTCCCAACAACCGCAGAGCACGTGCATGGTGCCATACCCTGATGGGATTGCATGGTGCCATCACTCAGAATAACCGGCAATGTTCCCAGGCTTTTGATCGTGCGCTCAACGATTTTACTGCCTTAAATGATCAATTCGGCATTTTGTGTGTCCAACTTGGACAGAGCCTGCATGCACTTCTAAACCAGAAATACGAGACAGCATTTTCAACCGCCAAAACCGTATTGATTTCATCGATACTCTATCAGTATTCGATTCAATCGACGATTGCCCATGCCATCGCATTAAAAGCGGCCATAGAATCCAAAAATATTCAATGGTACAGCCAGTGTCCGTTCAATTTCCACTGTGCGCTGCCGGATCTCATCAAGCCGGTGTGGACATCGGTCATGGAAGCATCCGCCGAGACCATGGAGCAGTTTGATCCCGTCATCACACCGAAAATTCGGGCGATGATAAGTGAAATCGAAAATCCATCCTTCGAAGAGGTTTACCCATCGGTGGAAATTAGTTTATAATTTTTTTATTCGACGCGGCTATCTGCGATACGCCGCGCAATAGCTCGCCTAGGGGCGGCCGCACGAGACCGCCCCTACAGCTCGCTTTTTCTTTTATGGAGAGTTCATCATGCCCGAAAAAAAAGTATCCATTCCCAAAGGTTTTAATCTTCGCAAATTCTTTGGTGATTATTTTGACATCATTCGGCGAACCGGCAGTGAGCATGCCGAAGAACTCATAGAACTCGTCGAAGAGCGCCGCAGCATGCAGCGCTGTGACATCTGTGGCTTGCCCATGAAAGAACCAGCCAATCATCCCAAACCCTTTGTCGGTGCGTATCTTTGTGATGCCTGCCGTCGCGAGCTCCAACAGAGATAGCCGCCATGATCTCAACCGAAGCGCGCCTCCAGGCGCAACAATTCAACATGCGTGCGCGGCAAATCTTCTGGCGCGGCATACTTCCCGATACCCATCCTCTCTGGAATATGGATCAGGATTCTGCGATTGACTGGATTCTGGACTACCAGACACATCATCAACTCTTGTGTGACGGCAAGTTCGGGCCATCCTCGCTGATTACTTTTATGGCCAATACTCTGGGCGGCATCGGAGGATTCATCGTGGACGGCAATGAAATTCCCGTCGAAGGTGCCCGCGTTGCCCGTATGTTTACGGCCTCTCCCGATGCGAGAGTCGAGCCCGATCTGTGCTGTTTGCTGTCCATCCCGGAACTGGATTACATTTCCCGGGATCGTGTCCACGGAAAAGCCAGGGTTCGTGCGCACTTCAGCATCGACAGTTCCGAAGGACCGAACCACGAAAGCCTCATTATTCAATGGGCAGATCCCATGCGCGAAGTCCCATTTTCCCCAGTCGCCGAAACAGTCGATTATCCGCGCAAACGTCAGTGCATTGGGATCGAAATCGAAAATGTTCTCCTGCTGTATCAACTCGACTCCGATGAACGACGCTGGCTTAGACGCCGCCCTGTCATCAAAGCGAATATCGGCAAAAAGCTCATCAACCAGCCAGTGATTTACGATGCCCAAATCAAGGCACTCAATCACACGCTCGATGTCCTAGAGCAATACGCGCACATCCCGAAAACATTCCCGACTATCGGCAGCGAATACAACACCGATTTGCTCGAATCACTCGACAATTACAAGGGATGTCTTGCCAAGTTCAACTATTTTCTCATGAACAACGAACCCGGCGCAGGCCTGGTTCCCCATCTGGAAACACTCTTTGGCAAGTTAGATGAGGTCTCGGCAGATCTTCAGGAATCGCAGGCAGAGCCTTTATCAGCCCAAGTCATTGACCTTTCACGATTCGATGCACAAAAGCAGGAACTGGCTCAAAAAAAAGAGCCCACAGCGAGCTTTTTACCGACACACGAAGATGGTCCCCGGTTCAACCTCACCCATGCCATTGCTGCTGCATACGCTTCGGGCAAAGCAGCACGCGCCGGCCGCATAGCAGACAAAGTCAAGAAATTCGACGGGGATTGATACAACCTAGCGACGTGTCGCGACACGTCGCTGCCGATTATCCCAATACCCGAAAAAATAAAAAAAGCAGATACCCATGGTATCTGCTTCAATAGCGGGAATAGGATTCGAACCTA
>DGWW01000237.1:19633-42494 GCA_002395385.1 Myxococcales bacterium UBA4248
CCGGACTGCTCCATCCCGCATCAAGTTCGCCTCTCAGCGAACGGCAAGTCTTATGCGCTTATTAAAAAAGATTGTCAAGGGATTTTTTACTTTTTTTTCATTTCCCCTTCCTCATCCTTACCCCTGGAACAGAAAAACGCGCCAAATGGTACAAACGCGTTTGTTCGACTACATTTTGACAAGAAAAATAGCCAAATTTATCAGATTTAATTATTCCAATTTATTTTAAATGCGCTAAAAAGACACGCAGTTAAAATATGGCCTTATATATGAGGTCATTTCCTGGAGGAAAAACATGAAAACCAAACTTACTTTACTGGCTGCTTGTGCCTGTTGTGCGACGCTCGTTGCATCATGCTCTGAAGAACAGAAGCCACTCCCAAAGGCACTGACCGTCTCTCAGCATGCCCAAATTAACGGCACGAAAGATACCAAGACGAGCCACAATGCCGTCGTCGGCCTGTATGATTCGTATAACAAATACATCTTCTGCACAGGTACCCTCATCCATCCCCAATGGGTCTTGACGGCTGCACACTGCGTCACGACCACTTCCTACGGCTGGTATGGCGGTGGGAGTGTTTCACTCAACTCTAACAACAAATACATCAAAATCGGCATTGGCAGCGATGAAGACTCCATCAAGAAATACGACATCGCAGGCACAAGCGAAATCTATTACCATTCCAACTATGGTGACTATCAGCTGAACAGCACTTACGGCACCATCAATTCCGATATAGCCCTGATCAAGCTCAAAGATGCGATCCCCACCTCGGCAGCCAAACCGATTCTGCCTCACCCCAAATGGCTCGGCATTTCATCCAAAGACCTCGCTACCGACATGGAATTCTCTGGCTTCGGCTACAATGAGAAAGGCAACATCGGCACCAAACTTAAATTCACAGGTACCGTCACGAAATACTGTGGCGAAAAAGACAATTCGAGCTCGAGCGGCTGCAAGATTGCCGATCCGATTGTTTACAGCGGCAAACATCCATCATCAGATTACTGGGATTGCGGCAGCTATTATTCGACATCGACATCAGACGGTATGGGCGGCACCTGCAAAAATGGCCTCTATACCAATTGGCATGAATATGTCCTCATTCCCCATGGCGGCATTTTCTACGAACAGCAGCATGGCGGTCCCTGCCAGGGCGACTCCGGCGGCCCCGCTTTCTATAAAGCTGGCGGCATCGAATATGTCTCGGGCGTGACAAGCTATGGTGATGCCGCATGCGCAGGGTATGGCATTTCCACGGCCGTTCAGGATTACTACGATTGGATCATCTCCAAAGCACCCGAAGTTGCCGATCAATACGTCGAAGTCTGTGGCAATGGGCTGGATGACGATGGCAATGGCCAGACAGACTGCGATGATGCGGCTTGCGCTTCGGATCCCTCCTGCAAGACCGGCCCCTACTGCGGCGACGGCAATATCGATGATGGCGAGCAGTGCGATGGAACGACATTCCCCAACAACACCAAGAAATGCTCCGCCTACGACAGTATCTATGCCTCCGGCAATATCTTCTGCAACGACGACTGCACTATCAATGTTAAAGCATGCGTACTTGCCCCCTATTGCGGTGATGGCATGATCAATAACGGCGAAGTCTGCGATGGCGATAAATTCATCAATGGCTATACCACATGTGCCCAGTGGGACGACAAATACGCTTCGGGCAACGTCCTTTGCACTTCAGATTGCGGTTTGGACTTTAGCCAATGTGTACTCGCCCCCGTAGAGCCCGATCCCGTCGTTCCCGATCCTGTTGACCCAGATCCCGTCTCTTCATGCGGCAATGGTATCGTCGATGGTGATGAAGAATGCGATGGAGACAAATTCCTCCTCGATGAAGATACATGCAATGGCTGGGTTCCAGCCTACACCTCCGGAAAAGTCACATGCAATGCAGATTGCACCGTCAATTACAGTGCCTGCTCGGATATCGTGGCCGAAATTTGCGACAATGGTGTCGATGACACAAGCAATGGTCTCATAGACTGCCAAGATCCCGACTGTGCAAAAGCATCGGCCTGCCAAACGCCTGCCTCACAAGCTGCTGGCAGTGAAATTTGCGACAATGGCTACGATGATGACAAAAATGGCCTGTCAGACTGCAATGATCCCGCATGTATGTCTGCCTCCAACTGCAAACTTGGACTCATCTACGAAATCTGCGACAACAATGTCGATGATGACAAAAATGGACTCATCGATTGTAACGATCCCGCTTGCTCCTACAATCCTGCATGTGTTGCCACACCTACCGAAAATTGCTCCAATGGCATTGACGATGACAAAAATGGACTCATCGATTGTAACGATCCCGCTTGCTCTACCGTTCCTTCGTGCGGCAATAAAATCGAAATCTGCGGCAACAACATCGATGATGACCATAATGGACTCGTCGACTGCAATGATCCTGTTTGTGCCAACACAACAGCATGTCTCTCTGTTGCAGAGAATTGTTCCAATCATACCGATGATGACGGAGACGGCGCCGTCGATTGTAACGACGCCGACTGCAGTGACGATGCCGTATGCCTGAGCTCCGGACTCAGCATCTGTGCCAATGGCAAAGATGATAACGCCGACGGACTCGTCGATTGCGAAGATCCCATCTGCGCTAACACCAATTATTGTGTGACCAAAAAATTCTCAGAAGATGTCAAATGTTCGGGAACTCCAGTTTCTTCCTCATCTGCACCACTTGCAGCAATGCTCCTGGGATTGCTCGGTTTGGGCGCATTGGCCAGACGCCGACGTGAAGATTAGTCTTTGGTAACACCGGCTATTTGCGATGAAATCGCAAATACGCCTCGTGAGCCGACCTATGGGACACAAAGCGCCCCATACGGTCGGCTTTTTTGTTACTACTCAGCCCCCTAGGTTTGTTTTTCTTTGAAAACTCAAATCATTCGTTAATGCATAATGATGAATGCATAATGAAATGTCATACCCAGGGGACTTGGATGATTACTTTGGTTTTGGCTATGTCTAACCACCGTGGATATGACTTGTTCCGATAGCTAAATCACTTCATTGCTTTGAGCTTTGAGTGGTCAATCCATTCTCTAAGCTCCAAGCTCTAAGCCAGGATGGAAGTTATCTGTGAAAAACTATCCTCACTCGTTAAACAGAGCAAAAAAAAATGTAACAAAGCCGATCTCAATGGCATCATTATGACAGGGAATGGTCCCTTGTTTTATCGGAGGTGCAGCATGTATCCATCTGGTTATCTCTGACATCAGATAAATTCCCCGACATAATATACAGTCAGCCCAGGGGAGTCCCAGCATGATTGAACCCGGACGCGGATCTTCATGCTGTAGCACTGTATATGCCAGGCACACAGAATGCTTTTTTTTATGACAGATCATGTCAGAAAGGGACTCGTGTGCCAAGACCGAGCGTTTTGAAGGGTCGGGCGTCGGTCGGCGGGCGGGAATGGGAGAGCGGTAACCCTTTGCGGTTACCGGGAGGTATACCAAATGTACACCTTACAACCACATGCGCTTATATATAGTTTTGTTATTATTAAAACAACAGTAATGTAGTTACACATATACCTTGGGCGTACACATTAATGCATAATGATGAAGGCATAATGAAATGTCATACTCAGGGGAATTGGATGATTACTTTGTTTTTGTCTATGTTTAACCACCGTGGATATGACTTGTTCCGATAGCTAAATCATTTCATTGCTTTGAGCTTTGAGCTTTGAGTGATCAATCCATTCTCTAAGCTCCAAGCTCTAAGTTCTAAGCTCTAAGCTCTAAGCCAGGATGGAAGTTATCTGTGATAATATATATCCACACTCGTTAAACAGAGCTTTGGTTTTACAAAATCATTCTGCATTATGCATTCAGCATTATGAATTAAAGAGATTTCAAGTATTTTGGGAAACAGGATCACACTCTACAGCTGAATAATTACAATGAATGCCTGGTATTGTAGTCATTATCTTGCATAATGAATTGAATTATGCTTAAATTAATGCAGTTTTTTTGACATATTCATATTACTATGGAGAAAATTATGAAACAGAATCTGCTCTTCATATCCATATCATGCATTCTTCTGGCCTCAGCGTGCCAGGAAACCGCCCAATCTCCTTCTTCAGCTTCCGATCTCATCCAAAATGCACAGGCGATTATGTATGGAACGCCGGCTCTCAATGAACCTGCTGTCGTCTCACTTTTTTTGCCCTATTATACCGAATGCTCACAAGAACAGACAGACACCTGCAAATCGAAGGACCCAACACTGCCAGGATGTGTTCTTTTTCTCGGTGAACCCAAATGCGTCCCCGAATGCAATGCGGCTAACCAGACGGCATCCCGTTGTTCTGCCTTAAAAGGTGACGGATTTGATGGCTATGTCGAAGATACCTGGAACTGTTTCAATTACGATGGCCACGTCGTGCCCATCCTGAGCAGCAACAGACATTTCTGTAACAACGCATGCGATGCTTCCAATCAGCAGTGCGACAGTGCCGGCTTCCAGTACATGCTCCCATGCGAGGCAGAAATCGCCGAGTATTTTGCCAGCAAATATGGCACTTCCGATGTTTGCGTGCACGATGAAACCAATATTTATG
This sequence comes from Myxococcales bacterium UBA4248, assembly GCA_002395385.1. Taxonomy (GTDB): domain Bacteria; phylum Myxococcota_A; class Bradymonadia; order UBA4248; family UBA4248; genus UBA4248. Next base: position 24,247 of record DGWW01000237.1, read on the forward strand.
GATATGAGCGATGCACTACCGAAGGAGAAATCCGTACGGAATGTAAATCTTTAAAAGACTACGATGCCAAAATCGTCAGTGTATGCAGAAAAATTGGCGATCAGCTCGCCTATGTGCTTGACAACGCCGAATCCCGCGTTTGTAAGAATACCTGCAATGCGAGCAAGACGGATTGTTCGACAGAGGATTACAGCTATCAGGGCAAACCCGGCACGCTCAATGGCAGTTCCTACTGTACTGGCACACTGATTCACCCACAATGGGTACTCACTGCCGCGCATTGCGTCGCAGACATAGAGAACAAAACCCCATCTGCCAATAACAGTACAGGCAAAATAGGCATTGGCGATAAAAATACCGAGCTCATTGCCTTTGATACAGAGGAATATATCTTCCATCCGGATTATTTAAAAAGCGAACTGCCTGCGTATGACATTGCATTGGTCAAACTAAAGACCCCCGTTCCCCCCGAAATTGCTACTCCCATTTTGCCACAGCCCAAGTGGCTCGCTCTGACCAATGCAAACTTGCCCGCCGAAATGGAAACCATCGGATTCGGCATTGATGAAAATGGCGATTCGGGAACCAAATTAAAAGTCACCCACCCCAAGCTGCAATACTGCGGCATATTCAATCCCGATGATACAGGTGAAGAATGCTTCGTTGGAACAGTCACCATCAAAGGCTGTCATCCCAACAAATTCCAGTGTGACCAAGACGGCGAAGTCAATACCACCATCGAACTACCCATTTCACACAGCACACTGTATTCCCGCATCGAAGAAGGCGGTCAATGCAACGGCGATTCGGGCGGCCCGACTTTCTATACGATTGGCGATCAGCGTTATGTCGCCGGCGTTACAAGCTATGGAGATAAGGTATGTCGTACTTACAATGTCGATACAGCCGTCCAGGATTATTACGACTGGATTATCAGTATTGCCCCCGAAGTTGCCGAGCAATACAAGGAAATCTGCGGTAATGGCGTCGATGACGACGGCAATGGCCTCAAGGACGACGACGATCCGGCATGTTTTTGCGGCAACGGCAGACTCGATCCCGATGAGGAATGCGACGGCACGCTGTTTGTCAATGATGTTACCCAGTGTACAGAAATCGATTCCATCTATACAGGCGGCACAGCCCAATGCACCACAGAATGCAAACTGGATTTGCTGAGCTGCAGCAAGGAACCGGTCTGTGGTGATGATCGCGTAGACGGCGATGAGCTCTGCGATGGCGAAGCCTTTGCCAATGGTAAAAATGAATGCAGCGCCCTCTTCGAAGATCTCTATTTCGATGGCATTGTCAAATGCAATGATTCCTGCACTTATGACACCGCTGCCTGTATTTCCTATTGCGGCAATGGCACCGTCGACACCGATAAGGGGGAGGTCTGCGATCATTCTGCAGACGGTGATATCTTCAAAAACGAGTCCGAATCATGCGAAACCGTCGTGGGCGAAGGTTCCACAGGTACCATCTCCTGCGCCGGTGACTGTAAAAGCATCATCAGCACAGAATGCACCAAGAGCGATGCGTGCAAGGGAGAGGATTGCAATCCGAATGATGAAAAGCCCGGGAACAATGATATTTGTGAAGGGGATTCGTGCGCAGAACTGGCAGAAGACTTGGAAAAAGCAGCCTCACTGTTCGACTGTTCATCCACGCCCCACGGCCCAGCTGGCTCATCCTTTGGCCTCCTTTTGGGGTTGCTCGGTTTGGGCGCATTGGCCAGACGCCGACGCGAAGATTAATCTTTGATAACACCGGCTATTTGCGATGAAATCGCAAATACGCCTCGTGAGCCGACCTATGGGACGCAAATCGCCCCATACGGTCGGCTTTTTGTATTTTTGCGGCACACAGCACCAAACATCACATGCGCCGGCGTATTGTGCCGAAGGTACAATAGACGGCGCACGGGCGTACGTATTGCCGCAGGCAATAGGACGCCCACAGAACAACACGGTTTGTAAAAGTCCCGGATATTGCTATAATAAAGCAGCGGCTCCGCTTTTTCGGGAGGTGATGAATGGCCAGCAATCGTTCCAAACTGTTCATGTTTCTTTTAGCGGTCAGCATGACCGGATGTGTCCTGGACTCCCCGCCGCCCCAGGGGACTCCCTGCGGCGATGAACAACATCCGCTGGCGTATGTCGATTATACCAATGGCATTTGCTATGCCGAAAACTGCACAAGCGAAAATTCGTGCTGCCATATTGCAGACAGTGTCCTGCGTTCGACGATATATAACGCATTCAGGTATGGGAGATGCCCGAGTAACACAGTGATTTCGGAATGCGCGGCGGATGGCGAGGTTTACAAGTGCTATCCCGGATGTGGATATGGTTTTACCTATTGCGAGGGGAGCTGCCTCCCACCGAATGCATACGAAAACAGTTACTGCGATCCCGAGACAGAAAAACTCGCCTGTCGGCCCAATTTTGATAACTGCAACGGCATCGTTTCGGATGGCTGTGAGGCATCCCTGCTCAACGATGACGACCATTGCGGTCAATGCGGAACCAAGTGCAAAGCAGGCGAGGTTTGTAATGATGGAACCTGCAAGCTGAATGAATGTTCAGAACGCGATCCGGACAGACCGAAACAATGCAGTGTCGATGGTCACCCCAAATGCGTAGACACATCCTCTGACAGAGATCATTGCGGCAATTGTAATCACCGATGTGAAGACGTAAGCCCCGTTTATGCCATATCACAGGGTTGTAAATCTGGCATCTGTCAATACGTCTGTGAACGGAATTATGTGCAAATTAGCGAAAATTCGGACGAAGGCATTCTATGCGTCGACCCAGGATCCAATGAATATTGCGGTGCAACATCGAGTGAAAACAAAGGCGTGAATTGCAATGACAACAATCTGCACTGTTTTGATGGTCAATGCATCGAGAACAGCTGTACAGACAATAAACTGGCATGCAATATCGGTGGCATTACGGAATGCATCCATGTCAAGTCGGACAATGCCGCCCATTGTGGTGCCTGCAATTACCGCTGTTCAGATCATGTGCCGAATCATGCCGTCTCGGATGGCTGTTCAGCCGGGATATGTCAGTACACGTGCGAATCGGGCTATGTCAATGTGGGGGGCGGCAACACCGAATTCACGATCAAATGCATCGATCCCATGACCGACAATACCTACTGTGGCGCGACAGGTCCATCCTCGACAGGGACGCCATGCACAGGCATGGTATGCGTTGCAGGTCAATGCATGGTCAACAGCTGTGCCAATGGTGAGCTCCAATGTGGCGAGAATGATTGCAGAATAAGTGACATGGATAATTGTGGTGCGTGCAATTACAAATGTGCAGATCACGTGCCCCTAAATGCAGAGTCCGTGACATGCAGCGAAAACCGGTGCCAATACCGATGCCAAAAGGATTACGTCAATATTGGCCAGGATGACACCACTCGCATTTTGTGTGTCGATCCGACATCGAAAGAATATTGCGGTGCCCAATCTGCCGCCGATCCAGGCAAAGCCTGTAATTATGACCAAAAATGCGTGCGAAATGAATGTATTGCGGTCTGCAGCGGGTTGACCTATTGCTCCACCGATGGAACCCATCTGTGTGTCAACACCCAATTAGACCGGGATAACTGCGGTCAATGTTTCCATGCGTGCAACACCGGAGAATACTGTCTTGATGGCGAATGCGCAAAAGAATGGACTTGCGACCAAACGACCTGTGAACTTCCCGGTGGCAGCAAAGCCTGTGTCGATATCCATGCGGATCTGACCCACTGCGGTGAATGCAATCACCCCTGCCAACCCGCGAGCAATGCTGCAGAAATGGAATGCCGGGCGGGTACCTGTGTCATCAAATCCTGTCAGAAGGGATATAAATTAGATGGTTCGCAATGTATCAAAGAGACGTGTGAGAATTCGGATTATGCACTGATAGAAAAAGCCTATCGTTTCGACGGAACCACGAGCACCGTGAGGGCGTATTGCATCAGGACGGAAGCCGATCTCATCAGCCTGGGCAAAGCAGTCTCGAACGGCCAGACCTATCCCGCCGAAAATACGGACAATGCCTATATTCTGGCCAGTGATATTACAATAAAGAGTTCGCCCTGGACGCCCGTAGGAACAGATCAAAGCAAACCTTTCCAGGGAATTTTTTATGGCCAAAAAAAAGCAATCAAATCTGACTCTGAACAGGAAATCCAATTAGATAATAACAATTCGGGTGTATTTGGTTATATCCAAAAGGGAGCAGTCTACGATCTATCGCTCGAACTCAACCTGAATGCCAATAAATACTCGAATGTTGGATCACTCGCCGGCACTGTAAACAACAGTTATATTGCCGGCATCATAGTAAAAGGAACAAAGGTTATAAAAGGCAAAACATCGATCGGAGGCCTGATCGGGCAGGCACAGAATCATAGTATTATACAGAATATACAGATGAGTAATATGACAATATCCAGTACCGGCGATTACTGTGGCGGTGTCGTCGGCAACAGCGACAATTCTCATTTTACCAAAATTGCAATCGATAAATCCTCGATAATGGGAACTAATTATATGGGTGGCATTGCTGGTATCAGTAAAGCATCAACAATCGAAGAATGCCATTCCCAAAATAACACTTTCGGTGGCAGTTCATCAGCAGCTTACGCCGGAGGTATTGTCGGAACCTCGACGGGCTCAACTTATAATAATTCCTACAGTTTAAATTCGGTATCTATCTATTCAACCACGGGTGGATTTGTAGCTCAATCAGGGGCTAACGACAAATATACAGAATGTTATGCCTCCGGTACATTTGGTTCCAGTGATATCACTGGAGGTTTTGTTGGTGATGCCAAGGGCGGCTCATTTACCAGGTGTGCTTCCTACGGAGCAGGTTCGAGTGGCAAATATTCGGGTGGCTTTGTTGGAATTGTCACATCATCATCCCACTTTGAGCAGTGTTATTCGACAGCCACTATTACTGGCGGTGGTTCTCGCGGAGGTTTTGTTGGCGATATCAATGCCAAAGCAGATTTTATCCAGTCGTATGCCCTCGGCACAGTGACAAGTGGCAATACCAATGCTTGTGGTGCATTTGCAGGCACCGCTTCGACAACAGAGCAAGTCAAGCTTTCGAAGTTTTTCTTTAATAAAGATGCAGCCGTATCGAGCCTGGCTCCAGATGGAATCGACAAGAACGACAAAGGTAAACTCAGCGAACTTCCGCTTGGTTTTAATATCGTCAACAACAAAGCCGTCTACAATTCGAGTTCACTGTCGGATGCGCTCGGTTCGCCCTTTGAGGATACCAAGTGCATCCTCGATGAAAAAACCTACACGACCCTCCCCATGATCCCGGCTCTTCTTCCCGAAACGCTCGATTGCAAGTAATGACAATGGCAATACACCGTAAATAGTCACTACTCAGCCGGGGGGCTGAGACTTATTTCCCAAGTCACCACAATATCAAGGCATCGGGCAGCAGGCAGCAGAAAGTATCCCTTGGGGAATAATATGGTTTCTAAAAACAGCCATTGCTTTATGTCTTAGCCACTCATGCCTCATGCCTTGAAATGATTCAACCTCTAAGCTTCAGAAAGAGCATAAGGGCTGAGTCGTCACTGTAAATAGGAATATCCCTGCAATGCAGTCCAAAAAGCTATCGGTGATTTTTGTATCCATTTTTTCCTGTTTATGTGTATTGGGCTGCGAAGATTCTGCTCAGGAGGCATCAGCCCCCGAATTGCCAAAAACGCTGGAATCGACTCAATCTCCCATCCTGAATGGCTCAGTAGATAATGGGGATTTGGCAGTCGTGGGTCTCTTTGAAGTCACAGAAAAACTGGAAAATGGGAATTACAGAGGTTCGATCTATTGTACAGGAACGCTCATTCATCCGCACTGGGTACTGACTGCTGCACATTGTGTTGCAGACACGGAGGGATCCATTGTGACACCGAGCAGTAAAAACAGCAGGATGATGATTTACGTGGGTACCGATAGAAAAAAAGGGGGACACGTCTACGAAATCGCTGGCACAAACAAGATATTCTGGCATCCCAACTATATCAATGCCAAAGAAACCGGCAAAGATATCGCCTTAATACAGCTCAAAAATGAGATGAATAGAGAGGATGTAAAACCCATACTGCCGCACCCCAAGTGGCTGATGCTCAATGACTATAAGATGCCGGTCAACATGAAACTCGTTGGTTTTGGTTACGATCATAACGGCGTCACCGAAATCAAAAATCAAAAGATCATGCCCATCACCTACTATTGCGGTGCCGGAAACCCGACCAATTTGGTCACAGGATGTCCATTAAAGAATGAAGTCCATATTCAGGGATGCCATCCCAATCCTTATTATTGCGAATCGCGGGGCTATGCCGATTATTATACCAAAGTAACCATGAACTATGGTTCACTTTATCACAGTATAGAAGCAGGTGGTGAATGCAATGGTGACTCGGGCGGTCCCTCCCTTTATACCCTGGGTAATGTACAGTATGTCTCGGGGATAACCAGCTGGGGAGATCCCGTCTGCCACGGATTTAATATCAGTACAGCCGTCTGTGACTATTACGACTGGATCACGACCATTGCCCCCGAAGTTGCCAGCCAATACAAAGAAATCTGCGGCAATGGCATCGATGATGATGGCAATGGCAAAATTGACGGAGAAGATCCTGCCTGTATGTTTTGCGGCAATGGCATCGTCAATGTTGGCGAAACCTGTGATGGTACGGCATTTAGCGGTGATCGAAAGACATGTGCAGAGTGGGACAGCACGATCTATTCTTCTGGCGAAGTGACATGCAACAAAGACTGCTCCGTCAATTTTGATCAATGTGTACGCTTTGAATACTGCGGCGACGGCAAACTCAAAGATAATGAAGAATGTGATGGAACTGTATTTTTAAATGGCATGAAGACATGCATGGATTTTGACAGTGGCTATACATCCGGCATGCTCAAGTGCTCCTCAAAATGCGAAATCGATATCACGGACTGTCGGGCCGATGCAAAGTGCGGCGATGGTAAAGTCGAAGGTTCTGAGAACTGCGACGGAACCAAATTTTACAAGAACCTGACTGCATGTAACAGCATTTTCCCGGATCTATACGAATCCGGTAAAGTACAATGCACCAGCAAATGCAAATATAACACGCAGAATTGTGTGCCATGGTGCGGCAATGGTTCTCTGAATAAGAAAGTCGGCGAAGTCTGCGATGGTGAAAAATTTGGCGGAGAAACCTGTGAAACCCTCGTTGGTGCAGGCTCAAAAGGAACCCTCAAATGCGTCAACGGGTGTACCCAGATTGATACCTCCGACTGCTCCAAACCGTTATCCTGCGGTAATGGCATCATCGACGAGGGCGAGAAATGCGATGGTGATGTATTTCCGGACGGCAAAAACAGATGTTATGATTTTGACCACAGCTATGCCAAAGGTTACCTCTCGTGCAATGCCAATTGCACCATCAATGAGAGCATGTGCGAAGTGGGTACCTGTGGCAATGAAATTCTCGACGATGGCGAACTTTGTGATGGAACCAAATTTATAAACAGACAGTATGCCTGCAAGACACTGTTTCCCGATCTTTATTCGAGTGGACATGTGACATGCACCGACACCTGTGAATACGACATTTCTGCCTGCGAATCGCTTTGCGGCAATGGTTCTGTCAATGTTTCGAAAGGGGAAGTGTGCGACCATGGCGAAGTGGATAAGTTCACGAGCAGTGCCAATACATGCGAAAAAGTCATCGGAGCCGGTTCGACAGGAACCTTGATCTGTGCCGATGACTGCAGATCTATCATTACAGCGGGATGCTCAGAGCCAGCTTTTTGCGGCGACAATATCGTCAACAACTCCGAGCAATGCGACGGAACGGCATTCCCGGGCAACAAGACCTCCTGCGCAGCCTGGGACAGCAAATACACCTCGGGCAACGTCAAATGTACAACCAGCTGCACGATTGATCTGAGCGAATGTATTTTTGGCCCCGTTTGCGGCGATAACGTCGTCAATGGCTCAGAACTCTGTGATGGCAATTCATTTAAAGACAATAGAACGCTGTGCAGTGACTGGGACAGCCACTTTACATCGGGCGAAATTCAATGTACACTATCCTGTGCATTGGATTATAGCGCCTGCAAATTGGATGATTCTATTTCTACCGAAATCTGCGGCAATCAGATCGACGATGATGGTGACGGAAAAATCGATTGCGATGACGATGAATGCACCAAATTTGAAGGATGTGCCACACCCAAGCCTGATCATCCCGAACCTCCGGTTTCCATAGGTTCATCCGATTCGGATTGTTCTTCGACCCCACTTCGTCCAGCTGGCAATCCAATAGCTTTCATTCTTGGTATCTTTGGTCTATGTGCTTTGACAAGAAGGCGAACTCCTTAGGAATTCTGCATCCATCAAGCATCCCTCTCTTTAAGGTGAAACACAATGAGAAAGAATGTTGTTTTAGCTGCGATTCTATGTGGTTTATTATCTGGCTGTAACGAAGTTAATTCCCCACAGGATGCGGAAGATCTCACATCACATGCCCAAGGTATTCTCTACGGCACGCCGGTAACAGACGAGCCCTACACGGTGGCATTATTTAGCGGTACAGACTCTTCGAGCAGCACAGAAACCTCCTACTCGCTATGCAGTTACGAATCGGATGCGAGCTGCAAAAGTGAATTTGGTTCGAAATGGACATGTGTTGCCATAGACGACGAAGAGTATTGTGCCGAAAAATGCAGCACATTGGGGCAGAAGCAGAATACATGTGATGAATATGACGGTGATTACCTTTTATCGACCGACATTTGCACCGATGTCGAGGGTACGTGGATGTATTTGCCCGACCCGGACACCAATTACCTCTATTGTAACAACAAATGCAATTCGTCTGGAACGAGCTGCGATTCACAAGGAACGAGCCAATACCGGATTTGCGATCAAGATTCGATCGACGTATGCAACGGTGAGACATTTTATGGGTCCATCAATTACAACACATGTGTAGAATCCCCCACCATGATGTACTGTTCGGCACGCTGTGTCCCTGGGTTTGATAACATAAGTATATGCATGCCGTTGTCCGATGGAGATGCCGTCATTCCGTTGTCATGCCAGACAGTCAATAGCCAAAACGTGTATGTCGCAGACGAATCGAACATCCGCTACTGCGCAAATGCCTGTGGGTCTTCGACCGGATGCGATTCGGCGGGTTATGAAAAGGCGTCGAAGGTGCACAAAGCCACCGTATCTGGTGATGCCTACTGTACGGGCACGCTCATCCATCCCCAGTGGGTTTTGACCGCTGCTCACTGCGTGGTCGGAGACGAGATTGACAACAGTGTATTAAAGATTGGCGTGGGGAATTCAGAAACAGCATTGACTTCGTTTGATATTGCCGGGGTTGATTATATCTATCCGCACGAAGGCTATTCGGAAGTCACGGCAGATGACATCGCCCTGATAAAATTGAAAAAGCCCATCGACTCGAAAATCGCCGCGCCGGTACTCCCACTGCCCAAATGGCTGGCCTTTAAATCGTCGGATTTACCGGCCAATATGGAATCGAGCGGCTTTGGATTCGATGAAAACGGCGACTCAGGAACAAAAATCACTATCACACTGCCGACGACGGCCTATTGCGGTGCCTTTAACCCGTCCGATTCGACGAGTGGCTGTTACGTCGGCAAAGTCAAGATCCAAGGTTGCCATCCAGATCCCACCTATTGCTGGGTTTACGGCGAAGCCAATACGACCGAATCCGTCACGATTCCCTACGGGACGATCTATGCCCCCATTGCCGAAGGCGGACAGTGTCAGGGCGACTCAGGCGGCCCAACATTCTATACGGTGGGCGGTAAACGTTATGTCGTCGGCGTCACGAGCTATGGCGATGCCCAGTGTCGCGGCTACAATGTCGCCACCGCTGTTCAGGATTACTACGACTGGATTATCGGTATCGCCCCAGAGGTTGCCACCCAATATAAAGAAATCTGCGGCAATGGGCTCGATGATGATGGCAACGGCTATATCGACAACGCCGATCCCGCTTGCTCAAACTGCGGCAATGGCGTCGTAAACGCCGGTGAAGACTGCGATAAAAACAAATTCTCCGATAATAAAACGACCTGTGCCCAATGGAACGCTTCGCTCTATGCAGGTGGCAATGTCAGCTGCAACAGCGATTGTACCATCAACTACAGCGCCTGTACCAAAGCAAATTACTGCGGAAACGGCATCCTCAACAGCGGCGAAGACTGCGATCAAAAAGCTTTTGTCGGCGACAAAAAGACATGCGCACAATGGAATTCGAAATACACTTCGGGCAATGTTGCGTGTAAAAGCGACTGCACCATCGACTATAGCGCATGCAGCGAAGGCGGAAGTTCCTGCGGCGACGGCATCGTCAATGGCAGCGAAGTCTGTGACGGCACCAAATTCCTCAACAACCGCTATGCCTGCAAAACGCTGTTCCCCGATCTGTATAAAAGCGGGCAGGTCACCTGCACCAGCACATGTACTTACGATACATCGGCATGTGTTGCCTATTGCGGCGATGGCTCAGTCAATACGACCAAGGGCGAAGCCTGCGATCACAGTGCCAGTGGCGACAAATTCCCGACAAGCGCAAACACCTGCGAAAAAGTCGTGGGCGCGGGCTCGACCGGAACCCTAAAATGTGCCGAGAATTGTCTGTCTATCGACACTTCGGGGTGCACCACCCTCGATACCTGCGGCAATGGCAAAATCGACACCGGCGAAGAATGCGATGGCACGGTATTTCCGGACAACAAAACATCGTGCGCCGATTTGAATTCGGGCTATATCAAAGGCGAAGTCACATGCAATGATAACTGCACCATCAATTATAAATTGTGCGAAAAAGCCACGACTTCATCCGAAAGCTGCAATAATGGCGTACTTGACGAGGGCGAGTTGTGCGACGGCACAAAGTTCGCGGGCAATAAAAAAGCCTGCAATACCCTGTTCCCCGATCTGTACGAAAAAGGCTCCGTGACATGCACCAATACCTGCGAATACGACACTTCGGCATGTGTCGCCTGGTGCGGCAATGGTTCGGTCAATGCCAAAGTTGGCGAGGTTTGTGATCACAGCGCCGAAGGCGACAAATTCCCGACGAGTGCCAACAGCTGCGAAAAAGTCGTCGGCGCAGGATCGACGGGAACACTGGTGTGCGCGACCGACTGTAAAACCATCATAACATCGGGATGCACCGCCCTCGAAGTGCCGTGCGGCAACGGCGTTCTCGATTCTGGCGAGCTGTGCGATCAGACAGCATTCGCCGATGATAAAACCGCATGCGCCGATTGGGACAGCCTATACGTTTCGGGCAATGTCTTATGCAATGCCGATTGTACGATCGATTACACCGCATGCCAAACGAATACCAAAACCAACCTGGAAATATGCGACAATAAAATCGACGATGACAACAATGGCTGGATAGACTGCGATGATCCAGCATGTGCCGCTTTCTCAAGCTGTACAAGCACCCCCGATGATCCGGTCAATCCTGACAATCCGGTCAATCCCGACAATCCGGTCAATCCCGACAATCCGGTCAATCCTGACAATCCGGCCAATCCAGACAATCCGGCCAATCCAGACAATCCGGCCAATCCTGACAATCCGGTCAATCCTGACAATCCAGAACAGCCGGATTCCAAATCCTCGAGTGGATCAGACTGCTCATCGACACCACTCGCGCCTGCCGGATCGCCCATTGCCTTGCTTTTAGGACTTTTGGGATTGGGGGCGATGACCAGACGTCGCCGTGATCATTAAAAGAGCCTGGCTATTGTCGCTGCGCGCCAATACGCCAAGCCTTGGGCCGACCTATTGGCGATGCCAATACAGTCGGCCTTTTTTTTTGCATTTACGCAACTAAAAGCGACGGCGTATTGCACCGAAAGTGCAATAGACGGCGCAAAATCGCCCGTATTGCCGCAAGGCAAAAGGGCGATCACAAATTAAAATTGCTTTTCGACAATGACATCACTATACAAAGCAAAGTGTAGCATCTGATTATAAATGATGCTTATAACGGATTCACTTTGTATGCAGGCGCACCATGAAAGATACAATTCGACTTTTCATTATACTTTCGATGATTCTCACAGCTTGCCAGGAAACCGAGATGCAGAGCGCGTCAGAGGACATCGCGGCTCAGTCACAGCCAATCCTCTATGGTGTGCTTGACAAAGATGAACCTTACGTCATCTCACTATTTTTGCCCGAAAGCTATAACCCCCATCCGACGATGTGCAACGATAAGAATATTGCAGCATGCCAGCAGACCGCAGGAACCGATACGACCTGTATCTATACGTATGGCACGCATGTCTGCGCCCCTTTTTGTCCGGAATCGGGGCATGCCGCCGAAAGCGTATGCATCAATGCAGGGAATTATTCGTATGCAGTCACGCGTCAATGCATCGACGTCGATGGCGTTTCGGTTTTTACAGAAGATTATTCAACCGCCGCCTTCTGCAATCAGGGCTGCAATGACAGTGGAACCGATTGTGATTCGGCAGGCGAATCGATCTATTCGATCTGCGACAGTCAGAATCTATCGCTCTGCAGGCAGTATTATGGTTACTCTTACACCTGTGTCCAGGAACGTTTTGATGATTCCTGGTGCACCACAAAGTGCAGTAAAGAGGGCGAGGAATCACAGCAATGCGAAAAAAACGACAAGGGATATCAAACCTCGCTTAGAACCTGCACGCGCATTTCAGACCAGCTCGCCAATATTACTACTAAAACTTATGCATGCGACGGTGGCTGCAATACTGATGGGACAGACTGCATCAAGAAGGCAAAGCCATCCAAGCCAGTTGCTCAAAGCACCGGTTCTTCTTATTGTACAGGCACCCTCATCCATCCACAGTGGATATTGACGGCAGCCCATTGCGTCACCGATGACGAGACCGGCGTGATTCTTCCCATGTCATACAACGAATCCGCGCAGATCGGCTTTGGTTATATCGAATCCTCGCTCAAGCTTTACGAGCCCAAGGGCCCGGATTATTTCTTTTACCATCCAGATTACAATGGTTCCCTCGATGGGGATTACATACGCTCTGATATTGCTCTGATTAAACTTAAGAATCCGATCCCTGCGTCGGTTGCAGAACCCGTTTTACCCCTCCCCCCATGGCTCGCTTTTTCGTCGGATGATTTGCCCATCGTCATGGATACAAGCGGATTTGGCTTTGACGAGCATGGGAAATCCGGTACCAAACGCAAGATGTCATTACCGACGACGCACTACTGCGGCGCGTATAATCCGGATGATCCCAAAGGAGGATTGTGCAGCGTGGGCAAAGTCACCGTCAAGGGATGCCATCCGGATCCGATGTACTGCGCCTATTATGGGAATTACAACGAGTCCTTTGAAGAAAGCATCCCCTATGGGACTATTTTTGCCACGATCTACGAGGGGGGGCAATGCAACGGCGACTCCGGCGGGCCTACATTTTATACAGTCGGCAACAAACGGTACGTCGTCGGTGTCACGAGCTACGGTGATGCCCCCTGCCGCGGGTACAATGTGGCAACCTCGGTGCAGGATTTCTACGACTGGATCCTCGAGATTGCCCCCGAAGTGGCAGAACAATACGTGGAAGTCTGCGACAATGGTATAGATGATGACAATAATGGCCTCATCGATAAAGAGGATCCAAATTGCGAGTACTGCGGCAACCATGCCGTCAATACGAATGAGATGTGCGATGATACATCCTTTGCAGAGGACAAAACTTCGTGCGCACAATGGGATAGTAAATACATTTCGGGCGATGTCTCCTGTAATGCCGACTGTACCATCAATTATGATGCATGTATCGAAGCCCGATGTGGCGATAACATCATCTCCCCGAATGAAATATGCGACGGTGAGCAGTTCAAAGACAACGAATCTTCTTGTCATGCGCTGTTTCCAGACCTCTATTCAGGCGGCAGCGTATCCTGCACCGATCAATGTGACTATGACACATCCGCATGTATTCCCTATTGCGGCAATGGCATCCTCGACGCGGATGAAGCATGCGACCATGGAGTATCCGGCGATATTTTCCCGGAACATGCAGACAGCTGTGAAAAAGTCATCGGTGCCGGCTCTCATGGCACGCTCGCCTGCTCAGAGAACTGTCAAACGATTATCTCTGCAAACTGCTCCGAAGCAACCCACTGCGGGGATGGCATATTGAATGACGACGAAGCATGCGACCACGGTTCATCCGGCGACGTTTTTCCAACCAAAGCCGACAGCTGTGAAAAAATCATCGGCAAAGGGTCCGTTGGTATACTTGGTTGTTCCGATGACTGCCAAACGATCATTTCGTCGAACTGTTCCAAAACGGCTTATTGCGGAGACGGAGAACTGAATCCTAACGAGGCATGCGACGGCAATCTTTTTACAGACAACAAGACAGCATGTTCACAGTGGAATGCTCAGTATATTACTGGAGATGTCCGATGCTCGAGTACCTGCACCATCGACTTCAGTGCCTGCCGGACGGCACCTGCAACCACTGTGGAAATCTGCAGCAATGGCATCGATGATGACAACAATGGCGCAGCGGACTGCGCAGATCCGATGTGTGCCGGTATAGTGACTTGCCAGCCTTCCAAACCAGAAGATCCAACCCCTGAGCCCCCGAACCCCGAACCCCAGGAAGCCAAGAAATCGAGCGATTCAGATTGTTCATCTATACCACTTACAAACAATGCACCTCCCATGGGGATGCTGATGCTCGGTTTACTCGGTTTAACAGCAATGAGAAGAAGGAAGGATGAGCAATGAAAACTCGCATCGTTTTTTTTAGTCTTTTGAGTGTCCTGCTTTTCGCCTGTGAGGATTTTGAATCCCCAGATCCCATTGCAGACCTGACAAGCCATGTCCATCCCATTATCAATGGCTCAATCAACAAGGGTGAGCCGTATGTGGTTTCGCTTTTTATTCCGGGTGAATTCGCTGCCGAAGAGATCACCTCGTGTGATGAGCAGGCAACAGAAAAATGCTACTTGGAACATGGGGGTTATTTCAATACCACCTGTGTGGTTTTAAAGGGCAAACCGACTTGCGTCGATACATGCTATTCGAGCGGTAAGCATAAAGAATGCAAAACCCAGGATGGTCAGGGACAGCTCATCACCATGGAATGCAAATACCTGGGAAGCAGTCAATACGCGAGTCTGCCCGATCCGAATGTGCCCATAGAGTATTGCAACCATGCCTGCGATTCGAGTGGTATGATGTGCGACAGCCAGGGGTCATCTCTCTATAAAAAATGCAGTGATTCCCAGATACAAACATGCAAAAGTAAAGGATACGACTCCTGTTACGAAAATGAAGCAGGAACCAACTGCGCTAAAAGCTGTACCACGGCAGGCAAAGTCACACAGATCTGCCAATCAGCTTCTGCAGGTGCATCCACTCAGATCAGTACATGTACCGATGTACAGGGAACACTGCTCGCGATACCGGACAGCGCACAAAGTTATCATTGTGCCAAGAACTGTAACAGCAGCAAAACCGATTGTGATGAATCTGGCCCCATGCCTCTGGCTACCGATGCGAGCCCAATTGCAGGCGATTCAAACTGCACAGGAACCCTGGTCCATCCTCAGTGGGTATTGACTGCTGCCCATTGTGTCGCCGAAAATACGGGATATCAGACGACTCTGATGTCAGACATGGCCCATCTGAGAATCGGCATTGGCTACGATCAGAGCGCCCTGATTCCTGTCGAACCGGCAGGCACAAAGAATATCTATTTTCATGCAAATTACAAAGGTACAACCTCGGGTTATGATATCGCCCTCATCAAGTTAAAAACACCCATTCCTTCCAGCATAGCGGAACCCGTTCTGCCCATGCCCAAATGGTTGTCTATCAACTCCGATAAATTACCGGTCGATCTGGATACGAGCGGTTTTGGTTTTGATGAAAATGGGGATAGCGGTACCAAACGAAAAATAACACGTCCGGCAACCCACTATTGTGGTCCAGCCAACCCAGCAGATTCCCCCAATGGCTGCTTTGTCGGCGACATACACGTAACCGGATGCCACCCCAACCCCAACTATTGCAACGCATTTGGCGGCCCCACTGACAAAGACATCAGCCTGACCATTCAGTATGGTACATTTTTTACCCCCATCGAAACGGGCGGCCAATGCAATGGCGACTCGGGCGGACCTTCTTTCTATACGATCGGCGGAAAACGTTATATTGCGGGCATTACCAGTTATGGCGATTCCTATTGCCGTGCCATCAATGTCTCGACAGCAGTACAGGATTATTACGACTGGATCATTGGTATTGCCCCCGAAATTGCTTCACAATACAAGGAAATCTGCGACAACGGCATCGATGACGACGGCAATGACCTCAAGGATAGTGCCGATCCTGCTTGCGCCTATTGCGGCAATGGCAAAGTGGACGAGGGAGAATTATGCGACGGCAATGCCTTTTTTGCGGATGAAGATAAATGCGTCGAATGGGATTCGACGCAATATGCCTCGGGCACTATCACATGCAACAAGAACTGCACAGTCAATTTTTCCTCTTGTACCAAAGTCAGCTACTGCGGCGATGGCAAGGTTGATATCGGTGAAGACTGCGATACAGCTAAGTTTTCGGGCAACAAATCGACATGCTCCCAATGGGATTCGCAATTCGTTTCGGGCAATGTCTCATGCAAAAAAGACTGTACCATCGACACAACTCAATGCGTCAAAGGCGAAAAATGCGGCGATGGCGTCGTCAGCGGTTCTGAAGTCTGCGATGGAACAAAATTCTTCAAAAATCGATATGCATGTCAGACACTGTTTCCCGATCTCTATTCGGGGGGGCATGTCACATGCACAGAATCCTGTACCTACGACACTTCGGGGTGCATTCCCTATTGCGGCAATGGCTCTGTCAATGCCAAAGTGGGCGAGGTTTGCGATCATGGCGACAAAGAAGACAAATTCCCGGCCAACGCCAACTCCTGTGCAAAGATTGTAGGCGAAGGATCGACAGGAACCATAAAATGCGCAGATAATTGCCGTGAAATCGATATCTCAGGATGCACAGTTGCCTCCACCTGTGGCAACAACAAACTGGATCCTGACGAAGAATGCGATGGGACTTTATTCGCCAAAGACAATACTGCATGCACCACATGGGATAGCCAGTTTACACTGGGAACCGTCACGTGTAATCCAAACTGCACCATCAATACCGCTCTGTGCACATCTGGCCCCACATGCGGAAATGGTAAAGTCGATGCAGGTGAACAGTGCGATGGTACAGACTTCGCCGCCAATCCCACCGACTGCACAGCCTGGCTGCCGGCGTATCAATCGGGAAAAGTCAATTGTTCGAACGACTGCACGATCAGCTTCGACAACTGTGTCCTTTCACCCGTCGAGATATGCGATAACAAAACGGATGACGATGGCAATGGGAAAATAGATTGCGATGACGATGCATGCTCGGATTTTACCGGATGTAAAACTCAACCGACCAATCCAGACAATCCGGTCAATCCCGATCAACCGGTCAATCCCGATCAACCGGTCAACCCCGACAATCCGGTCAATCCAGACAATCCGGTCAATCCAGATCAACCGATCACCCCGGACGCCCCCGAAAACCCAGCACCCGGCAATTCCAGTGACTCAGACTGTTCAAGTACCCCAATCACACCAACCAATCCGCCAATACTCGCTATATTGCTAGGGATGCTTGGCCTTGCCGTTACGAGAAGGAAAACAACAATGAGCAATGTGCAGTGAGCAATTGGATGCAGAACTAAAGGTGAAGTCTGAAGCTATGGGTGAAGAACGTTCATAATTCGTAATTCGTAATTCGTAATTGGAATGCAAGCCCAAAAATATCTCTGAAGCTAAAAAAACTCCATTCTTTAGGAATAAAATAGAGAACTCATTAATTGCAAATTGCTAAATGCTAAATGCTAATTGCTAATTGCTAATTGCCTTCTGCTCATTGCGCATTCATTCCGATCCGGGCGCGCCTGCGGCACACCCGGCTATATTCTACGAATGAAACGCCTTCCAGGCGTGTCGATTATATTTGGGAATGGTCATTCAATTGCTAAATGCTCATTGCGCATTGCGCATTCATTCCGATCCGGGCGCGCCTGCGGCACACCCGGCTATATTCTACGAATGAAACGCCTTCCAGGCGTGTCG
>DGWW01000236.1 GCA_002395385.1 Myxococcales bacterium UBA4248
TCTAACGATGCTCACTTTTTTAATACGAATATCAGCCGTTTTGCAGGGGCTGAGGCTAAAGTCAATACAAATACTTTAGAGAGATGGGGGAGGGGCCCCAGCGAGAGAAGGGGTGGCCTGGTTTATGAAAAGTAATGAATAAACAAAAATGAGTGTGGGTTCCAAGGGCATCATGCCCTTGGCGGGGTCCGGGGCAGAGCCCTGGATAAGTAGTCACTGAAACTCGGGGAAGAAGGACGCGCGACAAGAGGCTTTAAGTGTGATATGAGGGATAGTGTAGGAGGAATATCTCCTTTTGGGTTCGCATCTCCATACACACAGGATGGTATATGACAGAAGAAAAGGCCAGTTTTAGGCAGACCGTCAAAGGGTTGCCACAATCATTTTGGATAGCCAATGTCATGGAAATTATCGAGCGCATGGCATGGTATGGATTTTACTCGCTCTCATCGATCTATATTTGTGATGCTGTTTCGGATGGCGGTCTCGGGTTGAGTTCGTCGGATCGCGGCATCATTCAAGGCGTTGTAACATTCCTCATTTATCTGTTCCCATTTGTAACCGGTGCTTTGGGCGATCGCTACGGCTACAAGAAAATGCTGCTCATCGCATACATCATTTTGGCGCCTTCGTATTTGCTTTTGGGAATGGCTGGGACGATGTCCACATTTTTTGTGGTCTTTCTATGTGTTGCAGTCGGCGCGTCGATCTTTAAACCGCTTGTCGTCGGCACCATCGGTCGAGTATCAAATGAAAAAAACGGATCCCTCGCTTTTGGTATCTTTTATATGATGGTCAATATCGGCGGATTTATTGGGCCATTATTCGCATCATTCATACGATCCCAGGGATGGAACTATGTCTTTATTGTTTCTGCAATATGGATCACGCTCAATATCCCCATTTTGCTGCTGTTTTACAAAGAACCGCCGCGCGAAGATGAAAGCAGTCGTGCCAAACCCCTTAAACAGGTTATGAACGAGATGTTCGAAGTCATAGGAAATGGCCGGTTCTTTATTACGGTTCTCGTGACGTTTATTCTCTTTGTCCTTGGGTGTAAATGGTTTCCGATTCAGCATGTCGCACTGGCTGCTCTTGCCTGGATTATGATTAATCTATTTGTTGATGGCGTGTTTTGGACAACTGGCATTCAAAAATGTCGCATGCGCGTTGGTCATGTGCGGTTTTTGCTCTTTTTACTTTTACTGTCGAGTTTCTGGATCGCCTACAATCAACTATTTATTACACTTCCGCTGTACATCAAAGATTCGATCGACAGCACGCCTGTGATGAATGCCATTATGTCGTTTGGCAATGCTATCGGCATGGATACTTCAAGTGATGGCTTCCTGGCTAAGACGTTTTTAGATGTTAAAACCGGTGGACTCAAACCCGAGCATTTCATCAATGTCAATGCGTTTTGTATTATTCTGTTCCAGGTATTGGTATCTATTTTAAATGCTCGCATTAAACCGCTGATATCCATTATGGTGGGTATATTTTTGACGGGCGTGAGCTTTGTATTGATTGGAAATGCACCATCTGCATGGTTTATTATTGTTGGCGTGGCGGCGTTTAGTTTTGGTGAGATGATGGCTTCGCCGCGAGCCAAGGAATATACGGCACATGCCGTTGCACCGCGCGAAAAAATGGGCATGTACATGGGATATTACATGTGGAGCAATGCCATTGGCTCGTTATTTGGCGGTATTCTTTCGGGAGCACTCTATAAACAAATCGCTCAGGAAATGCATGATCCTACTTTGATGTGGTACGTTTTTGCAGGTATTTCGGTCGTATGCTGTGTACTCATCTATCTCTATCATATTACGGTTGGTCGAAAGATAGAACAGGAACGCCATGCATCAGAGGGATAATATATAGATTATTTGCGGCCTTTGCGGCCAATAGCCGCATACGGCCTGCTTTTTCGGCCTATGTGTGCACTTCGTGCACTACATACGGCCGCATCGTCACCGCTATTCCTGCGGAATACGCGGTGACATTTGTATAATGAATGTGTACTGCATGAGAATCTTTGAACATCAGTTACTACTCAGCCGCCAGCCTTGTCTGTTTTAACAAACAGATTTGTTCGCATCTAACGATGCTCACTTTGTCAATGCGGAATTGGAATTAATGTTACAGGAAGTATGGAGAAAAAAATAGCATTATTGTTGTGGACATAGATAAAGAGAGTACTGCATCTGGCAAGGGGGCATGCCCCCTTGCCGCAAAAGCCATTTCTCCTCTATTGTCATTAACCATGTCCACAACATTATTTATAGGGGCGGCTGAGTAGTAACGCATTCTTAAGAAATTACCAAAAGAATGGAATAATTTCTGCCTTAAGTAACGGCTTATAGCAATATACGTCTCAATTCCGCATTCCGCATTCCGCATTCCGAATTGGAATCGCGAAGGCCGTTAGGCCTGAGCAAATCCGTTTGTAAAAACAAAACCAGCCCCCGGCTGAGTGGTAACAACATCAGGCTTTAGATACCATTGTAACCGTGTCCGAGGATCTCATAATAACCGTTATTGTCATTGTCATCATGCCATAAAACAGTAAATTTGCCGCCATCTGTACATGCGATGGCTGGCTGATCCTGGGTTCCATCCTGGATCGGATTAACTGTTTGAATATTTTGAAGGGCATTATCTTTGTAGGCTCGATATCGGACGTCGCTGTAACACGCTGCGGAAGCACAGATGTAATCCCATTCCCCCATTTTATTCTGAACATTCTGAACAGTCCACGTGAATATGGCGTTGCCTTTACTATCTATGGACACATCGGGCTCGATGGCATCATCATCCTCTGAAATGATCATATCTTTTGTCATTTCAGTGCAATCTGAATGATATCCATGCGCTTTTATGCGATAGACTGTGTCAAGATCTGGATCGTCGATGTATGCAATAAAGAAGGTTCCATCGCCATTCATGGCAATTGCAGGCGTTTGCTGCTGGCCATCATCAAGGCAGTTGACAACAAAAGTTTCTGTTCGATCCGTGCCATCGGCTTTAAAGCCTTTGGCATGTACCTGAAATGCACCATTGATATCGGTGTCATCTTCCCAGGTGACGACAAAGGAACCGTCGTTGGCTATTCCTACATCGGGTTTTTTGCGGTCGCCTTCGGGGGATTCGAGATTTCTGTCAGCAAATATCTGTTCACCGCTGGGGTTAAATCCTCTCACATAGATTTGGCTGTAATTTGAACCTTCTGCATAATCTTCCCATGCAACGACAAAACGGCCATCTTCCGCCATGGCTACAGCAGGATTGATCTGCTGACCGTCACTGCGGGAATTGACCGGCGTTGTCTTAATGCGCTCTTTGCCATTCTCGTCAAAACCGCGCATATAAATTTCATAATAGCCATTACTATCTGTATCATCTGCCCAAACGACTACGAAATTCCCTTTTTTATCCATGGCAACCCTGGGGGTAATTTGGTCGCCTTCGGTGTCGAGATTGACCGCAAACTGCGCAGCTTTTTGACAACCCCCGGGATAAAAAATTCGCCCCATGATATCGTGGTTCTCGACATATTGTTTTCCACCTGTGGTATGCGAGGGTTTGTTGCCATCAGACTGGCTCGAGTCATCTTCCCAGACTGCGACGATCGAACCTGTGGCTCGGTGCATGGCAATATCCGGGTTAAGCTGGTGACCGTTGCTGATACTGTTGATATCACGTGTACCAAAACCAATATAGTGATTGTCGTTGTATTGGTATTGAATGGGCGTTGTAAAATCAGCTTCGAACTCGAACTGGTGATCTTTGCTGTTCGTGTCAGCTTCGTATGTTTTATATTGCTCGCTGCCAAGGAAATGATCCGAGCAATAGAACTCAGGCTGATTGCCCGCAAAATAACCGGTTTCGAGTACCGTTAATGTTTTGGCTCTGATCTTGTTGGTTTTGGGATCAAATATGAGCTGACGCAGCCAGCCGTTGCCCGCATCGGCAATGTGATGGCAGTGATCTGTACATTGTGTTGGAGATGATAAATGGCATGGGGCTTCCAGCTGGTAGTTCACAAGCATTTCAGAGACAGTATTTGAGTTAAATCCTTTTTTTTGACGAAATTCGGTATCAAATTCATGTCCTCCCACAGCCAGGAATACATTATTGTGTCTTGCCACCAATTCGTGGAACAGATCCCATCCCGAAGCACCAAAAGAAGCATCCGGTAAATAGGCACCCAGTGAATACTCATCTTCACGTCCGGGTTCGCCCGATCCGTCCCTCAGATAGTTGTGCATTTCGATGATGACGTGGTGATCGGGATATTTTTGGATGAGTTCATCGGCCCAGCAGATAACATCTTTTCGTGCAGCAAATTCCAGGGCAATGATTAAAAATTTAATATTTCCAACTTCAAATGTAATATAGGAATTCCCGGAAAAAGGAGAAGCATGGTACCAGGATTTATCCTTGAAATGAGAGGCACCGAAGTATTCTTCGAAATGCGTAATGGTGCGGTCAGAGACTTGACCTGCATCGGGTTTATAATCGTGATTTCCGGTTGAAACTGAATAGGGAATATTCGCTTTATCTAGATATTGATGTGCATATCGAGCAACTTCCCACTGTTGGATTGTATTATTGTTTGTAATGTCACCAAGGTGTATGGCTGCGCGAATATTTTCTTTGCTGACATTATCGTGAATCCATTTGGTTTCTTTTGTATAGGTATTATTCTCTCCCTTCGGGCTCTCTGTATAATTCTGAGGATCTGGAATCAGTATAATAGAAAATGGATCACAGTCGTTTCCACACGTATATTCACAGGCGGTTTGTGCGCTGTTGCATGTTTGTCCAGCACCGCAGGGGGTTGTATCTGTCCATGTGATGCATCCCTGACTATCTTTAGTGCAAGTTTGGATAGTGTTATGCTCACATCTTTGTTGGCCTTCGGTGCAGCTTGTGCCGCATTTGCATGATTTGGTTTCCAGATCGCATTCCTGGCCATCATTGCAGGGGAGTGTGACAATCCACTTTAAACAGCCGGAATTATCGGGGGCAACACATTCGGCTATGCCCTCATCTGTGCATTTGATTTCTCCTGGTGAGCAGACACTTTGGCAGCCATCTACACATGATAAGCTCGTCTCATCACAGAATTGATTGTTGCCGCATGCTTCGGTCTGCTGCCATTTGGCACATCCCTGGGTATCGGAGGTACAGGTTTCAACCCCATTTTCTGAGCAACGCACGAGCGACGATGGATCACATGTTTCTAAACATTCTGTTGTCGGCACACATTGAAGCAGCGTTTCATCACAATGCTCGCCAGATGGGCAGGCCTCTGTGTGGTGAATGGCACATCCATTCTCGTCGGACTCACATCGATCAATTCCCTCTGATGTGCATTGAATCAACGCATTGAGATCACATCGATCTTCGCAGTCCTTGACACATTGATAGGATTGAGGATCGCAGATTTCGCCGACGTCGCACTTTTGAATGGTTTTCCATACGGCACACCCTTCAGAATCTGTTTCGCATTGGGCAATGGTATCCTCAATACATTTGTATTCGGCCTTCGGATTGCAGGTTTCAACGCAATCTTCCCCGGGATTTTGGTTTGGAGAAGTTTCGTCAGCGGCATCGGTACAGCCATAGATATTCAAACTAAGAAGAGAAGTTATGGCAACGATAAATTTAAACGGCATTATGTAAATATTTTTAGTACTCATCATCTTCGTCGTACTCTTCA
>DGWW01000239.1 GCA_002395385.1 Myxococcales bacterium UBA4248
GCAAATCCGTTTGTAAAAAAAATGAACCTATCCACACTCATAGAGCAAGCCGACCAGATAGCCCAAAATTCGCCCGATGAAGCGGCAAAATTTCTGGCTTCCTATCGCAAATCCGCCTGCGAAGCGCTTCAAGAAACGCCCATGGCACTCGGCGATCTCATCGACATTGCCACGGCACAAATGCATTATTTGATCGATGCCGGGATGCCCGATAAAGCCCTCGGCATAGCGCAGTGGTTCCTGCACACCCTGCACCATCTCGAAGAATCGATGCAGGCCGCAGAATATCTTTCGATCAAGCGTGCCATGCGAGAACCATTTTCGAGATTTTTCAGGACGTATGCCAAAATTCAAAGAGAACTCGGCCAAATTGAAGCAATGCGTCTGTCCATGCGCTCTGCCATGGATCTGACGCGCGAATTGCCCATGGCCATCGTATCGATGCTACATTTATACGCCCCACTCATGCACGATGACATGCTCGAAAATGAGCCCCCCAAAGAATGGCTATTAAAACGCTGTGCCGAAGCGCTTGCGGGGCTCGATTTTGGCGGCATGCACGACATTCCTTTTAGAGATGCGCTCGATCATGGCCAATATATCATTCGGAATCCGAGTGACCGCAGTGAATCGGAGTTGCATCTGGACGAACTATGTGCACAATTTCCCGATGATTTGGCATTAAATACCCTTGTCATGCTCTTAAAACATGCGTATTTTCCCATATTTGGAACACGGTAGACATCCCGCGATTCCAGTTTTTACTAAAATGCGCAGGCCGTATGGGCTGAAAGCCCATAGGCCGAAGCCATGAGGCGCATTGGCCGCAAGGCCAAAAGCCGAATTTTCATAAAAATGAAACAAGAAACAACGATGAAATATGCAATTGCCTGTATTAATCCGACGATTGGCGACTGGTCAGGACAGCTCAATCTCATACGAAGCGCCATAAAAACTGCCAAAGATGGCGAGTCCAAGCTGCTCGTACTGCCCGAACTCACGATAGGTGTCCCCAATGCACGTGATCTTTATCTGCGACCTCAGACTGCTTTTTTTGCCGAACAATCACTCGCGGAGCTTGCACCGCTCACAAAAGGCATGACCCTGGTCTGTGGCGCGCCTTTTATGCACGAAGGACTACTCTATAATGCCGCTGCGGTGTTTCACGACGGCGTGCTCATGGCCATTGTCCCCAAACGCTATATGCCAGGCGACATTCGCGAAGATCGCTGGTTTGCTCACTGGGATTATTCAAAACAAACCGAACCGCATTTAGGCGCAATGATCGGCGAATGGAACGGTCAGATAGAGGGGCTCGAAAATCTCAGAATTTGTGTGGGTGACATCGAATGCTGGCCCGAACTGCCTAAAAAATCTCTGTGTATCGAAATCAACAATCGTGCGTTTGCCATCAATCGTTTTCGCGATGAACTGACGCGGCGTCTCACGTTGAGCCATACACTCGAAGCCACGCTCATCCGTGCGAATTTGCTTGGTACACCTGATGGGACCACCATTTACGACGGTGGTGGATACATATTGGAAAATGGCCATATTACAGCGCTTTCCCGCAGGTTTGGCTTTGAGGATGTCATCGTGACTTTTTCGGATGACCAGCCCGAAAAAGCCTTTGATCCGACACTGGCACACCTTAAAAAAGCCGGTTCATGCCCACAGAACGAAGAAGATTATACATTTGCAGAGCTCGAAGCCGCATTATGTCTGGGGCTGCACGATTATTTAAAGCGAGCACACATTACGAAGCTGGCACTGGCACTCTCGGGTGGACGCGATTCGGCCATGATAGCTGTCATTGCAGCAAGGCTCATTGCAATGCAATACCCAGATGAAACAGCGGAACAACACAAAGCGCGCATGAAAGAATTCCTTTATACAGCTTATCTTCCCAGTTCATCATCTTCTTCGGAAGGCACACAAAAAGCAGCTCTGGCACTCGCCGAACATTTCGGCTTCGACTGCCCCGTCATTCCCATTGGCAACATTGCTGCACAAACGGTTCAAACCATTGAAGAATCGATTGGGCGCAAGCTCACCTGGGAACACGATGACCTGACACTCCAGAATGTCCAGGCCAGAACGCGATCCTCGGTGATATGGACTTTGGCCAATGCCCACGATGCTATGCTGTTGACGACAGGGAACATGTCCGAAGCCTCCGTCGGCTATACAACCATGGATGGCGATTCATCGGGATGTCTCGATCCCGTCGGAAACATCCCCAAAACCCTTCTCTCCTCTTGGCTCGAATGGGCTCGGAATTTCCACAATATTCCTGCACTCGATCTCGTCTTTGCACAGCCACCGTCGGCTGAACTTCGTCCCGTCGAAACCAAACAGGCCGACGAAACAGACCTCATGCCCTATCGCGTCATCGACTCATTTGTCGAATGGTTCATTGTACAAAAACGTTCTCCAAAAGAAGTTTTTAATCTCGCAAAACAGCATCTCTCACAGTATTATCAGCAAGATGACGATATCAAACGTGATCTTAAAAAGTTTGTGACCATGTCCACGCGAGCTCATTGGAAACGCATTCGTGCTGCCAATACTTTTAAAGTCATGCCTTATGATCTCGATCCGGGCGGGGATTTACAGTGGCCATGTCTCCAGGATGCGTTTACCAAAGCATTGAGTGAATTATGAACATCGAAGAAATCAGCACCCAACGTCTAAAGCGCGCCAAATTGAGAACGACCAGGCACAGGGTACGGGTATTATCCGTGCTCGAACTGGCGCAGCGCCCCCTGACTCATCTCGAGATCTTGCAATCCATACCAGAACAGAATCTCGATCGGGTAACGCTATACCGCATTTTAGCATCGTTGACCGAAGCTTCACTCGTTCACCAGATTCAGGGATTTGACGGAACCTGGCGGTTTTGCTCTCACGATGACGAGACAGACAAATGCCCGGGCGGACACCCGCACCTGCTGTGTTCATCCTGCGGCATGATGTGGTGCATGCCCGAAGTCAAGCTCCAGCATATCGACGTGCCCGAAGGGTTTCATGTCACTCACAAGCAAATGGTTATTGTTGGGGTTTGCAAGGAATGTCAGTCTTCCCCACGCCCCCGAGTTTGTTCGCCCAATTCTCAGGAAAATGCTCATAATAAGTCGAATTGATTTTTGAGGATTTTCTTGCCATAAGGCACAGACAAACCGAAGGAATTCCCACAATCAATAAATATAACGGCCCTAGCATGCGCGATTGCACGCGATGCCCGAGTTCGTGCTTGCGCGTCTCTTCGTCATCACAGTACTGATGAATAATAATAAATTCCCCAAGGCTGACACCGCCTGCCGGGAATTGTTTTACCACGGCAATACCATCTTTATATCGAATATCTTTTTTAGCAAGGATATAAAACAATATAACCCCTATGCCGACAAGACATTGAGGAAGCTGCCAGATAAAAAGCAGAAAAGCGATTGTTAAATGGAGGATTTTTTTCATTTAAAATGCGTCATCATCTTCATGTTTTTGCGGAACATCGGCTGCAGGCTGAGCATCCCCCTGCTCGGCAGCCTTGATGAGGGCATCCAACGGAATATCAGGCACTTGTTGTGCGGGGGGCGCAGCAGAATCCGGCGCCTGAGCGGCTGCTGGCGAAGGATTTGAAGGGGCTGGTGACGGCGCAGGGCCTGCCGTTGGTGACGGATTTGACGGCGCTGGTGCAGATGGCGCAGGATTGGATGGCACAGCCTCCGGTTCATTCGTCAATGCCGAGAGCAGAGCTTCCTCACTAGGTTCGAATGAAATTTTAAGACCATAAGGCTTGAGACAATTGTCGCCGGCACCGGATACTTCCAGATAGTACATCCCATTGGGGGCATCAAAAGATAGATGCAACGGTTTTCCAAGATGATCATTATTTATTTTGCTAATCTCATATCCTTCGCGATCCGTCAGTTTTAGCGCAAGCTGGCTCACATATCCGGCTTCAATGTCGATATTGAGTTTTCCGATTGGACCTGTCAGTTTGGGATAGGATGGCAGCTCAATGCGATAATAATCGATATCACCTTCTGGATAGATATGCCCAAAAAGCGTTTTACCGAGTACAAAGGCTAAAGCCTGTTCACGCGTTTGATTTGGCTCTGTTTCTGTATTTTCTTTGGCATCTTCATCCAGATTGATATGGTAGTTCAGCGGCCACGACTGAGCAGCAGCGGGAAGTACTTTTACCCAAAGGGCATTTTCTTCCTGCACAGATGCATCGCAAATGATCTGATTGTCAAAAAGTACATCTTTTCTCAAAGCACCACTCGAAGTGATAGGCTGCATCGAAGCCTCACCGGATTGTATCCCGGACAGTCGCACGCGATATACTTTTTCCGGTGAAAGAATGAGTTTATAAATATCGATATCCGCATCATCGAGCAAAGATAAATTCAGCGGCTGTGGATCACCTTGTATCACCTGAGCTTTATCGACCGTATTATTCGGTTCAATTTCATCCGGTAGCGTTTCGGGCGTCGTCACGCGAATCTGATATTTAAGTACATTCTGAACAGGCTCCAGCGTCGTCAATCGAATGTAAACTTCCTGCAAATCTGTAGTCAGCAGATCAGAATGAAGTGTCTGAGCAGATTTGCTCAGCATGGACCAAATCACCTTATTATTATTTTCAATGGCAACTTCAATCGCCCCATCCGGCAGAACGAACTCAACATTGGCTGCCGATCGCAACGGCAGACGATAATAATCGACATCGCCCGAAGGATACAGCGTTCCGTCGACTTGAGCAGGCAATGTCAAAGAAAATGCAGTCTCTTTTCGGTCATTGATCTCACCTTCAGAAACTGCATCATCTGCAGCAGATATGCGCGACATGATCACGCGATAGCGAACCGGCGCATGATTCTCATCCATCCGGGCCTTTACTGTCAGATAGCCTCCCTGAGGTGTAAGACGGATATTTGGGATGAGTTCATTTTTGGATGCAGCAGCAGAATCATAGAACTTGCGGTCGCTATCATTCCCCGAAAAGGAATAGTCACCAATGATATCGAACTCCGATTCGGGCACGAGAACGATATCGGCAACCGTCCCCGTCTTTGCCTTAATTTTCCATACATCCACATCATCCCATGTCAATTCGCCGGACCACTGCAAGGCATCGCCTGTCAGCGTGACATCTATAGCCTGCAAACTCGTATTATTGGGCTCAACATCCAATCCATCCTGAACAGATTCGGCAATGGATGGCGGCGCCATATTCTTAAGCCCCGGCGTTTTATCCTGCTCTTTGGGCGCATTGCACGATGCCAAAAAAACAACAGCGGATAAACAAAATACAATGGAATGATGCCGCATTTTTATCTCTATATAAAAAACGAGCGCCCGTATGAGGGGCGCCTGAAATTAGAACCCAGCCAATACTATTTAGCTTTGTAGCGTTTAATCAGCTCATCGGTAATGTCGAAGGATTCCTTATAATAGACGACACCACCTTCATTTCTTTCGATCAAAAGATCGATTTTTCGTTCTTTTGCAATATCAGAAGCAATGGACGTCATTTTTTTCTGAACTTCACCGAGAAGCTTATTTCTCATTTCGAGCATTTCTTTTTCGTAGGTCTGCATTTCCTGCTGAAGCTCGATCATCATCTGCTGGTACTGAGCAGCTTTTTCACGCAGTTTTTCTTCGCTTAAAACGGACTGGCTCTCTTTGATTTCCTGCTGGAAAGCGAGGACTTTTTCTTCGGATTTTTTAAGTTTTTTCTGTCTGCTCTCGGTCTCATTCTTGAGTTTTTTGAGCACGCCGTCAGACTCAGTTTTTTCGACAGCGCCCATCATATCGACGACGCCAACGACGAGATCAGCACATGCATCAGCGGCAAAACCAAACGCCAAACCACAAGCTAATAGGCCAGAAAGAAACCATCTTTTCATTGAAATACTCCTACAAATTGAATTAGCACTCAGCACACATGCCTCGGCATGCGCATACGAGTTTGTGCTTATTAAAGGTATATGCACGAAAAATCAAGTGTTTCTCGGCATTCGATTGAGTAAACGCCTTGTATCCCGGGGTTATTCCTTTTTTTTGTGCGCCTCCTTTTCGGCACTGCCGAATGCGTCGGCGTGCCGTCACTATTTGGCATGTATGCCAAATACGTGCCGGCTTTTTATTCTCTGTCTCCCCGGCCCTGTCATGATATCCAATAATTATTCACACACCTCACTTGTATCCTGGGCAATGACAATAGGTTCAGCATTTGTCGATGTTGTACAAATATAATTGGTGACGATCTTCCACTCGGGATCACAAACCGATTTAGACGGTGCCGAGCCACATATATCCTCTGGCTTTTCATCTAAAACACAAGTGACTTCAATGTCTGTACCATCCTTGTAAGCCCGGCATCCACCATAATAATAATCTCCCGAAAACTTCCCTGAACAGTTAGATACCCGCACTTTATAATCAACCCCGTTCTGATTTTCACAAAAAACCAACTGTTTGCCACGGCAGTGAGCCACAAACGCGTCTTTGCTGCAAACACTTCTATCCTCGGCATTCAAATCTGCATCAGGAACGCAGATCCCTAACACGCACGTCTCAGAATCCGCACAGTCTGCAGAAGCACATGCCATGTCTGTACACCGATGGGTATTCTTATTGCAGAAATTCTTTCCCTCTTCGGTGCAATCTTCGCTCGATGCACAATAATCGGCATCGCGGCAATCATTGTCCAGGCATTTGGCATCGCAAACTTTTTCGGATGATTCACCGAGCTCTGTATCGCATACGAGAAGCGTTTTCTTATCATCCTTGCAGGCATTTGCCGTACAAATGGGTGTCTTGCGACATGCATTCGTCTTCTTATTACAACCATTCGGGCAGGTTTCTTCGCTGGTCGTACCATCTTTTGCATTGCATTTGAGCAGGACATCATCATCTTTGCAAACATCCGCCTCGCATTTTTCCGATGCGGGTTCGCAGGCATTCGTACTTTGATCACAGCCGTTCGGGCAGACCTCTTCACTCACACTGCCGTCTTCATTGCATTTGAGCAATGTATTTTCATTTTTGCATACATCTGCACTGCATTTTTCATCCACAGATTTACAGACATTTGCATCCATATCACAACCACTCTGGCAGAATTCATCGCTGGTCGTGCCATCCGGATTACATTTGATCAAAGTATTTTCATCTTTGCAAACATCCGCAGTACATTTGTCTGCCTCGTTTTTGCAGACTTTGGCATCCCAGTCACAACCATTCTGGCAAGTGATTTCAGAATATACACCGGTTGCATTATCACATTTTAAAAGTACATTGTCATTTTTACAGGAGTCTGCAGTGCATTTGGAAGCATCGGGGGCACTCTTACATAATTTTGTCGCCTCATCACAACCATACTGGCATGGCATGACGATCAAATTACCCGATACAGGATCACAGAAATTGAGCACATTTGCATCCTGGCAGACAGACACCTGACATTTGCTCCCTGGTGTCGGTTCTGGCGGAGTGGCGGGATCTTTATTGTCAGAAGTAGATTCTGCACAAGAAGTCATTCCCATTGCGAGAGATGCAGCCAATAAAACGCGCATAAATTTGCTTATTTTCATGAATAATATCCTTTCAATTGTCGTTTGGGTGATTCATAGTGGGTTTAAAACCCACAGTCCGAAGTATTGCAATTTTATTCAATGATGTCAACATCAATTGAATTTTCTTGTACGACAATGCCACCCAAAGCCCAAGCAAATGAAATTTCTTCGAACAAAATTTTTATTTCTCGAGACTGGCGCGCAGCGAAGTGGGGGTAGGCGCGTATTTGGCAAGGTGGCTTGCCAACTTGCCAAATAGAGCCGCAGGGGGCCACTGCCCCCTCACACACAAAAAAAATATATATATAAAAGAAGGTAATGTACGACTACCGTGTTGATCATAGCATAGCGCTTTAAGTTTTTGAGCTTTGAGAAAAAACAGCGCAAAGCTCTAAACGCCAAACGCAGAGATTTTCAGCACTTTCATCATACAAATGAAAATAGAATCATTAAAGAATATGATCCAGGAAATACGGCAATTGTACTCGCCACCATGGCCAGTCATGGTATACATCGTGTCCCCAGAAATCGCACCATGCAGGAATATTCTTCTGTTGGAAGATATCCGCAAGCATGGATGTTTCGCGAACCATATCCTCTTCCCAGGCGCCCTGACCGGTACACGCTATAATTTGTCCCTGACGATATTTATCAATATACCAGGGATCATTACAATTGGGCAAATAGAGAAGCGGTGCATTTAAATATATATTTTCATCTACAAAATCGCCAATAAGAATATATAATGCATAGCATCCGCTCAACGAAATGACACCATTAAAAGCATCCGGATGGCGAAGATAAAAATTCATGCTATGGTAACCGCCCATGCTGCAGCCGGTTGTCAAAATATCTGTTCTTCCGCTGATATTATGAATCAATGGAACAACTTCCTGAATAATATAAGCATCATATACATTGTGACGAAGCGCACGTTCAGCGGGATGAATCGACTCATTCAACCAGGACTCGCTGTCAATACTATCGACCGTAAACAGCATTATTCTGCCGTCATTAATATATTGTTCGACAGCCTGAACCATGCCAAAATCTTCGTATTCATAAAACCTGCCACACATTGACGGGAAAACAATAATAGGTCTTCCGGCATGACCGTAAACATTGAGTTCCATATCTCTGCCAAGCAAAGGACTAAACCATTTGTGATATTCTTTTTTCATTATAAAACCCTTTATATGGATGGGGCATAAAAAAACCGGCCCGGAATAGGGGCCGGTCAGTTAAACAACAAATTGTTTATCCAAGATGCTCGATATGCTCAGTAAATGTACTTGATACATAGTATGCAAGTACTTTTCTGAGAATTTCCGAAACTTCGATGGCTTTGCTGATTTCTTCGATGGTCTTGACGTTTCTCTGTTCAGTAATATTCGTATCGATGCGCGATTCAGCACGCCACACAGTGCGCATGTCTGCGACCATATAAGACGCGAGAATGTCGCTCGAAATGAGCATATCTTTCGTCAAAGTATTTGCACAATCAATGAGCTGTTCTTTGGTGCAGATCGAAAGCTGTGCTGCGAGTGCATGCAGTTCATCGGAAGAGAACACCGATTTAATCTTAGAAACGAGTTCATTCGTTTCGGGCGTAACAGGTGTAATACCGACAGCAGCGAGAATGGCTTTAGGATAGATATAACGATATTTTTCCGGCGTCGAAGCGAGGATGCGGACATCGGTATGTGCAAGCCCAACGCTCTTTGCAAGCCAGAAGAGGAGTTCGTTTCCTGCAGCTTTTTGGAAGATTTCGGTACGAATGCAAACGACGACGGGATTGGCATTGACGACGACAATGGCCTCGGGCAGATCTGCAGAACGCCAAAGTGTAACATTATCGAGACCGAGTCCGTTGCGCATTTGATGGAAGATCTTGCCATTGGGCGTAGTTTCTGCCACTTCGGTTGCACCGGTCGTGATCTCTGCAAGTGCTTTTGGCCCCAGAGTCCCGAGTTTGGCGTGTACCGTTTGAATAGCATCGAGCAGAGCGAACTGTTCATCCGAGAGAACCGGCAGTGCCTTCGAGAGAGAATCCAAAGAGATAGACTCAGTTTTCTCAAATTTGTTCTTGAGATCATTGAGGATATCTTTGGTCTGAGCATCGAGTTGAAGGAGAGTACGCAGCGGTGACATGATAGCCCATGCCTGAAGTTCGCGGCCAGCCTCGAGGTGATATTGTGCGAGCTGAAGTGCATAGTGGTAGGCACCATCGCAATAGAGGATAGCTTTTTCGAGCAGCATGCGTTTCTTATCTTCATTATCCTGCGGGAGTTTAAGCAAACGCTGAACGACATCATTCGACGGTGCGCTTTCGAGCAAACGATAGAGGATATCAGCTGCTTTTTGTGGCTCATCGAGCTGATTGCCATAGAGATCGGCGAGTCGAACGAGGATGGCAGCTTCCTGTTCCTTCGTCAATTCACCTTCGAGGCGACCATCCAACAAATCGGCAAGTTGTACCCATTCCTGGCGTGCGACGAGCATTCTTTCGAGTCCATCGAATGCACGTGCCATACCTGGCTGATAGGAGAGAGCCATATCGTAAGCTTCGGTGGCGCTTTCGGTCGAGATGGATTCGGAGAGTTCACCTCGCGTACACCACAGACTTGCGAGAATTGCGGGATTGGTCGTGGTTTTAGTGAGAGTCTCGACGAGATCGAGTGCTTCTTTATACCTGCCAGCCTGTTTGTAGACTTCGAGGCTTCTTTCGATAAGATCGACATTCGACGCACCATTATTGAGTGCACCTTCATAGTAGATGCCGGCCTCATCGGGATCATTAAAGACATCGCCCCAGAGTTTACCCATATCATAATAAATATTACCGCGGCGCTTTGTATTATCGGCAGTCACGAGCAAACTTCTCTGCATGCAGTTGAGAGCGAGCAGCGGCTGATTGAGTTCCTGATAGGTCTTTGAAATCGCGGTGAGCGCTTCGAAATGAAGAGGAACCATTTTGACGGTCGTCCGAAGATCATCGAGCGCCGAATCATATTTCTGCTGGAGGTTCGAGATGAGTCCGCGTTTAAAGAGGAGTTCGCTCTTGGTCTTATCATCGAGTTTTGCTTTCTCATCTTTGAGGATGGCGTCGTAGATGGCGTAAGCTTTTTCGATGTTGCCTGCATTCTGTTCGAGTTCACCGACAGCAATCGCAACCGGTGCATATTCTGGTGCAGTATTATAAGCTTTGCGAAGCATCACTTCTGCGCGTGCATCATTACCGCATGCCTGGGCAGCATTGGCAACTTCATAGAAGAGCTTGGCATTTTCGAGTGCGACGGCAGGTCCAGGAAGCATAGTACGCTCGACAGCACCATAGGCACCCAAAGCAGCCTCATAGCGTTCCTTGGTATTTCCTGCTTTATCTTCGAGTTTTGCCAATTCTTTCCATGCCTTGATGTTGTCATGATCGACAGCAATGGCCTTCCACAACCAGACGCGTTTTTCATCGACGGAATCCGCATCTTTTGCTTTTTCAACGAGTTTCTTCGAGCGCTCACTCCACGAAAGCTCACGTTCACCTTCGATAGGCAGCAATGCAGAAGAGGCACGCCAATTCTTCAGGCGGCGACCGATGCTGCGCAAACTGTCTGAAGCCTCTGGGTTGTTGGCATCCAGCATACGGGCATTGCGATAATAAGTTGCAACCTGGGCTGCTCTATCTTTTTCGTCACATACTTCTGCCATGTGGCAATAGAAAATTGCACCCCATTCGGGTACGACCTGATGCAAAACGAGATCAAGTGCATTCAAATAAAGATCGACATCGTGCTTCTTGAGTGCAAGGCTAGCCAAACCAAAGTAGGCATTCTTCTCGATACTGCCGTTTTTGTTAATTGAACGATAGGTTTCGATAGCACCATCAATATCATTGAGTGCAAGTGCCTGAATTCTGGCAAGTTCGAACAGATGGGATTTGTGAACTGTTCTTGAATTGGGATCGCCTGCGAGTTCTTTGATTGTATTCGCATATTTTGGCCAATCTTCGGCATTTCTCAGGCTGGCACAGTAACGATCGATGACTTCATTATTCTCGGGTTCAAGCCTCTGAAGTTTGTCGATAATCGAAGCAGAAATCGCCGCGTCTTTGAGTTTCTCATCGACAATGGTCAAAGCCTCGTGAAGTGTATTGATTGCATTGGATTCATCGCGCGATTCAATGAGTGCATCTGCATGTTCCAGCATAATCTGGACGAGATTTGGCCATACCTTGAGTCTCTGATAGCTGGCACGGAGGGGTTCATACCCGATCCCGCACGGACCGGTTTCTTTATAGAGATTCTCGAGTGTCTCGCACGCAGCGTCCGGCTGTGAAAGCTGCAAATTCTGGAGTTCTGCAATGGCGAGCATCGTCTGAGGACGTTTTTCTGCATTGGCAAGTTTAAGTTCCAGGCGAAGTCTGCGAAGCTCAACTTCAGGTCCGATATCAGCACCGGTGAGCGTGTCAATGCCTTGACGTGCAACCTCATTGGATTCATCCAGCTGAAGAATTTCTGCATAACCGTCAAATGCGCTTTCCAGATCATTGAGGTGTTCATTAGAAATTTGAACAACTCGCTTCCAGAGTTCGATTTTTTCTTCGGTCGAACCACCGGCAGCAATGCGCTGTTTGAGTTCCGAACGAAGCTGAGGCCACTCATTTCTGGCTTCATGCCAGGCAATGAGTGATTCGAGAGATTGAACATTGTCTGGCTGAATATGGAGAATTGTCCGCTCAACATCGACACTTCTTTCGACATCCCCAAGAGAATTCTTATAGAAATCTGCGAGTCTGCGATACAATGACAGGCTGGTCTCAAGTTGATCATCTTTATGAGCACGGGATGCAGCCAAACGCAAAGTCTGAGCATAACGCCCCTTGCGGCTGTCATCCATCGACCATGAGGTCAGCTTGTTGAGTGAAAGCTCATCGTTGGGTGCGCATGTCAAAACAGAGGCATAGAGTGCAAATGCACCATCGACACTCTGCAGACGGTTCTCATAGAGACTGGCAACTGTTTTCAGACCATCGATATTGTTTTGATCAATGACGCGTTTCTCACTCTCAAGCACAGCAACACAAAGCGGTGCATGCGCTTCATTATTGGTTTCTTCAACGAGTTTTGCTTCAACCTCGGAAGTCGGCATCAATCGATAGCCAATAAACAGTTCTGTGAGCGCTTCATAATCGCGTGACAATGCATTCTTTTGGATGGCATGACGTTTATCGGCAATCTCAGCTCTCAGCGTCGTATTGTCCGTCAAATCCCATAATTCACCGTAAACACCGAGCATTTGCTCATGAAGTCCTTTCTCTGACGCCAACCTTTCTATCACGGAAAGCAGGTCAGAATCCGTAGGATCCATTTCGAGCAAACGGCAATAATCATTGAGCGCACGTACAGGACTATCCAATTTATTAAGAAGGATATCGATCCTCTTATTGAGTGCTTCGCGTCTCTTTTCCTCGCTGAATTGCGCCGAAGTCAGACAGCCAAGGACTGCGACAACTTCTTCCCAACGATTCGTCTGAGGTGCGAGTTTTTCGAGTTCTTCGGCGAGAACAGTCGCTTTCTCGCAATCGAGAGCAGAAGCAAACAGAATGGTAAATGCCAATGAAGAATTGTCGAGATCTTCAACATTAAAGCGGGCGACTTCCGTCAAAAGTCTGTCTCTTTCTGCAAGATCTGTCACTTCATAGGCGCGGCGCAGCCATGTCGCACAAAGTTCCTGGCTGTGCCCTGTACTCCTGCACTGTTCAACATAATCACTGACAATAGCTTCATCACCGAGAATGATCATACGACGCATCACATGAAGGCGTTGTACAACTTTATCATTGGGAATAAAGCGAAGCGTGCGTTTAAGGAGCTGACATCGTTTGGCTTTATCTTCTGTCGCGGCAGCAGCTCTCTCGAGAACAGCAATGGCAATGCTGCGTTCCGACTCAAAACAATGCGCTTCGATAGCTGCCAAAGCGGGTTCATTGGTTGGTTCCCAGCTTAAAACACGAAGATAAGCTGCAATCGCCTGAGTATGTGTTGCACAGTCCACACAGGCATCCGCAATGCGAAGCCCCAGCGACACACGCTCATCCATATCATCTATCGTACGAAGCTCTTGTTCCCAGGCACCCAGCATCTCCGAATCACGATGCAGTTTTTCGAGAACACTGCTCAGGCTCTCCAGAGAATCCTTATGATTGGGATCGCAATCCAAAACGATTTCCCAACCAGCCGCCGTATGAGGAGACTCAGGACTATGCTGCATCAAATAACGGCCTTTGCTCAAGGCCAGTTGCAAAATGTTCTCAGCATCTGCAACACGAATCTGCTGAGTCAGGCTGTTGTCAAGGGCTTCAAAATCACCCTGCTTTGCATACACACGGGACAGTTCCTCACTGACAGCGGGATTCCGCGGATCAATGGCCTGGACTTTCTTCCAGCAATCCTCTGCGCGCTCAAAATTCTCAAGCTTATCGAGATACAGACCACCCAGTTTTGCCAGCAATTCACGACGGGTTGCAGGACGACTCGTCAAAGCGAGCAACGCTTCCATCGATGTGGCAACGCCATTGTCATCGCCAATCGCCTCATAAAGAGAAATAATCCGCCGGTGCGTGTCCGTATTATTGGGGTCGAGCTCGACAATTTTCTTTAGAGTGCGAATGGCCAATTCATTGTCAAAGAGCTTCTTTTCTGCAACATCTGCGGACTTGGTGTACATCTCTGTTGCGGTGTTGATGTCACCTTTTGCCAGAGCTGCCTCTGCACGACCCGTGTAGAAATCACACAGCTGTTCATTGCGCTCACATTGAATAAAATACTGTTCCTTTGCATGAAGTGCATCACGATCCTCCGGTAGTTCCTGCAAAATCGCATCGTACGCATCAACTGCAAGTTCATATTCACCCTTGTCCCAAAGCACTTCTGCTGCTGCACGATGAATGTTCAGCTCAACGGTCTTCTCCAGACCACGCATCTGACTGAGTTTGGCGAGTTTATCAATATCGCCGTTCAAACGACAGATGTTGATTTCCTGCAATAACAGCAAGGGATCCGTCGGACGATCTTTCAAAAGGACATTCAGCGTTTCACTGGCTCTCTCCGCATCACCTAAACCGGAAATATAGATTTCAATGACCTCACGAAGACCAAGCTGCTGCACTGGCCCCCAGTCAACTGAGTTCTCTCGCACAAATGCAGCAAGTTTTTCCCAGCATGCATGCTCGCGGTATGCCGTCATCATGGCACTCTGAACATCCTTGCCATGATCACCCAATTCCCAGAGATGCTCCCAGTCTGCAACGACAAGTGCTGGCTTATTCAGCTGACTTTCGGCAATATCTGCCGCTTTCTGCGTATAGAACAAACGTTCGTCGCTCTCCCAGACGGCATCCACGACATGGCGGTACATCGAATGGATGGCCTTGAAATCCCCGGCTTCGCGCAAAACGGTTTCCATATAATTGAGCGCACTCTCATTGGAAGGATCCTCTTTAAGCAGTTGCTCGTAGGTCTGACGCTCTTTTTCCTTATTATTGAGACGATCACCATATACACCGGCCAGTTCCCGCAGAATACTGCTGCGTACTTCCGGCAAATCTGCCCAAACGGCATACTGAAGGACATTCTCCATCAACTGTGCCAGCTCTTCCCAATTCATCGAACGAAGCAATGAACGCGACTCTTTCCTGTATGCCGCATTATCGCGCAAACTCGCTTCACTCCTCAACTCTGCCGGGATCGGCTTAATCTCGAATGCGGGCCCCTTATCTGAATCATCGACGTAATCTTCCAGGGAGTCATCTGCTTCTGCAACCGCCTCTTCAACATCCGAATCATCTTCCGCCGCAGCAACGACCCCTTCGACATCCTCGGATTCCTCATGGACTTCCATTTCACCGGAGGACACAACAACACCGGATAGCTCCTCGATCTTTTCGTCTGCAGCATCATCCGGTACCACAATCTCTTCTACGTCCTTTTCTGCCTCATCCGCCACTTCTTCCATAAAATCATCAAATGGCGATGCTGCTAATTCAATGTCTGCATCTGCCGCAGAACCTACCCCCTCTGCAGAGGCAATCTCAACTTCCGGCTCAATGGCAGAATCCGAATCAACCGCTTTAAACTCTTCTGAAGGGGCGACAGAGGACGAATCACCAGACGCATGAACAGGATCCAGAGCCGCAAGCTCATCCTCAATGTCAAAATCCATATTGCTCAATGACGCGGCTTCTTCGGAGGCATGTTCCTCGACGACATGCTCTTCTTTAACTGGCTCATCTGCCAGCAGATCCTCAGCTACAATGGGAATCACTTCTTCGGCAACCGGCTCCAATTCCTCCACTGCCACATGCTGCGGTACTTCTGCATTGGAATGGACCGCCGGGCGACCGCCGCGATTGATCGACGGACGACCACCTCGCATAAACGAACCGCGGCCACCAGCTGGCGGCACTTCCGGCATCGAAGCATGCGATGACGAGGCAGCTCGCGGGACACTAGGCATTGCCCCTTGAGAAAATCTTCCCTGTGCACCGCCACCACGACCCGGCGTTATGCTCGGAAAACGTCCTGAAGGCGTCCTGGACGCAGCGCCTGACATCGATGAACGACGCCCACTGCCAGAATCCTCTGTTCCACTGTTGCTGTCCGTAAATCTCGGGTCTCTTTCGTCCGTCATTGAACATCTCCTGATTGTGAAAAGAAAAGCCCATAAGGCTAAAATGATGACTATTTATTATATTACGTTTCAACTGAACGAACAAGAATTTAGGGTGCCACATACCAATATTTTGAACGGATTTGTAAAACACAATATGACTTGTGCAGCCGAGTATTTACAAAATCTCAATTCTTTTGTTCTTTCCTCTTGACCATCCGGTTTTTGTTCACATATTCATTGCCTGCCTGTTGCTGTATTTTTTTTTTCGGCAACTTTTTTAAATACTTCGGGCTATTGGCTGCGCCAATACGCCCTCCGTGGCTGCGCTATGACCCTGCGGTTCATACGCGCAGCTTTTTTAGGGAAAATCCCTCAATTTCAAGGAGTCTTACATGGGCCTGTTCGATAAAATCTTTCATAGAGACTGTGAATATTATCTCAATAAATGCAATAAAAATCTCAATAATGGCGATCTCGGTGAAGCTCTGAGCTGCCTCAAACAGGCTAAAGAAAAAGCTGAAAACAATAATATTCAGCCAGTCACAAAAGAAAAAATTGACGAACTGGAAACCAACCTTTATCACCAGATCTATGAGCGCGCATTCAAACAGGCAAAGGAACTTCTCAGAAGCGGACAGCCGGATAGCGCCAAAAATGCACTCGAACGGGCTGCCAAATATGTCCGAACCGATGAAGAACGCGACGCCCTTAACCAACTCGTCGAAGACAGCCAACAGATGAAAAATGACGACAAAATCGTCGAGGCACATGTCGCCGGCGAGGAACGCGTCGATGGACTCAATACCTCCGATAAATGGAACCTCTATGTGACATCTCTCCCCTTCGACAAAGCCCAGCATTACGATGAGCTTGGCGACAAATTCAAAGAAGCATGGATCTCACTTCAGGAAGGCGATTTTGACACGGCCATCGACGGTCTCGAAAAAGCATACAAAGACCATCCTGATGACGGTTTCGTCATGACTGAACTTGGACGGGCATACTACGGAAAAGGCTCCTTTGAAAAAGCCTACGACATGCTCAAAAAAGCTGACGAAACACGCGATGACATTGAGACAAAGCTCCTGCGAACCGAACTCCTGTGGACGATGAAAAAATTCGATGAAGCTGAAAATGTCCTCCAGACTGCACACGATCTCGATCCCGAAAACATTACCGTCCTCGCGAGAATTGCACAACACGGACTCATCGCACGCGATTTCGAATCCGGTATCGCTGCTGCCGAAGTTTTGCTCGAAAAAATTCCAAATGACTGGTCCGTACAAAGACTCGCCGGACGCATCTATCTCGAAAGCGGTGACGAAGACAAAGCACTCGAATGCTTCGAAGCAGTCAACCGCATCTATTGGCAGGTCAATCCACAAACAAAGAAACTCACATTCGATCAAACTTCGGCTTCAGCCGCCGGGAATATTTATCTCAAACGAGGTGAAAAACTCGAACGGGCTGCTGAACTCTTCGAAGCCATCCGCGCTAATTCCGAAGGCGAAACACATGTCGCCATCTGCCAGACACTCGCAGAAGTCTATGAAAAACAAGGCAGATCTGCAAAACGCAACGAAGTTCTCACAGAATCAACGCGTTTTATGGATGATTTGCTCGAAAAAGCAAAAGGACCTGAACGCGCAATGATTCAGCTCCAATATTCTGAAGTCTGCGACAAACTCGGTAATCACGACAAAGAAAATGAGATGATTCAAGGCGCTCGTGCCTTCTTCGCTCAGGATGCCGAAAAAGGACAGCCCATCGCTGAGTTTTATCTCGAACTCATCGATAAAAAATTGGCCGGTGAACCCTTCCCAACAAACGATAAAATGGAAGAACGCCTCAAAGAATTTATCCAGAGAAAACGTGAAGCTGCTCAATCTGAACAGCAAAACGCAGGTAACAATCTTCTCTACACCATGGCATCAATGGCCAATTCACCCATTCAAACACAGGCCAATAACTCAGAGGAAGATGCCGGTGAATCCGAGGCGCCAGCAGTCTCTGCCGCAGAACAAAATGCCGCAGCCAATGATATTCTCAGAGCAATGGCCAGCATGATGCCGTCCATTCAGGTCAACGAAGTAATCCCTGAATCGGATGAATCAGATGAATCAGATGAAGATAAAACCGACTCAGAAAAGAATAGCTCAGATTCCGATTAGTCCCCTGTTTCTCGGTGGAGCGCAAAGCGCGTAACCCCGGGAAATGAATATTCACTGATAATTGCTTAGCTAAGCCCTGAAAGGGCGAAAAGATTACAGCCCGTGGTGGAGCGCAAAGCGCGTAACCCCGGGAAATGGAAATTCCTAAACAACAGCACGCTGAAAGTGTGCAACAAATTGTTTCCTATAGAATGAGCAAAAAAAAGCCCTTTTCAGGGCTTTTTTTTATCAATCCGAATCCCCCTAAGGGGCGTGTTTTAAAGATTCACTATACAAATGATATCTTCCGTTTTTTTGTTTTAACCTCAGTCATTCCAATTACGCATTATGCATTACGAATGAATTATTCGCATTACGAATTAATTCGTTCCATTGTAACATGCATAATAGGAACCATCCGGTTTTACAACCACCAGGATGTTGTCATCCCGATAGGATTCCGTCTCGATTTTTTTATCGTCTTCTGCGGACGTACTATAAATATGATCCTCACTTAAATATTTTTTTAAACGCTCAATGACCTCTGATGTTGGAATATATGAACCACTATATGTTTTTCGGCCACTTGAAATAAGAGCAAATCGGGAACTATCTTTTATCTTGTCCCAGATAGCATCCAGCAACTGTGTCGTCGAAGATGTACTCGAACCGTGATGACATACTTTCAGGAAATTGGATGATAAATCAATCCCTGTTGCAACAGCTTCTTTTTCCTGCTCTTTTTCGGCATCACCAGTAAACAGGAAACTGACACCTTTATAGCTCAATTTAAATATAATCGAAGCGGGATTCGCATCATCGCCTTTAAAGGTATTGTGGCTAAGAATATATTGTGTTTGAACTTCCGAGCCAAAGAATTCCGCCGGGAATGAATCCCCTGCCTTGAAGTAGTTCTGCGCTGGCATATACACATGTGCATTCTGTTTGCCGCTTTTCTCTGGTAAGAATTTCTTTACCCTGCCAATCCATTGTATATAGGAAGAAGGCAAACTATAAGAAGCACTGTCTTCATGTGTATAATTCATCGGATCGAGATAATTGGCCAGTTTGTAATGCGTTGCCTTGTTATTGGTGTTAAATATATTATTAAATCCACCAAAATGATCTGAATGCGGATGGGTCAGAATAACGGCATCAAATGTACTGCCATAAGGGAATCCATGACTGTTGAGATAATCCGTTACGATAGGACCTGCGGATGTCTTGCCAAAAGCACCACCATCACCACCGTCAATTAATACATTCTGACCCGTAGGCGTCTGAATCCATATCGAATCACCCTGACCAATATCCATCATGTGGATGCGGAGTGTATCTGTCCCTGGATTGGCCTGCTCCTCTGTGCAGTACTGTCCCGGATGGATGACGAGCAGCGAATTGGGATCTGCCTCGGGAACATGACGGCAATAACGACCATCAATATTTCCCTTCATACAATAATATTTTTCATATTTGCCCGAATTGCTTACAGGTAGATTCGGATAGAGATTCGCAACATTCTCAATATCTTTTTCATCCTCGAGAATCTCAAAACATAATTTGCTGCTCATCTCATAGGTAGAAACCGTAATCCAGCCATCGCGGCAATTCTTGCCCCCACCGTATTCTCCACCACCGTCGGCCTTAGCCTCACACTGCCCATCCTTCAGTTCATAGCTATCCATACAGGACTTTATGATGCATTGCCCTTCGGTACATCCCATCACACCAGCATGTTCATAACCTTCTGTATCGATCAAATCATTGCAATTGACCGGGCCGACACCGCAGGCAACTTTCGAATCCTTCTTGCATTCTTTTTTGGCATTCAAATGGTAACCGACGACAC
The DNA here is from genome assembly GCA_002395385.1 of Myxococcales bacterium UBA4248. Taxonomy (GTDB): domain Bacteria; phylum Myxococcota_A; class Bradymonadia; order UBA4248; family UBA4248; genus UBA4248. The sequence goes on from DGWW01000239.1 coordinate 20,253, forward strand.
ACGATTCAATCACGCACACACTGTTGCTGCACGTCCCCTTCTCGACACCAGTAATGCCCGCACAACAGTCACCCGCAGCAACACCGCCATCCTGATCACCATCTCCCTCACCCTGTTTTGTACCATCGTCAACAGGATCCTTCCCATCCTCAGGGGGGATTTCAGGTTGAGTTCCCGGATCGCCGGGATCTTGAGGATTTACACCATCCCCCGATTGGTCTCCCGGATTCTCTGGATTTTGTGGCTCCTGCTCGCCAGGCCCACCCATCTCTTCTCCGGGAACAGGATTCTGCGGCGTAACAACCGGCGGCAGTTCATCCCCCCCTACCAAATCCGACGAATCTACAGGTGCATCTGCACATCCTATTACCAAAACCATGGCTAAACACATTAGGAATAGATTTCTTTTCATAATCAAACCTCATACAAGACGCCATCCTGGGCGGGGTTGTAAATCAAAAGCATCAAACTTTGCACCAGATTCGATAAGAGATCGCAGGCGGTATTGACCAAGACCTGCGATCATTGCAGCATTATCTGTACACAATTTTAATGGAGGAATCGACAAAAGAATTTTATTATTTTTACAATCCTCTGTTAAACGTTCCCGAAGCCTGCGATTGGCAGACACACCACCTGCTACAACCACCGTTTGGGCGCCTATTTTCTTTGCAGCACGAATGGTTTTACGGGCTAGTGTGTCCACGACGGCCTCGAGCGCCGAAGCACAAAGGTCGGCAAGCTCCTGACCCTCGGGCATCGAGCCCATCTTTCTAAGCTGCGTCGCCACGCTCGTCTTGAGCCCCGAAAACGAAAAATCGAAATTGTCATGCTGCGGCAATGCCCGCGGAAACTGGTACCTCTCCCGATTGCCGCCCACGCTCAGCCTGTCGATCTGAACACCACCGGGATACGGCAGGCCCAGCATCTTACCCACTTTGTCGAGCGCCTCACCCGCTGCATCATCCAGCGTCTGACCGATACTCTCGTAATCTCCAACACCGCGCACAGCAATCAGATTCGTATGTCCTCCCGAAACCACCAATCCCATAAAAGGAAAGCCAGGCTTCGCCATACCCTGGGCCGTGTCGAGCAAAGGCGCAAGCAAATGACCTTCGGTATGATGCACGCCGACAAGCGGAATATTCCGCGCATAGGCAAACGCTTTCGCCGCCTCAAGACCGACGAGCAGAGAGCCGATTAAACCCGGCCCCTGCGTCACCGCAACCCCGTCGATTTCAGACGGATCAACACTCGCCTCTTTAAACGCCCCCCGCAACACCTCGACAATATCGACAATATGTGCACGACTCGCCAATTCTGGCACCACGCCGCCATATTTCGCATGCAGCGGTATCTGACTCGCAATGATATGCGACAAAATCTTGCCATCTTCGACAATCGCAGCCGAACATTCATCGCATGAACTTTCTATTCCAAGTATCTTCATAACCTTCGGTCTTTAGCTCTATCCCATGTACAGACGTTCCGTGGAACGTCTCTTTAGCTCTATCCCCCCGCTAGTTCGTGCCATTATAGCACGCATAATGACTGCCATCCGGCTTGACGACGATCAGGATGTTGTCATCGCGATAGGTCTCATTCTCAATTTTTGCATCATCACCAGCAGACGTGCTGTAAATATGATCCTCCGACATATAAGTCTTCAAACGTTCAACCGTCTGATTCGTCGGAATATAGGTTCCACTGTACTGCTTGCGACCGCTCGAAATAAGTGCATAACGGCTCTTGCCGGGGATTTCAAGTGACGCACCCGACGAATCGGTCTTTCCCACACCCCATATTGCATTCAAAAATGAGGCCGTCGAAGAAGTGCTTGAACCATGATGACATACTTTCAGGAAATTCGTTCTGATATCGATACCGGTCTTGATCGCATCCGCTTCCTGTTCTGCCTCGGCATCGCCCGTAAACAAAAAATTCATTCCTTTATACGATAATTTAAATATTATCGACGCGGGATTCGCATCATCACCATTATAGGTATTGCGGCTCGTAATATATTGTGTCTCGACCTCTTTGCCAAAAAAATCTTCAGGAAGTGGATCACCGGCTTTAAAGAAATCCTTCGCAGGCATATAAATATGTTCATTCTGCGCGCCATTGTTCTCAGGCAAAAAGTTTTTCACACGACCTATCCACTGCGTATAGGTCGACGGTAATGTATATGAAGCACTTCCTTCCTGTTTATAATCCATTGGATCAAGATAATTCTCAAGTTTGTAGCTCGTAGAATTGTTTGAATTAAATATATTATTAAATCCACCAAAATGATCCGAATGAGGATGCGTCAATATGACAGCATTAAACTTACTTCCGTATGGAAATCCATGCGAATTCAGATAATCCGTCACAATCGGGCCGGCTGAAGTCTTGCCAAAAGATCCACCATCGCCGCCGTCAATTAATACATTCTTGCCATCCGGCGTCTGAATCCATATCGAATCACCCTGGCCAATATCCATCAGATGAATCCGCAGTGTGTTCGATGCCGGCTTCGCCTGTTCCGTGCTGCAATACTGCCCTGGCTGAACGACGATCAGAGAATCGAGTTTCGTAGGAGGAACATGGCGGCAATATCGCCCATCGATCTTTCCCTTCTTGCAAAAATACTGGGCATATTCACCTTTGTTGTTCAAAGGCAATTCGTCATATCGGTTTTCGATGTCTTCCGTATCATCATCATCGAGGACGGTAAAACAAAGCTTGTTTTCCACCTCACTTTGCGACACAGTAATCCATCCCGCATCGCAGTTGATGCCGCCACCACCGGAGGTATCGATCAGACGCTCAATACATATCGTGCCGTCCTCGAGCGTCTCGCAAATCCTGTCAGCTGGACACGTACTCAAATTGTCTGCCAATATCGAAAACCCAGGCTTACAGCTCGGACCAACCTTGCGAAACTCCTCGGGCTCCGGTATCTGCATCTCTTCGTCGTTGTAACAGCCGCTCAGCAACATCACACACACGGCCGACAATATCCATCTGACAGACTTCATGATTCCTCCAATCATTCGAGACAACCCCACGCTAATGTAAACCAAAAATCAAAAAGGAATGCAATGAATAATTGGAGATTCGCTATTCTCTATTCGCTATTCACTATTCACTATTCGCTAATTCTCTCACCACAACCCATTGCTCATTCACTCCGATCCGGGCGCGCCTGCGGCATACCCGGCTAATTCTACGAATGAAACGCCTTCAAAGCGTATCGTTTAAATTTGGGCCTGTCATCCCAACTGCTAACTGCTAATTGCTAACTGCTAACTGCGAATTGCGAATATCAATTCCGCATTCCGAATTGGAATCGCGAAGGCCATGAGGCCTAAGCAAATCCGTTTGTAAAAACAAAACCAGCCCCCGGCTGAGTAGTAACCTTGGGCCACTCAATTCCCCTCTTGACAACTCAGCCCCACGCGCATAAATACCCACACTCGGTTGATGCCAATTGGCGTCCATTTAAAAATGATTAACACTCAATTAAGGAGAAAACCATGGGAAGAGGTGATCGTCGTAAAAGTTTGAAAATGTGCCGCGCTAAAGCTCAGAACAAGAAAAAAGCCCGCATGGCTCGCGCTCTCGAAGCCGCCAAAGCCGCCAAGAAATAATGCATAATTCGTAATGAATTAAGCGCATCTTTTTGCTCTAAAGCTAAATAAGCAAATCCGGTTGTTTTCTGTTTGCAAACGGATTTACTATGGGTGCTGGTTTTCGAAAATTCAATGCGTGAGCATCGTTAGATGCGAACAAATCCGTTTGTAAAAACAAGCAGTCCATAGGGATAGCGTATTTAATGCGCATTCAATGAAATACCGCCGAATACCTGCGCGACATGCGTTTGTTGAGCATTCCACAGGATTCGGCATTTTTGTGACCGCAGACAGGTCACAGGAGACATACTCATGTGTGAACATTGCCAGAATCAGGAACTCGACCCCACAGAAGCCGCCGAAGCTGCGCGCCGCGACAAACTTGCCAGAATTCGTCACTCTGCAAGCCACATCATGGCCGAAGCCGTCCAGTCGATTTTCCCCGATGCCAAATTCGCCATCGGCCCCGCCATTGCCGATGGTTTCTACTATGACTTCGATTTGCCAAGGCCCCTGACCGATGCCGATCTCGAGACCATCTCGGCCAAAATGAAGGAAATCATCAAGGCCAACGTCCCCTTCGAACATTCCTCGATGTCCAAGGACGAAGCCCGCAAATACTTTGGCGAACGAGGCCAGACCTACAAACTCGAACTCATCGAAGGCATCAAGGATGAGGAAGTCTCCATCTACAAACAGTCGAACTTCACCGATCTGTGCGCCGGCCCGCACGTCCGCCGCACCGGCGAATGCAAGCACTTCAAGCTGACGAGCGTCGCAGGCGCCTACTGGCGCGGCGATTCGACCAAGCCGATGCTCCAGCGCATCTACGGCACCGTCTGGCCGACCAAGGCCGAGCTCGACGCCTTCCTCGAAATCCAGGAAGAAGCCAAAAAACGCGACCACCGCAAACTCGGCAAGGAACTCGACCTCTTCTTCATGCATCCCTATGCCCCCGGCTGCATCTTCTGGCAGCCCAAAGGCTACATCATTTATAAAGAGCTCCATAATCTCTGGAGCGAAATCCAGCGCGAACAGGGCTACGTCGAAATCTTCAACCCGATCATGTACGACTCGGATCTCTACAAGACGAGCGGCCACCTCGAACACTATGCCGACGCCATGTTCAAACTCGACGTCGACGGCCGCACGATGTGCCTCAAACCCATGAACTGCCCCGACACAATGCTGTTCTACAAACAGCACAAACACAGCTACCGCGAACTCCCCTACCGCGTCGCCGAACGCCAGGTCCTGCACCGCAACGAGCTCTCCGGCGCTCTCTCGGGCCTCACGCGCGTCCGCCAGTTCATGCAGGACGATGCCCATCTCTTCGTCGCCCCCGACCAAATCGAAGGTGAAATCGGCCGCCTCATCAAACTCATCGGCAGCTTCTACGAACTCTTCGATCTCTCCTACAAATTCTACCTCTCCACCCGTCCCGACGACTACATGGGCGAAATCTCCCTCTGGGATCAGGCCGAAACGGCACTCGCCAAAGCCCTCACCGACAACGGCATCAAATACAAAGTCAATCCCAAGGACGGCGCATTCTACGGCCCCAAAATCGACATCCTCATCCAGGATTCACTCGGCCGCCAAATCCAGTGCGCGACGATTCAGCTCGACTTCCAGCTCCCCGAGCGCTTCGAACTCGAGTATGTGACCCCCGAAAACACCGTCGCTCGCCCGGTCGTCATCCACCGCGCCATCTTCGGTTCCTAC
>DGWW01000238.1 GCA_002395385.1 Myxococcales bacterium UBA4248
ATTTGATATTGCGAACGGCAGCCCTTGGCGGGGTCCGGGGCAGCGCCCCGGCTGAGCAGTAACGTAATTATTTTTCAGTATGGAGATTCCGATGAACGAGATTCGTGAGATTGTGCAGGTCGTACCCGTTGTTCATGTCGTTGTGCAGGGATTGCGCGAGGACGAACGTGAACCATCGGTTGGTGAGTACAATGTGTCGGCCGTGATCAAGGGGGCGTATGCGCGTGTTTCGACGACGTTTACGTTGGTGAATCCGAATGTGCGTGTGCTTGAGGGTGAATTGGAATTTCCATTGCCGGATGGTGCCGTGGTTTGTGGCTATGCCATCGATATTAACGGTATCATGGTGGATGGGCGCGTCGTTGAAAAAGAAAAGGCGCGCATAGCTTTCGAAAATGAAGTCAAAAAAGGCATTGATCCGGGGCTGGTTGAGCATGTCAGGGGTAATTTGTACCGCACGCGGATTTATCCAATTCCGTCCAACGGCAGTCGCCGCATTTGCGTGGAATATGTGACGCCGCTGTGTTTGGGGGCGAATGGGGATGCCGCCCTTTTTTTGCCAATGCCGCAGCATGAACTCGAAAAGAGGGATGTTCGCGTCGATGTTCAGATGCCTGGCGTAAAACCGCCCAGCATCGGGGGGCTGGGGGATCGGCGTTTCGAAGCTGCAGAGGCATTTTGGCACGTCGAATCGCACGAAAGCCACGTCAAACCTGAAGATCACATTTTGATTGGTATACCTCTGGCTCGGAGTGATTTTCATGTCGTCGAAGAACATGATGGTTTTTTGTATTATCTATTTTCGGCGTTTTCTCAAAGAGCAGATCATGCGGCGGCTCACGGCGATATGCCTAAAATGTGGCGAATCTTGTGGGATGCCTCGGGCAGTCGCAAACAGGCAAATCTTGAAAAAATGCTTCAACTGATATCACTTTTGCCTGAAGATGCTCGCTATGAACTCACAATATTCAGAAATGATTCTGAACCGGTAAAGGTTTTTGAAAAACGCAGTGTTTTGGTGGATTTCCTGTCCCATGTCGATTATGACGGCGGGACAAATCTGGCGATCTTAAATGCATTAGTTTCGCAGGAATTTGACGGCATGACGCTGCTTTTCTCGGACGGATTCGATACGTTTGAGGGCAAACTGCCATCCTTTGGCGCGTCGTCTGTGGCCATTGTGTGTGGCGTCAAAAGAGATGCGGCAGCTTTAAAATCGATGTGTGGCGGGCGTTTAATAGATCTCGATTTACTCAGTGCACAGGATGCCTTGGATTCGATCGTAAAGCCTTCGCCTGTGTTGTCTGTCGTCAAAACCAAAACTGGTGATGAACTGCTGGACATCGTTGGCATTGGGCAGCCTGCCGTTGGGCGCGTCATGGTTTTAGGGCGCTCAAAATCAAAGATAGATCAAATTGAAATGACATTTTCGGATGGTTCTCGAGTGGTGATGCCTTTGGGGGATACTCCCCAAAAAGGGAAGACACTCGCGACGGCCTGGGCGGCATCCCGCATTGAAGAATTATCTGCCAATGCCGATGATAACCGGGAAATCCTGCTTTCGCTGGGAAGGCATTTTAGTATTGTAAGTCCGGTTTCGAGTATGATCGTCTTTGAACGGCTCGAACAGTGGCTCGAATATGACATTGAACCTCCCGAATCGCTCGCGGAAATTCACGAACAATGGATAAAAAAACATAAATCTGCTGCACAGATTGCGGCTGACGAAGAAAGAGCCAAACAGGAGTGGCTCGGGAAAATCACCCATGAATGGGAAGAACGCGTCAAATGGTGGGAGAATCCCGTTCCCAAACGAGTTTTCCCAAAGAGCGGCGTGTTTGCAGATGAAGACCGTGAGGAACCACATGGGGCGATGGGGCGTTTAGGGGCTGCGATGTCGGCAGTTTCGAACATGGCCGAACGTGTATTCTCTGCGGCATCGGAGGCTGTTGGGATGCGAATGAGTGCCCGTCGGGATGATGTTGCCTGTAGTGGCCACCGTGCACCGATGATGATGCGTTCTGCGCGCGGCCGTGCAGCAGATGACGGCATGGTATGTGATGAGGAAGTCTGCCGGTGCTGTGCCCGCGAAGCGGCTGCCGAACCTGAATCGGACGTTTGTGATTCGTGCAGTCCCAATGCCAATGCATCTGTTACGATCCAAGCCTGGGATCCCAATACACCTTATTTAATTGCACTCAAGGATGCGAAAAATTTATTTAAAGATGATATTTCTTTGTACCATGAATATATTAAACAACGGGATAAATATCATGCAAGCCCCGCATTTTACCTGGATTGCGCAGGCTTCTTCTTTAAAGAGAACAAGAATGATATTGCGATTCGTATCCTATCCAATTTATCCGAACTTAAATTGGAAGACACATCACTTTTGCGCGTGTATGCATGGCGTCTGCGCGAAGCTGGCGAACTGGATGGTGCAATTCAGCTGCTTCGAAAAATCATTAAACTGCGACCAGATGAGGCTGTCTCATGGCGCGATTTGGCATTGACGCTGACCATGCGTGCCAGGCGCGATAAAAACGCCAAAGATGTTACCGAAGCACTTGAATGCTTTAAAAAGGCCGCCTTTGATCCCTGGAAACGACGCGATGCCCTTTGGACTTCTCTCGTCGCACTCGAAGAATTCAACGCACTCGCTGCGTGGAGCGCGAAACAATCGTGGGATGATGAGGCGCCCGTCATTCCAGAGCTGGATGTGAAATTTCGAAAGAATCTCGATACCGATGTGCGCATCGTTCTGATGTGGGATGCCGATAATACCGATATCGATCTGCATGTGCTTGAACCGAGCGGAGAAGAAGTATTTTACAGCCATAAGCTGTCTCAAACGGGCGGCATGATTAGCTTTGACGTGACGACCGGTTATGGGCCCGAGGAATTCCTGCATAAAAAGGCACCCAAAGGGACTTATCAGATTATGACGAATTATTTTGCATCTCATCAACAAAAAATGACGGGGCCTGTAACCGTTACCGTGACGGTGTTTACCAACTGGGCACGCGACAATGAAACAAGCCAAATCCTGAGTTTGCGTCTCGAAAAAGCAAAAGATAAAGTCAAGGTGGGGAGCATTGAAGTGAATTAGCAAAGGCAACGATTCAGCCGCCAGCCTTGTTTGTTTTAACAAACGGTTCGCATCTAACGATGCTCACTGTGTTATTGTTGTGGTTATGGTTGATGACAATAATTGTCTTTGTGATATCTAAAGAATAAAGCAGTTTGGCTTTAGAGGTTCATTTGGGTTTTGGCATATTCAATAACGCATTACGAATTAAAAACGCGAAGGCCGTTAGGCCTGAGCAAATCCGTTTGTAAAAACAAAACCAGCCCCCGGCTGAGTCGTAACCTGATACGAAAAAAAATCTAGGCACTGAGATTGAAACCCCTCATGTCAGCTGATATATAAAGTGTGGGGCTACCGCTTTGTAAAGAAGCGTATTTCTTTTTTTTTTGAGGGGGCCAGGCCCCCTTCGGCGCTATTGGTTGTAGAGACGTGCTGACCGCGCTTCTCTACAACCAATACGCGCCTACCCCCGATGCGGGGCGAGCCCCGCAACGCCCCATCCTGTTCTGCAAAGAAATTCTTTCCCTGTGAGAAGGTAGGCTTATTATGAAAATGATGAAAAATAAATTGTTTCTGTTCGGATGTATCGTTCTGATGGGGGTGTTGGGTTGTGAAGAGACGACATCTATAAACTTATCCCATGGTGGCAAGAGTGGTAACAGCGGTCAAAGCGGCCAAAGCGGTCAAAGTGGGGACGGCGGCCAAAGCGGCGACGGCGGTCAAAGCGGCGATGGCGGTCAAAGCGGCGACGGCGGTCAAAGCGGCGACGGCGGCCAAAGCGGCGACGGCGGTCAAAGCGGCGACGGCGGCCAAAGCGGCGACGGCGGCCAAAGCGGGGACGGCGGTCAAAGCGGCGACGGCGGTCAAAGCGGCGATGGCGGTCAAAGCGGCGATGGCGGTCAAAGCGGCGATGGCGGCCAAAGCGGCGATAAATCGGATTTGCCATACGATGTCGTCGGTGGTATTGCATCTGAGCTTGAGGGAGTTCCGTGTGTCGAGGGTGAACGCTATTGTAATTTGACGGATTACGTCGAATGTCAGAATAACCGTTATATTATTATAGAAAAATGTGCTGATAATGCAGACAAAAAGATGTGTTTTGATGGTTATGGCTGCAGCACGTGTGAGCCAGGCACAAAATTCTGTAAAGATGATGGTAATGATATTTATCAATGCAGCGCAGATGGAAGTACAGCCACTTTCGTCAAATCCTGCGTTTCGGAGGCGTGCTTTGACGGTGAGTGTGAAATTTGGGGATGTCCCGAAGATGCACAGTTCATCTATCTTGTTGATTCATCCTATCATTTAATAAAATTTAATCCCGGCGATAAATCGGGTAATTATTTTACTGTTTTGCATACACTTAATTGCAGTACGACAGGTGCTACACCGTTTTCGATGGCTGTCGATCGCGATGCAAAGGCATGGGTGTTATATAATGACTCCACACTTTACAAAGTAGATATCAATACCAATAAGTGCGAAACCATTACGAAATTCAATACAAATGGTTCGGGACTGTCTACATTTGGTATGGGATTTAGTTTGGATGAGATCGGTGGTTCACAGGATTCACTGTTTATAGCCGATATTAATAAAACGGGCTCGTTTGGCAGAATTGATACAAACTCGATGCTTCACACGCCGTTGGGAAAATTTCCTTCTTATTATGCTCAAACACCAGAACTCACGGGAACTGGGCTGGCTAAATTATATTCATTTGCGCCAGGACAGGATAGACAGTATATTGAAGAGATTGATAAAACAACCGGAAAAGTGATAAAATCGTACCCTCTCCCCGGCGCGGGCGGTTATATCAATGCGTGGGCTTTTGCTCACTGGGGCGGTAAATTTTTTGCCTTTTATACTGTTGAAGGCAATAATTCTGTATATCGTTATACGATTGAGACGAATAAATTTGAGCTGTTTGTCGATCATACCCCCTACCGTGTCGTTGGGGCAGGCGTGTCTACTTGTGCACCTGTTGAAATCAATTAAGTTGTGAGGGGCAGATGAGATGAAGAAAATATTATTTATTATAGTTTGTGCATCATGTATTTCGTTGGGATGTGATGATTCAACCTCAATGGCGATAAGCAAAGGCAGTCAAAACGGTTCATCTGTCTCAGGTACTGGCGATGATAACGGCCATCATGACGGCAGTGATATTGGCCAGAATGGCGGCGATAACGGC
>DGWW01000105.1 GCA_002395385.1 Myxococcales bacterium UBA4248
TGCTGAATGTTTTTGCAAAACCAATAAAATCGTCCAAATCCTCTGAATCTGACATTTCATTATGCATTCATCATTATGCATTATGCATTAAGGAAAATATTATGCATGAATGATTGATTTGAGCTTTCGAAGAAAACAAGCATAGGGGCTGAATCGTAACGTTGGATAGAAACTGTAAATCCTATTGAGAACGATAAAAGGTATCTGTATGCGTAAAATCATGATCCAGTGTCTGATTGCTGCATTTGGTGTGTTGGGATGCGGCAATGATGCTAAGCAATTTGAACCATCTACGGATGTTCGCTGTAATGCGGCTTATATTATGGATAGTACTGACAGGGTATGTTACTTCGGCGAATGCCGTAAATATGATGACGATTTAAGGAATCACTATTGTCCGGCGGATATGCCCTTATGCATTGAGGATGAACACGGGCAGTTTTATTGCGGTACCTATTGTCCGGGGGGGATGTATGAAGTGTTTGGGGCACCAGAATTTGCATCGATGTGCAAAAAAATAAATGATCCGGAATTCCCCCCGGAAAATCCGGATCCTGATTGTTCTGTGTCTGATTGTCTGGCTGCAAAAGGACACGAAAACTGGACAAATGCAGAATGTCTTGAAGATGGCACCTGCATGGTCACAGAATGCTACAGCGGTTATACCCTTTATAACAATAACTGCTTACCTGCGGTGCAATGCTGCGGCAAATCATGTACAAGCTGCCTGGATACTACCGGATGGAAATCTGGTGAATGCAGGGATGGCAAATGTGTCGCTGACAGCTGCCTGGATGGTTACGCTTTGGCAATGCAGAAGGATGGCTCCAGCCTTTGTGAAGAAAAAAACATAATGGCGTGTGCGGTCGATTCGGACTGTCCTGGAAGTCAGGTCTGTGACACAAAAACGGGATTGTGCGCCTGTGCAAAGGGGCTGTCATACTGCGATGGCTGGTGTTACGATTTAATGCATGACGATGAGCATTGTGGTGATTGCAATACCTCCTGCATGGTCGAACATGGGGATGGCCATTGCAATAATGGCACTTGTAAGCTGAATTGTCTGGAAGGCTATATGCCATCGGAAGATGGGCGTCGTTGTGTGTTGGATGGAGGCGAATGCTCAACCGTTGGAGAGTCGCATTGTTTGTTTGTTGATCACGGTTATGAGATTAACAAATGCAATGATAACAATAAATGGGAAGTTGTAAAATCCTGTCATTTGGATAAGGGATGGAGTTTGGGGTTCTGTTCAGATTTGGATTGTTCAGTCATGTGTGATGAAGATTATGTTCAAGATCCTGAACAGACTTCCTGCGAACCAAGATTAGAGCCATGCAAGGAGGGGGAATATCGGTGTAATGACATCATGGGGGGCAGAGAGTATTTGTTCTGTAATAATAAAAAGTGGGAGCAGAAGAAGAATTGCAAGTACCGTAAGTCCTGGTCGCTGGAATGCACCGCAGAAGATGGCTGCATATTTGAGTGCACCAAAGGGTATGTCCTGAATAAAGAAGGTACCGAATGTGTATTCGATACGGAATCTACTTGTACAAATGGTGAAACGCGCTGTGGGGGAGATGTCGAATTTCACAGGTGTGAGAATAATCATTGGACGATTGTGGAAGATTGTGAGCTCTCTGAACATGTACACGGTGGAAGCGTGAGCTGCGACAAGAATACCGGATGTCATTACGGGTGCTTCGACGGTAATGTGTTATGCGGAAAAGCATGTGCCGATCTCAAAAATGATTACAACCATTGTGGTTCGTGCGATAACGTTTGTACATCAGGCAAGTGCGTCAATGGCGCATGTCAGTAAAGCTGGAGGTCGATATGAATAACAATCGTATTTGGGGATTCATTGTCGTATTTGGTATGCTGCTGGGATGTGGTGATGATAAGCCATACGAACCATCCACGGATGTTCGCTGTAATGCGGCCTATATTATGGATAGTACTGACAGGGTATGTTACTTTGGCGAGTGTCGTAAATATGATGATGATTTAAGGAATCACTATTGTCCGGCGGATATGCCCCTATGCATTGAGGATGATCACGGGCAGTTTTATTGCGGTACCTATTGTCCGGGAGGGATGTATGAAGTGTTTGGGGCACCAGAATTTGCATCGATGTGCAAAAAAATGGACGATGAACCTGTCCCCGCGGATTTGAAATGCTCTGTATCTGATTGTCTGACATCCAAAGGACATGAAAATTGGATAAATGCAGAATGTCTCGACGATGGATCGTGCATGGTCACTGAATGTCGAATTGGCTATACGATTCACAACAACGACTGCATACCTGCGGTGCAATGTTGCGGTAAATCATGTACAAACTGCCAGGATACTATCGGATGGGAATCTGGTGAATGCAGGGATGGCAAATGTATCGCTGACAGCTGTATAGACGGCTATGCGTTGTCCTATCAGAATAACGGATCTGTCATTTGTGAATTAATCCCTGATTTGCCATGCGATGACCACAGTGTTTGTCCATTGGGGCAATTTTGTGATCCCAAAACGGGATTGTGTATCTGCAACGATGGACTGACCAATTGTGGCGATGCATGCTACGATTTATTGAACGATAGTGAACACTGCGGTACATGTCATACGATATGCAGTGTTGAATACGGTTCCGGCTATTGTGACAAGGGCGAATGTACATTCGTCTGTGATAATGGATATCAATTGTCAGAAGACATGCTTCACTGCGTCAAGGAGGGCGAGGAATGCCCAACGGATTGTTCGATTGAACATGGTTCCGGCTACTGTGACAAGGGCGAATGTAAATTCACTTGTGATAAAGGGTATGAGTTGTCCGAAGATAGGTTTCACTGTGTCAAAAAAGATGGATGCTCAGACGACTGTTATACAGAACATGGCTCCGGATATTGTGATGGCGGCGAATGCAAGTACAACTGTGATAAGGGGTATTTGGTATCTTCTTATGGACGTGGATGCGTCCTGGACGGCGGGCCTTGTACTTCGGCAGGAGAGCATAAGTCCGAAAGTGATTACAATGTGACTATTTGGGAATGTAATAATAATCTCAGATGGGAGGAACTCAAAACCTGTCACCTGGATAACGGTGGCGGCGGCATTTTCTTTTCAGATGAGGATTGCACTGCCATCTGTGAAGATGACTATATCCAAAATGCCGACTTAACTGCTTGCGATTACAAAGGTGGTCCCTGTACCGAAGGAGAATACCGTTGTAATAATACATGGGGCAGAGGTGAGCATTTTGTTTGTCACAATAATAAATGGGATATTGTAAAAACATGCAAATATGATGATCACGTCAAAGAGATGACATGCACGCCAGAAGACAGCTGTCAGCTTGAATGCGAAATCGGATATAAGCTCAATGCGGATGGTACAGAGTGTATCTTCGATTCGGACGAAACTTGCACGAGTGGAGAAACACGGTGTAGTCGTGTGCCGGAATTCCAAAGGTGTGTCAATAATCATTGGACGATTGAAGAAGTTTGCCAACTTCAGGGGCCGTATGGATATGGTACGCGTTGCGACGATCAAACGGGATGTGAATATTGGTGTAATCCCGGTTATGTTCTTTGTAGTGACGCTTGCGCAGATTTTAGTAAAGATGCCAATCATTGTGGTTCATGCGATAATGTTTGTGCCTCGGGAAAGTGCGTCAACGGTACTTGCAAATAATGAGTTTTTTGATACTTTTGAGTAACTTTTAAACAAGAGAAACGACATGAAAAAAATCATTCTCCTTGGAAGTATTTCTGCTCTTTTAACCATGTTTTGTGCATGCAAAAAAGAGGTTCCTGTGAACGATCCCAAAGCTGAGGTTGAGGTTCAGGCTGAAGCACTTAAAGCAGAAGATGCGCCGGCTGCCACTGCCAAAGCAGACGAGGCCAAAGCAGAGGCTGCTAAAGCTGAAGAGGCCAAAGCGCCTGCCGCTGAAGATAATAGGGCTCCCGATATGGATAATAAAGACGCTGATAAAGAAATCGTACTGGCAGTAGATCTTTGTAAAATTGGCGATTTGCCTGAAGAAACAGAAGTTTTACATGCGGATATCAAGAAGGCATTCGCCGATTGTAAAGCTGGTAAAGCCGATAAGTTTAACCTCAAACTGGACGAGCGTTATCAATTTGACTTGGCCATCAGCTCTCTTGTTATTGAGCTTGAACAGTTTAATAAACACAAAAAACTCGAAGATACAATTAAAGAAATCAATTCGATGGCTCAGTATGAACCCAAAAATGTCAAAATTGAGGATGCTCCGGATTTAAGCAAAAAACTTGGCGTAGAAGTTAAAAAGTGTACCTATACGATGGGCAGCAACGAAGATACCATGTTCCACGAAGATTATTATTATACCTCGGGTGAACATGATTATCGTTTGGGCATGAAAATGCACGAGGACGAACTCGAGGGGCTAAAGGGGAAAGTGATCGAATTGTTGACAATTGGGAATTAAGCACGTTCTCGCGCTAAATACTGATAATATATAATTATTTCTTTTGTATTCTGTCAGATGTCATTTCGCATGATTTGTCATGCGAAAATGTCTATTCGTTCTGTTCAAAACCGTTTGTTAACAAAGCATTAGCATACGGTTTTGTTTTTATTCATTACAGACTCACTTTGGCGCCCAAGGTTAAATTAAATCCTGGTTCGGGGTAGCCGAAAGCGCGTGAATAGTTGTAGTCTGTGAGGTTTGTACCGCGCAGGTATAGTGAGAAATGCTCGATCTGCCATTCGATTTCGGCATGGAGTAAAAATACATTCCCCATCCAGGCATAATGGGTGGTGAGCCATGCTTCGGTTCTGCGCTTCGATTCGAACTGTCCGCCCAAAGTGAATTTTAAATTTTCTATGGGGGCATAGTGTGCGGCAAAACGCAGGTTATGTGCAGGCCTGTCATTGAGCTCATGCTCCTGTGACAGATCGTATGCATATAAATAATGATAGGAAATCTCGCCCGAAATGCCGAACCACGGGCCGAGTGCCAGGGCAATGTCGGTGCCTGCAATGCGCGATTCCGAGACATTATAGGATATCTTATATCCGCTAATATATTTAAATTCGATGAGATCATGTATTTCGGTGTCGAAAACACCGATGGTCAGGGCAACTGTATCGATGGGCTTGTAATGGATTTCGGCTTCGAAATCCCAGGCAACTTCGGGTTTGAGTGTCGGGACTTCTTCGTCCAGTTCGGGAATATTGCGGAATTGTTCTTTCAGAGTGGGCATGCGCAGGCGGCGAGCGGCCCTGAGATTGAAATCCAGATTATTTAGGATTTTGTAATCGAGCCCGGCACTAAAGCCGCCATTGTTGAGCTCTTCGAGTTGAATGTCGTTGCTCGTATTTTCTGCTGCTTGCGATATGGGTTTGGCACCTTCGGCATACCCCGAGGCAAATATGCGCAAATTGGGCAAGATCTGCCATTCGAGTGCAGGTCGCACCTGGTAATAGAAGCGACTCGAATCTTTGTAGACATCGGGTTTGCCGAGATAGGTCATTTCGTTCGATTCGTGATATTGATATCGAAAATCCGATCTCAATAAAAGGCGCATAAACCCAGCTGCATGCAGGTTCCAGGGCTGTGAACTCAATTCAATGCGACCGCCGTAATCATCGTCATTCCAGATAGAAGTCGAAGCGGTTTCGCGGGTTTGCGTCGTTCTCGAAGCATCATCGTAAGCTTTGAGGGTATTGCCCTGATTGGTCGCCCAGATCTGGACGCTGCCATTCAGAACGTTCGAATGAAATCGCAGACGGGCACTGGCAAATGCCACGCGCCAGCTGGTAAACCGCCAGTACCGACGGTAACCGGTATCGACACCGGTCGGCACACCGCGTGGTGCATTCGACCAACCCGACATGACTTCGAGATCGCCCCAGTCGCCGAGTTCACGACCGATTTTAAAGAAGAAATTGCCCCCGTATTTTTCACTCGAATCGCGCCAGCCACCGTCTTCGTCGGCGGACGGCTCAAAACTGCGGGAAAGATAAAATCCCGGTGAATATTGTCCGCCGCCAGTCACGGCCCATCGCCACTGTTTGTATTTCATTCCGTGTGCGATGGATGCAATAAAACCCGTCAATGAGTTTTCGACAAAGGCTTCCAGAATCCCAGGATCGAGCGCGTAAAAGTCAATCTTTCCGCCCAAACCGACGCCATCCGTAGGCGTGGCATCGGCATGCGCGATTCGCCCCGCGCTAATCCAGTTCATCGGCATGACATCCATGCCGGTCATGCCATCGTAGCCCGTATCGAGTGGCACGCCATCGAACTCAAAGTTGATCTGTCGTGTCTCGAAGCCACGCACAATTACAGAGCGCGTTCCCTTGCCGCTGGCATCGCCGTAAACGCCATTGGCACTCTCAAGCCAGTCATTGATCGACTGCAATTGCGGCAGCTGTATGGTCTGTGCAAAAGGCGGACGTGCCCCGGTTTTCATCATTTCTTCGGCAGAATTGGCCTTCGAAGTGACTTCGACTGCATCGAGTTTTATGGCTTCCACGGGCGCTTCGTCTTCGTCATCCTCGATGATGAGCATCTCCTGCGCATGCGTCAGGGATGAGGTCGATAAAACCAGTAATATGGATGAAATCAGGACGTTTTTTTTCATTAACAAACGGATTTGCTCAGGCCTGACGGCCTTCGCTGTTTTGTTTTTTGTTTTTTACACACGGATTTGCTCAGGTCTAACGACCTTCGCGGTTTAATCATTTTGTTTTTTACACACGGATTTGCTCAGGTCTAACGACCTTCGCGGTTTTATATTTTTTTTACACACGGATTTGCTCAGGCCTAATGGCCTTCGCTATTTAAAAATGTGAGCAACGTTAGTTGCGAACAAATCCGTTTGTAAAAACGAAAAATCCCCCTCATTGATATTTCAACGAATCTCGCAATGCCCATTGCAATTGCATTCATAACTAACAATTAACAATGTGAGCATCGTCAGATGCGAACAAGTCCAATTGTCAAATATTAGCTTGAAAAAACAAGCCAGAATTATTTTGTTACAATATCGATCCGATTCAGGAACTTCGTGCCATAGCATGTCTCGGCATCCTTGATGACCAATTTGTGCTTATCATCCAGTGAGACATCGCCCTTGGCAAAATCTTCACATGACAGAAGTTCGTGGCATGCTTCATTCTTACCTGTCGAAGGCCGGTAACCATCTTCGGCAACGCCCTCACATTTAGCGGATGACAAATCGACGGAAACACCCACTGCCTTAAAAATGGTCGAAATATCCACAAAACCACCAGCATTGGTTTCGAGCGTCGAAATGTCGACTTTGGCAAATTCAACGCCATCGACGTAAATTGCAATTTCCCAGGCAGATTCGGCAGGGGGCTGTTCAATCGGAGGATTTGTCGATTCGGTGGAGGTGATCAGAATGATTTTGGACACATGATGGACATTGTAGCAACCATTCGTCTGGGGGGCATCATCGGCGTAGAATAGGTTGTTCGACTCTACATTTAAATAGCTTTTCGTTGTATACGAACAGCTCAAAGGCGGGCAGCGGTCACCCTTGCTTGATGGCCTAAAACCGTCATCGCCACTCTCATAGTCGCATAAATACTTGTCCAAATCGGCGCCCTTCAGACCGGTCGATTGCTCGATGATGTCCGAAATGGCAATGGCCTGCGATTCCTGACCGCCGGCAGTCACGCTCTGGACCTTGTCCTGCATGGTTGTGATATCGACTTCGCCGGCACTTTCGTCATCAATGAGAACTGAAATACTGTAATTGCTTTCTGTACCTGTGTCTCCCTTTTTCACGTTCTGCGAATCATCACAAGCTGAACATGCAGCTGCTGTGATGGCAAAGAAAGCAACGAGAAAATTTTTTTTCATAATGGCACTCCATCTATTAAATAAAAATGCAACAAAGTTGCACAAGCGGTGCGGTGTGCCCTTTTAACGGATTAAAACGATGTTGTCAAATGTCTTGCAGAATTTGACAGCGGGAACATTCAAGTTACATTGGAGCCACCCTGTTTTGGGGGAATGAAAACTTGGCATGAATCTTGATAGATAGGCAACTAGCGTCATTGATGGACGCAAACTTTACTACACATCAAAAGAGGGACGGATTATGAAAAAAATAGCCTTAATACTCGGTTTGTTTGCTGGAATATGTGTCTCTGGATGCACCGAATTTGACCATGCAGTTGAGGATTATTGCAGCTGGGAATCTTACTGTGGTTTTCGTTCCTATAGCGAATGCAGCGATCGTTATTACGACTATTCGCGCGATTTCGATTGCAATTACGAAATCATAGAAATGACGTATGCCTATCAGAGCCTGACTTGCAGGGCCTATCGCGATTACGCGAGTTCTATTAATCCCTGTGATCGTTGGAATCAGAATGGTTACCATTCGTATGATGAATGCCAGATTGCCATGGAAAGAGTATATCGCGCAGACGACGAATTGAGATATTGCCTGGGCAATGGTGCCTATTACAATGAACCCATCTGGTTCTGATATGGAATGCGTGCTATCTGCGATACGCACGCCGTAGTGCCGCTATCTGACGATACGCGGCACTTTTTTTTTGGGTGTAGAACTCGCCAGTTCGCAGCGTTTGAGCGTCCTTTATCACGCACGCCATCAGAGTGCAGTTTGGGCATCACGTCTTTTTTGGGGGCCGATAATTTTTTTGTACCTAAAGAAAGCGCTTTGGAATAAAGAAGAACCTTCGTTAGACTCAGTGGGGGTGGATTAGTTATCGGATACCTATGCTTGATTTTCTGTCATATTCATTATTTGAAATATCAATACGGGATGTACTGGTCGTTCTGCTGTTTGTCGTTATGGGGCTGGTGGCAGACAAGTTCTCGATTTGGCTGATCAATAAGCTGCTCAAAAGTCACCAAAAGAAAAAAGAGGCCCTACTCGCTGCGGAGAGAGAAGCAAAAGCCGAAAAAGGTGAATCATCAGGCAGTTCATCTGGCGAATTTAAAGTGCGCATCAGTCAGATGAACCTCAAGGCATTGCAGAATTTTTCGAAGGTCATCGAAGCACTCCGCAAGCCCCTGCATGTCTTTTTTGTCACGGTTGGTTGTTCCCTCGGTGTGACGATTATGCACACGCCATCGTGGGGCACGGATCTTTTTAAGATAATCATTACTGCGCTCGAGGCCATCAGCACGTGGTGTTTGATTTGGTTCCTGCTCAACCTGATTAAGACGGTGTTTACACCGCTGGCGCTCGAAAAGGCCAAAAAGAACGGCATTCACTTTGGTGAAATGCTCGTACCGATTCTGATGAGCATACTGCGCGGGATTTTGATGATCATCGGTGTGCTCTTTGTTGCCCAGAATATGGGCTATTCGATTTCATCCCTGCTCGCCGGTTTGGGCCTCGGCGGCGCAGCCATCGCTCTGGCATCCAAGGACACGCTTTCGAACGTCTTTGGATCTTTTGTCATCCTGTTTGACCAGCCGTTTGATATTGGCGACTGGGTCACGATTGACGGCATTTCGGGAACGGTCGAGGATATCTCGATGCGTTCGACAAAAATCCGGACTTTCGATGATACTGTCGTCGTGATTCCTAACCAGCTGTTGACGACGACTAAAATTGATCGCCGGGGTAAGGTCAAAACCAAAATGGACTGCAATTTTGGCGTTTTGTATTCCACTTCGGTGGCTCAATTGCGCGAAATTGTGATTAACATTGAGAAATATATCGAATCTCACCCGGATGATTTTATTACAAACAAGCATTACGTCCATTTTAATGAGTTTGGTGCTGCAAGCCTCAATATAACGGTTGTTGCCTATTCCAATCAGACCAATTATAAAGATCACGTCAAGATTAAACAGGAATTCATGTTTGCAATCATGGACATTGTGCGCGAAGCAGGGACAGAATTCGCATTTCCGACGCAAACGCTCGATTTTCCCAAAGAACCCATCCAGATTGCGATTTCGCACGAGTCGGACGATTCCAAAACATCATAACGCGGCGTATTGCCATCAGCAATAGCCGCGTGTGCAGGGCGTATCGCACATATAGAGACGTGTCGTGACACGTCTCTTTGTGCGATAGCCCGCGCCATCAAAAACACCCCTTGCCTTTTAAAATGGCGTGCATAGGTTGATGTGCCTGTCGAAACGGCCATTCTTGGCCGCTCGTTATTTATGCATTGATTCAATCAAAAAGAGGGTGTTTTTATGGCAGAAGAACGTTTTGAGTTCCGTTCGGAAACGAAAGAATTGTTACAGATGATGGCGCATTCGCTGTATTCGAGCAAGGATGTCTTTTTGCGCGAGCTCGTATCGAATGCCTCGGATGCACTGGACAGACGCCGTTTTGAGTCGCTGACCGACCCGGCCAAACTGCCCGAAGGTGAAAAGCTCGAAATTCGGATTTCAGCCGATAAAAAGGCGCGGACGCTGACGATCGAAGACAACGGCGACGGCATGACCCGCGACGATATGATTAAAAACCTCGGTACCATCGCGCATTCGGGCACCAAAGCCTTCGTCGAACAGCTCAAGGCTGCTGAAAATGCCGACCAGGCCAACTCGCTGATCGGTCAGTTCGGCGTCGGTTTTTATTCGGCGTTCATCGTGGCCGACGAAGTCGAAGTCACGAGCAAACGCGCAGGCCAGGATAAGGCTTATGTATTCAAATCGACCGGCGACGGCGCTTATACGATCGACGATGCCGAAAAAGAGGGCGTCGGTACGCGCATCGTTTTAAAACTGCGCGCCGCGGACGAAGATGACCAACTCTCCGATTTTACCGAAGATTACGTCATTAAAAATACGATTAAGAAATACAGCGATTTCGTGCAGTACCCGGTGATGGTCGAATGCGAGCATCAGCACCACCGCGAGGGTGTCGAGGAGGCCGAGGGCCACGATGCGAGCACCTGCAACGACCCGACCCACATGGTCACCGAAAAAGTCTGGGAACAGGCCAACTCGATGAAGGCGATATGGCTCAAGAATCCGAGCGAGGTCAAGGACGAAGAATATAATGAATTTTATAAACATATCACTTACGATTGGACTGATCCGCTCTTTAGATTGAACGTCAAGGCCGAAGGTACCGTCGAATATCGTGGTTTGCTGTTTATCCCCGAGCGTCCGCCATACGATATGAATTACCGCGATGCCAAATACGGCCTGCGCCTGCATGCACAGCACGTCCTCATTATGGAACAGTGTGCCGAATTGCTCCCGGATTACCTGCGTTTCGTCAAGGGCGTCATCGATTCGTCCGACCTCAATCTGAATCTTTCGCGTGAAATCCTGCAAAAAGACCGCAGCATTTCTACGATTAAAAAACATATTACCAAGAAGGTGCTCGAACTGTTGCAGAATGCGGCCGACAACGATCCCGAGAAATTTGATAAATTCTGGGAAGCCTATTCGCGCGTCATTAAAGAAGGTGCGGCAAGCGATTACGATAACAAAGACCGCCTGCTCAAACTCATGAGATTTATATCGACCTATACTTTGGCCGAAGATGAAAAAGCCGAAAAATCGGATGATAAGAAAAATAAGAAATCGATGACGACATTCGCACAATATATTAATAGAATGCCGCCCGATCAAAAAGATATCTATGTCATCGCCGGTGAATCGCTCGAAGTCGTCAAGAACAGCCCGCATCTCGAAGCCTTTATACAAAAAGGTTACGAAGTTTTATATCTCGTCGATCCTTATGATGAAATCCTGTTCTCGCAGATTCCCGAAGTCGAAGGCAAAAAGCTCGTGTTCATCGGCCGCGGCGAAGTCGAGCTCGGCAACGAAGAGGAAAAGAAGGCCAACCGCGAAAAACTCGAAACCCAGCAGAAAGATTACGGCGATTTGCTCAACAAACTGCAGAGCTGTCTGGCAAGCGATGTCGAAAGCGTGCGTCTGTCCTCGCGTTTGACTTCATCGCCGGCATGCCTCGTCGGCCTCGATGGCGACGTCAGCCCGCATTTGCAGCGCATCATCGCCAAGATGGGCAACACGAACATGCCGGTTTCCAAGCGCGTGCTCGAAGTCAACCCGAATCATCCGCTGCTGCAAAAGCTCCAGGCGAAATTCGCCGCCAATGCGGACGATGCGCTCATCCCCAAATATGCGCAGCTCCTGTTCGCGCAGTCATTGCTGGCCGAAGGTTCGCCGCTGCCCGATCCCGTCGAATATACAAAATTGGTGACCGAATTGATGGTCGATTCGTTGTAAATTGTTTTTTGTGGGACGGCTATTGGCAGCGGGGCATACCCCGCTGTCAATACGCCGCCCGGCAGCGATGTTTTGCGACGTGTCGCGACACGTCGCTCGCTTGGGGCGGGGCTGAGGCCGCGCCCCTACGCTCGCAGAACGCGGCTATTGCTAAAGCAATACGCCGCGTTTGTCTTTTTTGGGGGCGTAAATGCCTTTGGACCGCACTTTCCGTCTGCGGTGGGATTATTTCTATCGCCCCATTGTGGGCGGCTTTGTACGGCGAATATCTCTGTTTCTTTTAGGAACCCCTGATGAATCCGCGTATTCCCCGGGGACGCGGACGTTCTGCCCGCGAAAATCAACTGACCCTCTGGTACCCATGATACAGTGGGCAATTTCGAGACTGTTTGAAAGCACATCAGTGTCCGTTTGAATGCCGATCAGCATGGCGACACAGTCATTCCCTCTTTGGTAGAAACCATCGACAATTATCTGTTCGCACTGCAATCTTCAGCGAGAAATCCGTGTTCCGGGCAGACCGATTGGGCGACACATACTGCCATTTCACAATAATACCCTTCCAGGCAGTCGCTGTCGCTGGTACACCCTTCGACGCATTCTCCAGACGCGCAGTATTGACCGGGGCCACAATCGCTATCCGCCTCACATTCCACCGAACCGTAAACACACGCTCCACTGTCAGAATCACAGAATTTTGCTTCATCTTTGCAATCGATCATTTCGGCCCATAAGCCGTCATGGCAGATAGAAAGAATAGTTCCATCGCACTTGGTCTCACCATCAAAACAAATGGGGACTCCACATGTCGTATTGTCGGCTGAACAACCAAACGGGCATTCTTCCACGATAAATTCGCCGTCCATACAAGTGAACAACTTCGAAGAATCACAAAATACGGATCCGCTTGGCAACGCGATTCCCTAGTCATACATGCAATAGCGATCTGTTTCCTGCTGACACGTGCTGCTACAGCCGTCGCCATTCGATAGATTACCGTCGTCGCATTCCTCGCTACCCTCGAGCACGCCGTTGCCACATCCCGGTTTGAGCCAGCACCCGGAAGTGTCGTAATAACAGGAATTGCATTTGAGCGTCCCAGCAAACCACGATCCCGGTAAACTGGCACACGTCGCACCGTTCAGGTTGCTGCCCTCGCATTTTTCGCCGCTGTCGAGCTTCCCATTGCCGCATCCCGCTTTGAGCGTATACGCCGAAGTGTCGATTTGACAATCATTACAGTTGAGTGTTCCCGTATACCAGCTGCCGAGCATCGATGCACAGGTTTTGCCGCCGAAGTCGTTGTCATCGCACTGCTGGCCGGATTCCCGTTCAATCACACCATTGCCGCAATATGGCTCTGGAACTGCATCTACGCATGCCCCGTCATCACAAATCTTTCCCGCTGCAGAACAATCAAACTCCTCAATGATGCCTTGATTGCATAACTGAAGTATTGCATCATTCTTGCATCGGTTTAGAGTACATTCTGGCTCTACAGTTATTGGTGAACACTTGCCTCCCACACAATTTTCGCCATCCTCACAGGTATTGCCGCATTGCCCGCAATTACTCGAATCCGTTTGTATGTCGACGCATTCTTCGCCACATGGTACAAGACCGTCGTCGCAAGCCTCACAGGCATCGCCAATCCCGTCGCCGTCGCTATCCCGTTGGTCGCCATTCGACGATCTGGGCAGTTGTCGTACTGGTCGGGGACTGTGTCGCCATCTTTATCGCTCATTTTGATGTCTGTACAAACGCCACTGACACACGTCTTTCCCTCGCCACACGGTACATAAAACCACGATCCATTCCTGCAGACGACGCTCGCCGTGCCCTGGTCGTTACAACGTTGCGAATCCTCGCACACCGGAATCGTCGATTTGCATTCGCCCTGAATACAAACATTACCCTCAATTTCGCAAACGATGCCACACGACCGACGGCTATGTCTCGCAGGCACTCTACGATTCGATGCCGGATCACTGCAAACCTGGCGGCGCGGGGGCCTCTTATCGCTATACCCCGTCTTCGTCCGGCTACAATGCTTCCTTCGTTCTCGCCGTTGGTCATCCCAGCCCCGACTTCTATTCGTACTGCCCCGGGGTTGAATGCGAGAATGCCGTTCTGCCCGAGCTGGGCGCGGATGGAACGCCGGATTTTGGCGATTTCAATGCCATTAAGGCTGCAAGCCGCAATCACAACGGCCCCTACGTCGCCTGCGAGCTGCTTTACACCTGCCCCGAGGTCTTTAAGTGGTGGTACAAGGATGTTCCCGGTATCAATCGCCGCGTCGACAAAACCATGAGATTCGAAAAGATTGGCCCGACGAAATATCATTATAAGAGCAATGATTTCTGGCCAATCAATGCCGATGGCTATGGGTCTGCCGGTTCGACCAACGACGGCATCAATGGCGAGTTTACTTCGCATTTCCAGACCTACTTTAAATATAGTGGCGGCGAAACCCTGACATTTACAGGCGATGATGACGTCTGGGTCTTCTTTAACGGCCGTCTGGGCGTCGATGTCGGCGGCATTCACGGCACCTGGAGCAAGGACATTACGCTCGAAAAGGGAATGGCGGCCAGCAAACTGCACATGTATCCCGGCGGTATTTATGCCATCGATATGTTCCATGCCGAGCGCTGCCGCGGCGGTTCCAACTACGAAATGACGCTCGACGGCTTTATCAGCATGGGGAAGAGCACGTGTGACTCCGTATGCGGCGATGGTATTATCCGCGGCGACGAAGAATGCGATTATGTGACCTCTGACCTGAACAACGTCGACGAACAGCATGCCAACGGATGCAATCACTGCAGACTCGCCCCGCACTGCGGTAACGGAAAAATCGAAAGCGGCGAAGGCTGCGACAGTACCGAATCCTGGTGCGTGGGCTGCAAGATCGACACGTGCGGCAACGGGGTCTTCGATTCCGAACACGAACAGTGCGATCCAACAGCCCCTGCTTCTGACGTGAATAAAGTCGATCAATGCCTGAATACGTGCAGAATTTCGGGATGCGGCGACGGTTTTGTCGACGCCGCTCATGGCGAGGAATGCGATGACGGCAACACGTCAAACGACAACATGTGCACGACCCAATGCAAGGCACCAATCTGTGGTGACGGCATCGTTTCGCCATCCCTATGCCGTTTTTGAAATCGACGACGATCCGCGCGATGCCCTGCAAACGGCCGGCGAATTCCTGTCGAATCACGAGACGTTCCCCGACCGGTGCAATATCGAGTTCGTTCGCCCCATTGCACCGCAAATCCTCGACTTTACGGTCTACGAGCGCGGTGCCGGCCCCACGCTTGCCTGTGGCACCGGATGTGTCGCAGCTGCCACAGCGTATGCCCATCACCACCGGTTACGCGGCCAAACCATCGAAATTCATGCCCCGGGCGGTATGCTCAAAGTGGCCGTTCCCGTCGATCCGGGCGATCATCCGCGCCTGATTGGCCCCGCAACCCGCGTGTTTACGGGAGAGGTTTGATCTTTGGGGGCCCGGCCTGTTGCACACGGCCGGGCTGCGCCGCTATGCCTGCGGCACACGCGGCGCTTTTTGGCGCTATGGCTCTGCCATACGCGCAAAAAAATATTGAAACCGCTGGGGGATAAATGTAGGCTAAATTGGTTCTCTGTAGTGTTGTTGGGTTTAAACATGCGAGGATGATATGAAACGGCAGATTTTAGGGGGATTGATTGCAATTGGTTTGGCATTGTGGTGTACCGATGCATGGGCGAACTGCCGCAATCTCGATGACAATCCCGAATGGCTCAGGCTCTTTACGGAGTTCAACGAGCATTTCAAGGCGGGCAACTATTCCGAAGCCATCCGGGCAACCGACGAACTCAAGGAAATCTGCGCGGATTCACCCATCCTGAATTATGCCATTTCCCGCGTGTACCGCAAAAAGGGCGACCATGTCACCGAAATCAAATACCTCACGCAGGCGACCGACAATGCGGCAAACTTCAAGATCAACGAAGAAACGCTGCGCAATTTCTGGTTTGCACGGTACGAGGCCGAGCATCCCGAGGTGATAGACAGTCACTCCCAGCTCGAAGAATCGAATCAGTTACTCCAGGACCTCAATACTGCCCTTGCGGAATCACAGCAGCGCGCCCTGGCCAGCGAGCATGCCGGCGAAAAAATGCAGATGGAACTGCAGTACAAAGAGGAAGGCATTTACAAAATCCTGATGTGGAGCGGCGTTGCGGTTAGTATCGCGGGGATCGCCATGACCGGTGCTGGAGCCTATCTCTATGTCGATACCAAAGACAATGCGGTCGACACCCATGGCGGAATGAGCGTCAAAAGCAACTGGAGCGCGGCATGGGGACTGATGGGGGCCGGGATCGCCGCCACGGTGATTGGGGCCGCTGTCACGGGATACGGCGGTTTTCACTACGTTCGAAAGAAAGAAGACAACGAGTCGATGGCGTTCCAAATCAGCCCGACCGGGGCCATGTTCTCCTATGAATTTTAATCATCCGAGTGAGGTATGAATATGAAGAGCCAGAATATGACGAAATGGATGGTATTGGCGGCGCTGTGTGTGTTGGGGTTGAACGCGGGATGCGAGTCGGAAAAGCAGTTAACAGAAGATTTTAAAATAAAATGTGAATTGAGCGGCGGGGATTATAAGAAAGAAACGAATAGATGTGCTTGTTCGGATGAATCAAAGGTTCATCCTGAGAATATAAAGGGAGAGTGTGCCGATTGGTTGACATGCATGAAAGATAATGAAAAAAGAACGATATGCGAAAATTGTAGATTTGGTACCTCGAAATGCGAAAATAATGAGCTTTATTTTTGTAATGATAAATATGAATGGGAAAAGGATCCAAATTGCGTCAACTCGTGTGTTGAAAAGAATTATGGTAATTTTAAAATATCACAATGTGGTGTTTGTAATAATGATGATATGCAGTGTAATACTGCCATTTCGGATGATTCAAAGGTTGAACAGGATATTGTTCAGAAATGTGTTGACGGTGAATGGCAATTATTTGAGGAGTGCGGACAAAATTCATGCAGTAAGCCTTCTGCAGATAACGATAAAGCAAAATGTGGCGATTGTAAAAATGAAGACACGAAGTGTTCAAGCAAAGATAATATTTCAGGATATAATGAAAAATGTAACAATGGTAAGTGGGAGTTCTATAAAGAATGTGGTTTGGAAGATGTTGCTGTTTCCTGTAAAGAGGATATAGAAACCCAAAAGAAAGTTTGTGGTGAATGCTTGAATGGCGCAATGCGGTGTTGGACGGATAATGGGACTAATCATGAGATTGTCCAAACTTGTACGGATGGTGTTTATCAAATGTCTTCAGATTGTGAGGACGCATCGTGTATTCCTGGCAATGCTTCGACCAATCCCCATTGCGGCAAATGTAAAACTGGAACGACCAAATGTGAGAACGAGGCTGATGCTGTTAATCATACCCAGATCGGTTATAAATACACATGTGAAAATGGGAATTGGTCAGATAAGGTGAAGTGCGAATCGGGCAATTCCTGTAATGCCGACAATACGGATTGCGGCGTCTGTCATAATAATATCGATAAAACATGTAAGGATGATAATAATATTGGTTACATGGTAACATGTAAGGATGGTAGCTTTGAAAATGGTGAAAAGGTGATTTGTCCTGGGTCGACTTCCTGTAAGCTTGATACTGAAAACTATGAATTGTGTAATCAACCAACGGGATGTGATTGTGGAACCAACCCAACGAATCATTGCCTCCCCAGTCAATATTGTACACCAATTCAATATGTATGCTCAAATGAACCAGATGAAAATTCAAAACAATGTCTTACTGAGGGGGGCTGTGTATGCGGCAATATCAATCAGGTGTGTCAATTGAACCAATTTTGCAATAAAGTCATCACTGACAAACATTGTGTTGATGGTTTAGAGGTTAAACAACAGCCTGATAACTGGGTTTGCGGTGATTGCCAAAATACTGTAACAAATAAATTTAGCCCGTCTCATTGCGGAAATGATGCCTGGAGTATTGATTGTGAGTCAGAAATTTTTTCTTCATTGAATTCGGGCGTTTTCAGTTTTTGTTTAAAGAATACTGATATAAAAGAAATTGACGCATGCTTTAAGCATGCTTTTGATTCTGCTTGTAAACTTAGAGAATGTAAAGATGTAACGAAGTTTGAAAACTGTAATATAATAGTTCAAGAGTGCATTAAAAATGCATCCGGTAATTATGATAAATTTAAGCATTGTTCTACTATGGATGGGCAATTATTCACATATTTAAAGCCTGAATCTGGCGTCGTAGAATGTAAAGATGGTCCATGCCCTTGCGAATCATCTGAAAATCCTACTGGAAAAAAATGCGAAACCGGGCAATTCTGTTATCAGAATAAAGACTGTATCAACAATGAAGACCTTGCAATTGGTAGATTGATTAAGTGTAATAATCCACCCTGTGAAATATGTGCATGCAATACGCCTGATTGTAAATGCAAATGTGGATCAGAACAGTGTAAGCCTGGTTTGGTTTGTTCTGGAACATCCAATAAAACGTGCAATTATGTGTCTGAGATGACGGTCTTTTATGTTTCTGAATGTCAGGACGACGAATGTTCATGTGGTGATGTAAAATGTAACAACGGGCAGTATTGTCAAAGAGATAATAAAGGTCAATTTAAAGGTTGTATTGATAAAACGGACATGAATCAATATGTTCAATTTTATGAGTTTAAAGAATCCTTGGGCTATCTTTGTTATTCAAGTTATGATAAACTTACGAAGTTAGGTATTACTGAGGCTCAATGTGTCAATGATAGTATCTCCAATCATCTACCCTATGATCAATGCTTTGAAGCCACTTTTAATGAACTTGAATCGTTCTCTGCTTTAACGTCTTACAATTTTGACAACGTTTGCAGAATTAAAGAAGATGGGCCTAGAAAATCTTGTTCGTTCGTTTGTGAGAATGGTATAATGAGACCCCAGAATTATAGTGAATTATGTAAATAGGAACAAAATGTTAGTCTAGACAATGATGAACATTAATCTCCGCCCAATTCCGCCACTCTAACCCGTTCCATAAATCAAAAGTTTCGCCCGGGCCGTTCGGGCCTGAGCAAATCCGTATGCTGAAATGATTTGGCCTTGATCCGGAGACAGCCTCTTTTCTTTTTAACTGCAACCAATGGAGTATGCCTCATGAACCGTAAATATAAGCTGCTTGCCGGCCTTTTGGTGTGTGCGGGATTGGCCGCATGCGATGACGAACCGACGACACCGGTCGATCCCACATCCTCTTTTGCCGCGCTTTGCGAAGCCTCGGGCGGCACCTATAAGGATGAATTAACCTGTACCTGCGGTGGCAAAGAATGCAGCCCCAATGATGTCTGCAACTATACCACAAAATCATGTCCGGACGGTGGTGATGCTTCCCTTTCGTTTGCGGATGCCTGCACACGGTCGGGCGGTACGCCCAATGGCAATTTCTGCTCGTGTGGCGGCTATCAGTGCAAGGAGTATGAGACATGCGCCTCGGACAAGGCGTGCCCGGTCCCTGTTCCGAAGGGGGACCTCAAATTTGAGGTCGCCTGCCAGAAAACCGGCGGCACGCTCGAGGGCGACTCTTTCTGCGTCTGTGACGGCAAAAAACAAAAGGAATACAACACCTGCGTATCCGACAAAGATCTCAAATTTGCCGAAGCCTGCACAAATACCGGCGGCACCCCCGATGGGCATTACTGCACATGCGGTGGTGAAAAGTGCCGTGAGTACGAGACATGCGATGCCGAATTGAAAAAATGTCCGTCCAAATCCGGAGGCTCTGAAGGATGCGGAGATGCTGACGAAATCACATTCGAGGCTGCCTGCAAGGCTTCGGGTGGTGACGCTGCCGGCGGTATCTGCGTGTGCAACCAGACGGGATGCGGGCAAGGCGCGGTTTGTAACTTCAATTCCCATGATTGCAGTGACAGTCCCCAGATGTGTTCTACCAAAGTCGAAGGCGTCAAATGCTCGGCCGGTGATCCCAACTGCGCACCAAGCTGCAAAAATGAACTCTCCGTTGGGAAGCTCTATCTGTGCAACGGCTCGACGTTCGAAAAGCAGACCTGCAAAGATGCCGAGGACCACGAAGTTTCGTGCAAGAGCGAAACCGAATGCGGCTCGTGTAAGAATTACACGCAGTTGTGTGAAAACAATGCGGACGGCATCGGCCAGATTAAAATGTGTCAGGATGGTGTCTCTGGCAATACCATTGCCAACTGCGGTGATGTCTCGTGCCGCACGGATGTTCCCACATGCGGTGAATGCAAAAATGATGAACTCAAATGTACCGAAGACAATGACAACAATGCCATTATGTGGCGATGTGTAGACGGCACATGGAATCGCATCGAAAATAAACTGGATCCGTATGATCCTGGCTATGCCTGCCCAGCTGCTTGTACTGAGGGGACTGACCCTCAGAAAATGGAATATGAATGCGACACAAGCCAGTGTGATAAGTGTGATCCATGCTGGGGCGAGCCGATGGTCGGGGCTCCCTCAAATCCTAACCCGTGTTATGACGAAAATAGATGCAAAGAGGTTCGCAAAGCCGAAGACAAGGATTATCCGCCGTTTAGAGGTTTTGATTGGGCCAAAGAAGTCAAGGATACCCGTGTGTTAAAAGAAGTCACCGGTTATGATTTCACTGACTATACCAGCACGACAACGGATGAGCGTACGCATCCCTTTGACATCGATCTGACCAACGGGAAAAGACGTGTTTCGTGTAATGCCGATGGTACTTATTTCGGACAATGTCACAATTCACTGCAATTATGTGTCAATGAAGAATACCACAAGAAAGGCTTTATCATTCAATGTGCCAAAGGTGAATTGACCGATTATGACGGCAATGGCGATGGTATCGCATGCAAATGTGAACGTCTTCAAACCAATGCCGAGGGATGTTGTTATACGCGCAGCAGCTGCTTTAAACTCTCGTCCGCCACATCCGGGCCCGAATTGTGTAATAAACCCGAAGCCAAAGATGATAAGGGCAACTACGGTTATGAATAAAGGCTCTGTATAAAGATCGTGGTGATTTTGTTCACAAAAGATTGCAATTCCGGCTTAGAGCTTGGAACTTAGAGAAAAGATTAGTCACTCTAAGCTCTAAGCAATGAAAAGCCGAAACCTAAAGATTATGGCATATCCACGGTGGCTAAACATAGCCTAATTCAATGGCCCTAATGGGTGCAGACCGTATTCAATGCTTATATAAAATGGGGGGCGTTGCTGGACGCCCCCCAAACTTGTGTTCACAACGACAAAAGATTACTTCAATCCATCCTCGGGATTGTCCAACAGACTCGCCAAATCGAGCTCACCCGAATCGTTGTGATCCTCTATCTATGGACACAAAAAGACCGCAAGGCTATAGGCACACGCCGAGAATTGTCAAATCTAAAACGATTTTGTGTGGCGCGGCTATCGGGCTTTTGCCCGATACGCCTGCGCATGGCTCGCCTTGGGGCGGGTCCGTGACCGCGCCTCTGTGATGGGCGGGTCTGAGACCGCGCCCCTACGGCTCGCCTGGCACCGCTATCTGCGATACGCGGTGCAAAAATAACGAACGCTCGCCTTGGGGCGGGTCTGAGGCCGCGCCACTACGCTCGCTAAACGCGGCTATTGCTAAAGCAATACGCCGCGTTTGTTTATTTTGAATCAACCGCCCGCGTATTGGCATGCCAATAGCGGGCGGCCAGGCGGCCGTATGGGGGGCGATGCCCTCCCATAGGCCGCAAACGCAGGCCGTATGCGCGCAGCGCATAGGGTGCGTGTTTCATAGAATATGCCGAAAAAGCATACCCCCGAAAATTGCCTATACTGCCAGATGTGAGACAATCCCATAGACGTCATTGAGACGCTTAATGATAACCAACACTCAAAGAGTGCAATACTCAATGAAGGTGAGATATGGTGGCATCCAAACATTTAGAAGAGCATGATCCGGCGGCTGATTTTCAGGCAGGCCACGTTTTTGGCGAACGATTTCGGGTTGAACGGCTCATTGCGGCTGGTGGGATGGGGTTTGTTTATCTGGCAACCGATTTGGAGCAGCAACAGCTTGTGGCGCTCAAAATCATGCGG
Organism: Myxococcales bacterium UBA4248; assembly: GCA_002395385.1. Classification (GTDB taxonomy): domain Bacteria; phylum Myxococcota_A; class Bradymonadia; order UBA4248; family UBA4248; genus UBA4248. The sequence continues at coordinate 22,360 of DGWW01000105.1, forward strand.
TCTTCGCTGCAGCGCGACCCCGTCGCGATCGAACGTTTTAAGCGCGAAGTGCGTACCATTCGACGTTTGATGCATCCCAATACCATCGAATTGATCGATTATGGTGTGACCGAAGACGGTTTTATGTTCCTGGTCATGGAATGGCTTCATGGCAAAGATTTGCGGGAGATCATGCGCATTAAGAAGAAATTGTCGCCCATTACTGCGACGCGCGTGGCACTGCAGGTGGCCTGGTCGCTGTCCGAAGCCCACATGAAAGGCATTATCCATCGCGATCTCAAGCCCGAAAACATCTTTATCATGCACAATCCAGGGCCGCATCTGCGCATCAAGGTTGTGGATTTTGGGCTCGCAAAAGTTGTGAGCGGCCCAGAGAGCGCCGAGCAGATTACGCGAGGTGGCGTCGTTTGTGGCACGCCCGAATACATGAGCCCCGAACAGGCAAAAGGCGAAAAGCTCGATGGCCGAAGTGATGTGTATGCTTTGGGCTGCGTGATGTATGCCATGCTCGAAGGTGATGCGCCATTCAGAGGTAAAAAGGCACTCGATGTCGCGATGATGCACATCAATAATCCATTCCCGCCGATGAACGACAAAGTGCCTTCGATGCTCAAGGAAATCATTATGAAATGCGTCGAAAAGAAAGCCTCGGCGCGTTATCAGAATGTCAATGAACTGGCCAGTGCACTCGAAGCATTCCTCGATCCGATCGAATGTCGCCGCCGCGAAGCAGGCGATGCTTGGACCGTGAGGACATCGACACCGCCGACGGCCGAAGAATATGCGGCTCAAATTGCCAATGCCAAAACACAGAAATTTGATGCCAATCTGGGGGCTGCCGCTGCTGCCGCTGCTGCAAATCAGATGTCGCATTTGACGCCGTCATCTCAGCGTGCCGTGCGTCGGGTTCGCTCAAGCCAGCTGGCCAGCGAACGTGCTGCAAGAAAACCGTTTAACAGCCAGTGTGTCAAACTCAAGACGACGCCGACGCTGCAAAGCCATAATCGCGTTCCCAAAGCGCAGGATAATACCAAGAAAGATGGCTTCTTTAAGCGCTGCCTGGACAGGATTCTGTAGTTTTTTATGGTTGGAGGGATTGTATTTTTTACAAACGGATTTGCTC
>DGWW01000355.1 GCA_002395385.1 Myxococcales bacterium UBA4248
ATTTGTTCGCAACTAACGTTGCTCACTATAATTAGCAGTTAGCAATTAGCATTGAATGAGTCATTCACAAGGTAATTCCTAAAGGACGACTTGTTCATTGTTAAAGGCTTGAGCAAATCCGTATGTAAATAACGGAGAAGGTCTGAATCGTTATCGTATCTTTAAAATATCCAATTGAATTGAAGAGTGTGGTATCTATAAAGGTGGTGAGAATGTAAGAGGTTCTCAAAAAAGGACGTTTATGGAAACACATCTTGAGAAACAACCGATTCGTAAAGAGCTGGATTTGCCCGAGTGCAGTGAGCGCATAGCTGGTCATTCCAGCGAAAGAGTGAATGAGCTTTCGGAGAAGTATCAGATTTTTGATGAACTCGGTCATGGTGCGCAGGGCAAGATTTTTTCGGCAATTCGCAAAAGTGATGGTCAATATGTTGCGATTAAGCAGCTCAATATCAGTTCGGTCAAGACGTGGAAAGAGTATGAGTTGTTTCAGCGCGAGGCCAAAGTACTCGAATCGCTCAAAGTTCCAGGGGTTGCGAAGTTTTACGAAGCCGTAGAATGTCTGGAGGATAATCCGCCGTGTTCCTATATTGTTCAGGAATATATCCCAGGGACGACACTGCAGACCATGCTCAACGCAGGCCATCGTTTTAAGATGGATGATATTTATGATATTATCATTCAGACATTAGAAATTCTGGATAGATTGCATCATCATGATCCGCCTGTGATTCATCGCGATATTAAGCCGTCGAATATCATGTTATCGCTTGCCCGCAATCATCATTATAAAGTGACGATTATTGATTTTGGTGCGGTGGCGAACCCGCAGATTCAGGGCGGTGGTTCGACGGTTGCGGGGACGTATGGTTACATGCCGCCTGAACAATTGACCGGCAAGCCGTGCCCGGCAAGTGATGTGTATGCGCTGGCAGCGGTAGCCGTACAGCTTTTTAGCGGAAAATCACCGGCAGATATGCCGACGAAGGATTTTAGGCTCATATTCGAGCCGGATATGCAGGACAAACCGCACGAGCTTGTGACGACACTTCGCCGTATGCTCGATCCAGATGTCGACGAACGACTCGCCGATATTCCTGCGATTATCGATATATTCCGCCATTATCGCAGGCAAAAATATCAGTTTAAGACGGACGGGAATCGTCATGATTCGAATGATGCTGATTGTGTATATGATGCCGAATGTGAAGAAAAGTTAAATAAGATTGAACATATTGGAGAGGCTGGCAATATCGAATTATGGCAAAAGCTTTCGGACAGTACGCCGAGACAATTCCCGACGACATTGTTAGACAATCTGAATGCACCAGAAATGGATGACGAAACCATGATGCGTTCCGAATCCGGTTCTCCAGCAAAAGATTTAATGCTTGTAATGTTTTGGTTTGTATTATTATTTTCGTTGTTTTTATTGTTTTTTACGCATCGGCTTGCATTGTCTCTTATGATATTGATCATCGGTGAGGGAATTGTAGGAATTCTTACTTTATTTGTCTTGTGCTTTCGCAAAAAAAACAACACACCCCAAAATGATAACACAAAGTACGAGAGTGAAATAACGCAAATATTAGAACTTGCACGGAATGGTCGCAAGGCTATCGCGACGATTACCAAAATAGAATATATTCCTTCTGATTCGAAGAATATACAAATTTTGGTCGATAAAATTGAGGATGTTACTAATAGAGAAAAATTTAAAAACAGAGCTCAATTATTATGTTATGCACGTCCAAAATTCTCGATTCATTATAAGTTTAATCCACCGGATGATGTGCGCAAAGAGGATATTATACATAAATTTGTCACTTTTGGTGAACCCGATGGACATTATCAAATCGGCGATCCAATTCCAATTTTGTATTTAATAGAAGACATGTACTTTGGTGATAAAGTGATGAGCATGCCGTATCCACTGCCATTTTTAGATAATAGACGAATCACAGATATTGTAGATGATTCCTTGGGAGAATTTGAGACGAATCATTTGGATTTTACTGCCATAACCAATCAAGATGTTGAAGTTAAACTTCCTTTAAATATAGAATCCTAGTGATGCATTTGGGAAGGGGGCCAAGCCCCCTTCGGCGCTATTTCATACGCGCCTACCCCCGATGCGGGGCATCGCCACGCAACGCCCCGACATCATGCCAGAGGATAAGTCACAGTTTCGTAGGTCAATTGCTGCAAGAGTCATGGATACTCAGGAACAAACGTTTGAAGCATTAGAGAACATTCATCCGAAGTATGAAGGGGATGGCGCATCCAGGCAGGATGTGGTGACGCCGAAGTCAATATCAGATCGCTATGTATTTATCGAAGAAATCGGACATGGCGCGCAGGGACGGATTTATAAGTCTGTCCGATTGAGTGACAATCAAATCGTCGTCATCAAGCAGCTGAATGTGAGTTCGGTCAAGACCTGGAAAGAATATGAGCTTTTTAAGCGCGAGGGTAAGGTCTTAAAATCGCTCGACATTCCGGGTGTTGCGCATTTTTACGATGCCATAGAATGCCTCGATGAGGATCCGGCGTATTCGTACATTGTACAGGAATTCATCCCCGGTGCATCGCTCAAAACCATGATCGATGCGGGGCACCGTTTTAAGATGGATGATGTCTACGATATCCTGATACAGGCATTGCGGATATTGGATAAGCTGCATCATCATGATCCGGTGGTCATTCACCGTGACATCAAGCCATCGAATATCATGATTACGCCGGAGGATGACGGGCATCTGCGTGTGACAATCATCGACTTTGGTGCGGTGGCGAACCCGCAGATTCAGGGCGGTGGTTCGACTGTGGCAGGAACGTATGGGTACATGCCGCCGGAGCAATTGACGGGCAAGCCGTGCCCGGCGAGTGATGTGTATGCGCTGGCTGCGGTAGGGGTGCAGCTTTTTAGCGCGAAATCACCGACAGATATGCCGGTAAAAGACTTTCGGCTGATTTTCGAACCGGATATGCAGGACAAACCGCACGAGCTTGTATCGTTGCTGAGGAAAATGCTCGAGCCCAAGGTCGAAAACCGATTGGGAGATATCGATGCTATCATTGAACAACTGAATGCCTTTAAGAGCAAGCAGTTCGATATGAAGCAGGTTCGGGCTTCGGATTCGGATTATGACAAAGATTATGTAGACGCGCTTGCGGCGGTACAGTCGGTAGGAGAGAATGGCAACTTAGATCTGTGGCAGTTGCTGCCCGATAAAACGCCGCGAAATGTACCGGAGCCATTTTATTCGCGCATCTATTCGATGCCGGAAACTTTGGAATATCCCCTGGCTAATTTTAACGTCCATCCTAAAGGAATGAAACTATTTTGTGTAGGCTGTGCGGTTTTGTATGTCGGGGTCATTTTAGGCTGTCTGATTTTTGGCGAATCGCGCGATATAATGATGATCGTGGCTTTTCTCTTATTCTGGACATTCATGATCGGCCCGATCCTGTTTGTCATTTTGAAGGTAACTTATTCAGAGTCAGGTTTGAGGCGGCTCAAGCCGGGGGCAGGTGGTACGCATGGATCGGAAGGTGATGACGGTACACATGTCGATGACGAAAGCAAGCGCAAATCATCGACGGTGGGCAAACCAGGGAATTTTTTAAAGGACTTAATGACAGATGGCCGCAAGGGCATCGCGACGATAACGTCCATTCGTTATCTGCCCATGTCAGAGGAACAAATTGCGAGCATGGATTTGGTGGGTGACCAGGTTAATGCCTACAAGAAAATGCTATATTTTAAGGGACTTCCTCAGTTCGAAATTCAATACAAGTTTAATCCGCCCGATGACAGACGCGAAGAGGACATCATCCATCATTTTATGACGCATGTGAATCCGCAGGAATATTGCAAAGTCGGTGATCCTTTGCCGATACTGTATCTCATAGAGGACTGTTATTTTTACGATATTGTCAAGAGCATGCCGTTTCCGTATCCTGTGAGCGATATCTATGATTGTTCACAGATTTCGGTCGAAAGCACATCGAAGGATAATCGGCTCATCCCAAATAAAGCTGTATCTGATGGCGTCCGCCAAGCTATATTGAATCGCCAAGAATACATTCAGAATGAGCTTCCTCAGCGGAATGTCGAGGCATTCAGCATGTCACTTTCAGACCATTTAAAATATGACAATCATGAAGATTTGAAAAAGTATATTGAAAAAATCTATCTACATGAATTGGGGAGAATGAATGAATTGAATATGATGCATTTGTGTACCTGGATTGAAAAAATCATGAATACAGCCGAACGCATAGCGGTTCACCCGGCCTGTATGGAACTTTTATGGAAACTTGCGTTTGATATTAACGGAAGGGTCATATATACGGTACAGACGAGAGCAACTGAAATTATCCTGAAATACCTTGAATTTCGCAAAGCAAATAGCCCAATACCGGCGCATGAAGCGATTGAGAGAATGTTTGAAATGATTGCCCGATATAAAAAGGATATAGCAGGCGCTTTTAGATTGTCGATTTGGAGTGCAATTATAGACTTATGGATATCGAACAAAGACTTAATGATGAATAAAGTTATCCTGGATAACTTTTATAGAGTAGCGCCCAAAGAATGGGTAAAGACAATGTATGGTATTTTGAGAGATAGCCAATCAAGGTTATCTTATGGTTTTGGCAAAGAACAATCTGATGATGTTCATCATTGGCTGGAGATTTATGAAAAGGCAATTGAGAATTGATAATTGATAATTGATAATTGATAATTGGAATGCAAAACCAAAGGACGACTCTGAAGCTAAAAAATGCCATTCTTAAGGAACAAACTTGAGAATACTCGAATTACGAATTCGAATGGATAGAAACCCCATTGCTGTTGTTTGGCAGTGTTGGTGTGATGTATTTGCTGTTCATAGATTGGGATGGATGAGCTCAAAAAGGGAAGGCTGTCAATGAGAAGTGAACAAACATCATCAAAATCGAACTTAATCACGCCGTATTCAATTGCGGATCGGTATGCTTTTGTCGAAGAGATCGGGCATGGTGCGCAGGGACGGATTTTTAAAGCGGTTCGTCTGAGTGATGGTTTGGATGTCGTGATCAAACAACTCAATGTCAGTTCGGTCAAGAACTGGAAGGAATATGAGCTGTTTAAGCGCGAGGGAGCTGTTTTAAAATCGCTCAACATGAAGGGCGTGGCGCATTTTTACGATGCGATCGAATGCCTCGATGAAGAACCGGCCTATTCTTATATTGTGCAGGAGTTGATTCCGGGGGTATCGTTGCAGCAGATGCTGAATGACGGTCACCGATTCCGGGTTGACGATGTGTACGATTTGACGATACAGGCCCTGGAGATACTGGACAATCTTCATCATCACGATCCGCCGGTGGTTCATCGCGATATCAAGCCTTCGAATCTGATGATATCGCCCGATGCGAATGGTCATTATCGCATTACGATCATCGACTTTGGTGCGGTGGCGAACCCGCAGGTACAGGGCGGTGGATCGACGGTGGCTGGTACATTCGGTTATATGCCGCCCGAGCAGTTGATGGGCAAGCCGTGTCCGGCGAGTGATGTATATTCGATAGCAGCGGTAGCCGTGCAGTTGTTCTGCGGGAAGTCGCCGGCGCTGATGCCGACGAAGGATTTTCGGTTGATATTCGAGCCGGATATGCAGGACAAGCCCATAGAGTTGGTCAATGTATTGAGAAAGATGCTCGAACCGAATGTCGAGAATCGGTTTGCCGATATTCCTGCCATTATCAGCCAGCTCAAAGAAATTCAGAATGAGCGACTGGACAGACGCAAATACAAAGAGATTGTCAAATACGAGGACGGCTTTGAGGCTGATCTCGAAGCGGTGCGTTTTATCGGTCAGGATGGCAATTTTGAGCTTTGGCAGAGCATGCCAGACACTACGCCGCGAAAGCTCCCCAAAAGCTATGAGAAGCTGCTTACTGAATATCAAATCGCAAAGAAAAATAAACGAGGTCATAAAGGTAATCCTGTGGGATTGTTGGGGGCTTTGGCTATCGTGGCAATGCTCATTCGTATTGGATTATTAAGCAATCAGGGAGTGTCTTTTCGTGAATTTATTGGTGATAAATTATTAGTTATTTTATTGATTGTCTTTGTGGTTTTGTTAATCTTGAGCAAGCTAATTAAAAAGCTGCAAAAAAAAGAGTCTGTTTTTTATATTGAACCTTCTGCAAATAGCCTTGGAAATGTTCGAGAGATCGATACGGAAAAAGAAATTCGCAATATCATTCAAAAAGGCCGCAAAGGGATGGGCATTATCAGTGGCATAAAGTATGTTCCCGTCGATGATAAATATGTTGAGAATGGTCATACGAGTGAGAAAGAAGGCTATAAAGAAACGCATTATGTTCAATGTCCTCCGTTGTTTGTCGTGCAATACAAATTTAATCCGCCGGATGACAAACGAGAGGATGACATTATGCATGAGTTTATTACGCATATTGAGCCAGAGGGACATTATAAGGAGGGTGATCCGCTGCCTATCTTATACTCTATAAAAGATTTTTATTTTCGGGATGTTGTCACGAGCATGCCATTCCCGATGCCATTCGATGACATACAGAGTTTAAATGATATGATTGATGTGAGCGAAGGTTTTGAACGCGACAGGCATATCGACCGCACATCGGCCAAATATCATTTAAGACGCATACGCGAGGCATTGGAAGGTCGTCAAATGACGGATATGGGCAAACTGATCGAAGAGACGGATTTTGGGGAGGCCAATCAGATGTTTATTCCGATGTTTCAGCGATTTTTGCTGGAACAACAGTTTAGAATGATCCATCGGTCGTGCATGAAGGCATTGATCAACATGGCATATAATCTGAACAACAAAGAGGCATCGATCCCCGAAGCATTTGTGGGCGTGCTGGAGTATTATGCGCAGAAACCGAGAACGCTGACAATTCCGGATACACTGGTCGTAGAAGACACTTTTGCATATTTTATTGCGCGCAAGCGGGCATGGGCAGGACACTTTGTTTTGCCGGATCGGTTCTGGGATCTCATTCTTGAGATCGTTCAGGAAAAAGAAGTGGGGCATGCCACGATCAAATGTATTATTGATGGTTGTATTGCATGTGCTCCGGATGCATTTGTTGTAAAACTACGCAAAGTGGTCGATGTGGATGGTGTTTTTAAATCGACGGCAATGGACTATGCAGAGGGTAAAGATGCGCATTATTTGGAAGTGTATGAAGAATTTTTAGAAAAGAGCCGCGAAAGTCATAATACATCGGATAAAAGGCTTGAAGAAACGAAATATCGTGTCAGATAGAAAATGGGCGGCGTATGGCTTTAGCCATAGCCGCCCAGGCGGTGCGTATTTGGGCGCATGCCCAAATAGCACGCCGTCCATCATTGATATTAAACAGCGATTCTCGGCACCGTCGACTGAATTTGTGTTGTGAGCTCATAATTGATGGTGCCAGACCAGGAAGCGAGTTGTTCGGCGGTGATGACTTCGTCGCCCTGGCGGCCGAGAAGGACGACTTCATCGCCCATTTTGACATCCGGGATGTCGGTGACGTCGGCCATGCACATGTTCATGCAGATGCGGCCGCGGATTGGCGCGCGTTTGCCGTGGATGAGGACATAGGCGAGGTTGGAGAGTGCGCGGTCGTAGCCGTCGTAATAGCCGACGGGGAGGACGACGATGCGCGTGGGGTGTGTCGTCTGATAGGTGCAGCCGTAGCCAATGACGGAGCCGATGTCGATGAGTTTTTCCTGTGCGACGATGGTTTTCCAGGTCAGAGCGGGGCGCAGATCGACGTCTTTGCCGAGGAGTTTGGCACTGACGTAGCATTCGGTCGAGGGCCACATGCCGTAGCAGGTGATGCCGGCGCGGACGAGTTCGCAATGGGTGTTGGGCCACAGGATTCCGGCGGCAGAGTTGGCGATGGTGCGCACGGTCGGCTTGAAGCCGTTTGCCGTCAGGATATCATTATATTCATTGAAGATTCGGAATTGTTCGTAGGCGAAGCTGTGATCCGTCGTGTCTTCGATGTTGGCAAAATGCGTGCAGGTGCCTTCGAAAATGAGATAGGGATATTTTTGAATATATTTGATGAGTTCGAGGGCTTCGGTAATTTTGAGGCCCTGTCGCTGCGTGCCGGTTTCGAGTTTGATGATCAATCGAATCGGCTTGGAGGCTTCGGAACTGGCTGCGCCGAGGGCATCGACCTGTGCCTTGTCGTAAGTCATGACGCGGAGATCGAGTTGTACTGCGGTTGCGGCGTGCGCAGGGGGGACGTGTCCCATGACGAAAAGCTTGCCGTCATAGCCATCGTCGCGCAAATCCTGGGCTTCGTGGAGTGAGTCGACGCAGAGCCAGGTGGCGCCGCCTTTGACGAAGGCGCGCCAGGCGATTTTGACGCCGTGGCCGTAGGCATTCGATTTGACGACGGCGGCGATTTCTGCGCCAGGGGCGAGCCCTTTTTTGAGGGTTGACATGTTGTGGGTGAGTGCTGCAGTGTCGATGAGGCAGCAGCTGCGATGTAGACCGACTTCCTGTGGTAGCATGTGTACTTCCTTGTAAATGATGTGCAAAAGTGCACGGTTAGTTATTTTAACAAACGGATTTGTTCGCAACTAACGTTGCTCACAT
>DGWW01000056.1 GCA_002395385.1 Myxococcales bacterium UBA4248
AAACGTGAGCATCGTTAGATGCGAACAAATCCGTTTGTAAAAAAACTTCACATCGCTCATTTGAAGAAAAAAATGAAGCTTTTTACGCGCGAGACGCTTAAACATAGCATTAAACCGATTATTATCATGCTCATTGCATGCGCGATGGTGTGGTACTGGGGACATTATCACAAGGTCTCTGTCGAACTGACGTTGCGGCCGGATATCGGCAGTGCCGAGGTGCCAGTCAAAATGGATATGACGATGTACCGTGGGGAGGATGAGGTCGCAGCGACGTTCAGCTTGCCGTTGTCGGCCGACAGACTGGCCATCCATCATTTGAATGTTCGACCGGGAAATTATACGCTTCGCGGCATTATTACGACCGATGCCGGACATACACATATCGTGACTCAGACGTTTGTGGTGCCCGAGGATGATGCCGCCATTGAACTTTATTTGCGCAAACACTGATGGGGCATCATGAAATCGACGTTGTCTGAAGCGCTTTCGGCATTTTTGAGCGAATCTCTCGGGAAGCGCGAATGTTTTGGTGTGCTTGCACCACAGGAAACGTGTGTACGCGCGTTTTGGAATGCGCTCAGTGTGAGTTTTGTTGGAGATAGCGCTGGGATTCTTTTATTTGTGGCTTTGGGGGAATATCGCCGCCGTGCATTTAAACAAGCGCTCTCTGCTCAAAAATTGACCGATTGTCCGCAAATTCAGATTACGACACCGCAGATTTTGGAACACCTGCTCGCTGTCGATGAAACGCGCTGTCTGGACATGCTGTCGCAGTGCAGGCGCATTCTGGTGTGGCTTCATCCTGACGATATCCGCGATAGTATGCTCGATTACTGGTTCGAGATCGTTTGCAGGATACCGCATCCCAACATCGGGTATTTTCATGTGCCCTCGCAGGTCGTTCCTTTGTTGGAACGCATTCACCCCCAAATTCGCTGGTTTGGGGATACTTCGAAAAAGAATGTTTGTCTGCCCGTCGTGCATTTTCTTGAAAAAGAAAACGAACCGTCCGAAATGCTGGATGCTTCGTTTTGGAAAACGTGCAGGAACCGTCGGACACTCGTGAGCTGTATGCATCAAAATACGGCTCTGTTGTGCGAGGAAGCTGCGCATCATGCGCATCTTCCTACGAGTCACACGCAAAACAGAGAAAATGCCCCCGAGAGCATTGTTTTTACGCTCGATGCCCGTGCAGTTTTTTATGTCCATCGCGCGAATTGGGATCACATTGCGTTTGTAGATGCGCCTTTTGCTGACGGTGTATGCGATGAAATTGGGGAGATTTGTGAGAAACCACGTGCAGTTTCGCTCCTCGTTTCGAGTCATTTTTCGTTGATAAACACGTTGGCTGGATATGCCCAGAGTGCTACTTCATGCTCCCATCGCGAGTCCGTGACATGCATGGCTTATCGGCTGTTTTCGCGGCTTGCTGCCAAACCTGTGATGCCTGCGGATTTGCAGACATCCGAAGAAAACGCTTTGATGGCTTACTGGCGCGAACGCGGATGGGTGAGAGGATCGTCGCAATATGTGTTGACTGCAGCGGGCAAGAACCTCTTTGCTGGCATTCCCCATTTTTCGAGTCTCGGCGCACTCCATGGGCATCATCACGAGACGATGGGTGAGCATATCAATCACGATGTGCTTGGCCTTATCGATACGGATTGGTTAAATCTTTTGCGAACTTCGGCATTCTACTGGGGAGGGCAGCAGCTGCAGTGCACCTTTTACAATCATTTGGAACATCACGCACTGTTTAAGGGGAGTTGTGGCGCAGGGGGATGCTGGCTGGATGCGGTACCTTACGTATGTTCGTTTGAACGCGCTCAGGCGATGCACGATGTCATCTGTGGGAACTGCAACGTCGAAGGGATGGTCGTGACAGATGTACCTACGATGAAATTGTCGCAGATTCGGTCCCATTTTAATGATATTCACGCCAAATGCTGGATCGAAGTTACACCGGGCGCTGCACAATGGTGGACATTTGCAGGGGCGCACCATAATGCATTGATGGCTTCTCTCTTGTGCATTTTGTCGCCAAAACTCGTTATTTCTTATGGCAATCTGTCCCTGATTTTGCGCTGGTGTGTATCGGGTGCATGGCGGCCCGAACCAGTCATGCGGCGATTAAAGGAACTGTCCCAACAATTGTGCCATTTTTCGATGAGTGACATCGAAAACGCGAACAAAACCGCCCTGTTCAATGCATGGGTGGTCATGCACCCTTGGCAAAGTCTTTTTATCCTCTTGCCTCAGCCGATACTCGAATCACAATTTGAGCAGGATTATATGGCCTGGGCGCGCGTCGTACAAATGCCTGACTTCATTGAAGTATCGAAACTTCATGCACTCGACGCAGAATGCCTGCCCCCCATCCTGCAAAGCAATGCGTCTGAGACGATTGTTTCCCCCAAAAAAGCTGGCGTTCAGCCGCAGTTCACGGGCCAGGTCTCGCCTTCTAAACCCATTGTAAAATCCGAGCCTCCCCTCACCATCGAACAGGGGGATGGCAGCATCATGCACACGCGCCTGCCGTGGTCGTATATTGCCGATGCCCGTGCGCTCGGACAGGCGATCAACCTTATGCTCTCTGAGCCTTTTATTGGGCTCGATGTCGAAACGACCCTCTTCGATCAGCGCCTCTGCCTCATTCAAATCGGCTGTGCAGCCCAAACCTTTATCATCGATCCCCTGTGTGTCGATTTCTCACCACTCGCCCAGGTTTTTGAAAATCCCAACCTCATCAAAGTCATTCACAATTCGAGTTTTGAATGCAAAGTTTTGGGAAAATACGGCATCCAAATCAACAATATCGTCGATACCCTCAAAGTTAGCCGCAAACGCTACGGCATGAAATATCCGGGCGGGCATTCGCTTCGCGCTGTGTGTCTGCGGGAATTCGGGTTCGATATGGATAAGACCAACCAGACATCGCGTTGGGACAAGCGCCCATTGAGTGCCGAACAGCTCGAATATGCTGCGCTCGATGCCGAGATTCTGGTGCATTTGTATCGGCATTTCGAGTGTTGATATGTTTTTTTTTGGACGGCAGCTATTCGGCAAAGCCGAATACGCCGCCGTCATTGGCTATGTGCCTTTGGCACATACGCCAATGAAATTATTATATTAATAATTTAATGTTGTTCGCTATTATCTTCAATATTGACGCATTTAGCTTCGTTTTTCTCTTCGTCAAAGATGAGTTGGCCTTCTTTGATTTCTTCCCAAACGCCATGTTCATTACAAACGAAACTGGATTTGTTCTCACATTTTATTGTTCCTTTTTCTTTACAATCATGACATTGTTTGTTATTAAATGTATTGCATATCATTTCTCTTAATATATGATTTGTTTCGTTGGTATTCGTGATGATATCAAAATATCGCAAAATAACCTGGTCTTGAATCTTGTTAACAGACATATCTATAACACACTTTTGCATAGTTATATCGCATCCATTGTCGCATGTAACCGTCTCTTTCCAACCAGAACTTGTGCGTTGATATTGCTTCGTATTGGCATCGTTCTTTGTTTTAGCGCATATTGTTTGCACGTTTGGATTTTTAGAAACAAAAGTGTTAATATCTATGTCAATAAGTGATGCACATGATGTGCCACTATCGTTACATCCATTTGGGCAGACGGTGGTGTTTATTTTTCCATTAAAGTAATAATATAAAGTATTATCATGGCATATTGTGTTATTGCTACAAGAATATAATAGTTTGATGCTGCATTTTACGTTGGATTCATCAACCTCTCCGGCAGTATTATTTACATCAGAATCAACTTCTTCAGGTGGTTGGAGGGAACTATTATCATTACATTTGCCTTCGAGAATGAGACTACCATCGGCTAAAGCATATTCATTCGTAATATCATGGCAATTCAAAATGTCTTCATGTTTGTATTCAATACATGTATTGAATGTATTATCACATACGGCACCTTTTTCACATACAATGCCATTGGGGCAAAAACAGCTCCCATCCTCGGGATGGTATTCTATGCCATCAGAATCCCGGCATGCATTATACAGGTGGTTGAGTACCCCGGTGTATTCTGTTTGTCCGCATCCCAGTGGCAGAAGACCAATCATTAAAAGTAGTGCTAATAATGAGTATTGTGTTTTATTATGCATAAACCATCTCCTATGTGTTTGGCTTCAATTTAACATCGTTCTAAAATTTAATGCTGATACTTGCTTCGGTAGGAAAAATATTAAACGACAGAGCGTCATTCGATTGTGAAATATGTGCATATTTATATCCAAAGAAGCCAGCAAATATGGCTCCCACAATAGAAAGACTTACACCAGACCATAATAAGCCATTATAAATATAGTTCTCTTCATTTACTTTAACCACTCCTCTGTCAGATTTTTTGTCATCTGTAGTTTTTTCGGAGTTAATGTCATACTTAAAGCGAATGGCATCATCTTTTTTCCAGATAAACAGTCCAGCCCCGACGCCGGTCAGCACCAATCCGACGGCCCCGACGGCGACACCAGTCCACAGACCAGTGGCGTACGATTTGACGGTGTCGTAGTCGGTAAAGCGCGTTTCGACAGTTTTTTCGGATAGTTTTTCTTCGGCTGTTTTGGTGCGTTGCTGCAGATCGGCGATTTCCTTTTGGCGAGCATCGATTTTTTCGGGGCGTGCCTCGGCATGTTCGATTTCGTATCGTTCGTACCACATGCGTTCGAGCAGATCCCCTTTGACAGAGAATTCTTCGGTGGAGTTTGTTGCCAATTGGATGTAATAGAGTGCCTTGGTATCGTCGCCCTTTTCGCGGTAGATGCGTCCTCTAAAGTAGTTCAAAAGTGGCGATCGGCTGCAGATTTGGGAGAGTTCATCGGCCTTCTTCAGGGCATCGTCAAAACTCTTGGATTTGTAAAGCGCTGAAAGCTCTGTAATACCCGAGTTCCATTCGGCATTACTTGTGAGTTTCATGCAAGGATCGCCGCCCCCCTTCCCCCATGCCAATGGAGTAAAGAGTAAAAGCAGGGCAAACAACAAAAGGAAATTGAATACAGTGCGCATCGAAAGGTGATCCTTTACTTGAGCAATAGACGACCAATTTTTTACGCAGTGTGATACTTCCATCCATGGGGTCACACAAAAGAGTTAACAAGTTCAGTTTAATAACTTTTGAGTTTAATTTCAAATTTTACAGAGCATGCAAAACACACCGAAGGGGCTTCGGCTCCATATAGGCATCTTTGGCCGCCGCAATGTCGGCAAATCGAGCATTCTCAATGCAATGACGCACCAGACCGTTTCGATTGTTTCGGACCAGAAGGGAACGACGACCGATCCGGTCGAAAAACCGATGGAATTGCTTCCGCTCGGACCTGTGCTTTTTATCGATACGGCCGGTCTGGATGATGAAGGACTCCTGGGGGATTTACGCATTGAGCGTACAAAGGCGGTTTTTGACCGATGTGATCTGGCTTTGCTGGTCACAGATGGTATTTGGGGGGAACATGAAAGGGCAATCCAATCTGAATTGTCCGAACGCCAGATTCCCTGGATTGCTGTGCTCAATCAGTCGGACAATATCGATTATTCCAGGCTGTTCCAGGAGTTGTCTGCCGATAAGATTGAGTGTGTGCAGACGTCGACTGTGACCGGTTTGGGCATAGAAGATTTACAACAAGCCATCATTCGCATTGCACCGGCAGATTTTCTGGATTCAAGGCGGCTCATCGGGGACATCATCGAACCGAATGATCATGTGCTGCTCGTCATTCCGATCGACAAAGAAGCGCCCAAAGGGCGTTTGATCATGCCTCAGGTACAGACGATACGTGATATTCTCGATACGCATGCCGTGTGTTCGATCTGTAAAGAAGATCAGGTGGCAGAAATGCTCACGCGTTTTAAGGCGCCCCCCTCGCTTGTGGTGACAGATTCTCAGGCGTTTGGGACTGTAAGTGCCCAGGTGCCGGCATCAATTCATCTTACGGGGTTTTCTGTGCTTTTTGCGCGGTTTAAAGGGGATTTGACGACCATGGCGCGTGGCGCGGCCATGATTGGGAAGCTCCAACCGGGCGATCGCGTTTTGATTGCAGAGGCATGTACGCACCATCCCATTCAAGACGATATCGGGCGAGTTAAAATCCCCGGCTGGCTTCGAAAAACCGTGGGGGAATCCGTGCAAATTGATGTCATCAGCGGGGCGTCATTCCCGGACGATTTGAGACCCTATCGTTTAATCATTCATTGTGGGGCATGCATGTGGACGCGCAGGCAGATGCTTTCGAGAATGCGTCAGGCGGCAGCCCAGGGGGTGGCTATGACCAATTATGGGTTGGCCATTGCCTCGATGCATGGCATCCTCGAACGTGCGCTCGAACCTTTTCCCGAAGCATTGGAAGCGTGGCGCATTTGAGTGTAAAGCTATGTTTGACCAACGTGGATATGCTTTGTTTCAAGGATGCCGCCATTTAATAGTTTTGAGTTTAGAGCTTTGAGTGATTGATCCTTTCTCAAAGTTCCGAGCTCTAAGCAGGAATGGGGGTAATTGACGGTAAAAAAATCTGCACTTGTAAAACAGAGTATAAAAAAACCGCCTAAAGGCGGTTTTTTGATGATTCATGCTTTATTGTTCGCGGTTTCTGGGGCGGCGATTGCCACCAGCGGGCTTGGTCTGATTGGCTTCGTTGACGCGGATGGTACGACCATCCAATTCTTTGCCGTCCATTTCTGACATGGCTTTTGCTGCGGCGGCATCATCTGCCAGTGTTACAAAGCCAAAGCCACGCGAACGGTTAGTTTCCCGTTCTGTAATTACCTTTGCTTCTGTGACATCACCATAAGCTTCAAAGGCTTTTTTTAATCCCTCTGATGTCGTTGCCCAAGCCAAACCACCCACAAAAAGCTTTTTAGACATAACCGTCTCTCTCAAATCGAATGCACCAATAGCGCACACATACGGATGAACGCCACCCGCGACTTTATGGTCCTCAACTGACCACTCTGCAGATACGCTTGTCAAACGATGCTGCATTTTTACAAAATATTCAATTCGCAGAATAATGTCAAAACAATTTGAGCATTGGAATTAGGAATTGTTATTACTCAGCCGGGACTTTGCCCCGGACCCCGCCAAGGGGCTCTTGCCGTTCACAATCGAACGCCTCTTGCCGCCCGCCGCGCAGGCGAATATGAAAATAAGGTACGCAAGAACCTTGAAGAGGAAAAACAAACTCTAGAAACCATACAAGAAAAATTAGAATGCGACGGCCCTGGGGCCCAACCCCATCTCATTAAAGCAGTTAGTTGTTTTTCTTGATCTTCCCACTCCTCACTAGAAAAGTGAGCATCGTCAGATGCGAACAAATCCGTTTGTGAAAATAGACAGGATGGCCGGGTGGGTAGTAACCTTTCATTCTTAAAACAAGCAATTCCATCTTGACATTGTAAAAATCTTAGCGTAAAAGACGCGGCGTTTATTTGCGGTTAAAAAATCCGCGGATGAAAACCACAAATCAAAAAGAAATACTATTTGGAGGAAAAATGGCAGTAAGTCTTAGACTTCAGAGGCATGGTACGACGCATCGTCCATTTTATAAACTCGTCGCAGCTGACAGCCGCAATGTTCGTGACGGTCGCTGCATTGAACAGCTCGGGACCTATGATTCCGTGAGCAATCCTCACAAAATCAATTTTAATCTTGAGCGCGTAGATTACTGGCTTTCGAATGGCGCTGTCGCCAGCGATACCGTTAAATCGTTGATTGCCCAGGTACGTAAGTAAACTTGAATTGCCCCGTTCCGGAGAGTCGGGCAGCCAGCGAGGTATAAATGGAAGAATTACTCGAATGCATGGCATGTGCAGCGAAGGCATTGGTGGACGATCCGGATGCGGTGAAAGTAAGTCTGTCAGAAGGCGATAATGAGTCGGTGGTGTCTTTGCGTGTTGGTCCGGAGGATCTTGGCAAGGTGATTGGCAAGAGCGGACGCACGGCTGAGGCATTGCGCACAATCCTGAATGCAGCTTCGAAAAAAGCCGGGGTGAAATGTCGGCTTGAAATTGTCGAATAAGATTCAGACAGACTGTGTTGCACCATTAAAGCTTGGCTTTGATGGTGTTTTTTTTGGCGTTGTCATCCCAAACTGAGGATATGGCTCCTTGCTCATTGCTTTTCCTAATCCAGTGGAAGCAATACGTGCAAAGTCATCCGGTTTCTCAAGAGGGATTTTTTTTGTATTGGTTCTGGTGAAGAATCTATGAATGGCCCTCTTGAAAAGATCCGCGTCGGGGTCGTAGGACGCGCACATGGGGTACACGGAGCGATCCGCGTTTTTATGGACGATGCCGGGAGTGATAGTCTGCTCAAGGCCAAAACGGTATTTCTTGGTCCGAAAGAAGACTCCTTTAAAGTTATTCACGCCACGCGCTGTGGTCGTTTTGTGGCTTTGGAGCTTGAGGGGATCGATGACAGGGACCGGGCGTTTGAACTGACGGGGCAGGAAGTACGCATTTTGCGGAGTGAATTGAAGCCGCTTCGCAATGCTTTCTATGCCTGTGATTTGGTTGGCCTTGAGATATGCGATGAGAATGATCACCGCTGGGGAAGAATTGATGCAATTATGCCAAGCGGTGCGCATGATTTGCTCAGGTATGTTCGGCCTCAGGGGGGTGTCGGATATGTTCCCTTTGTATCGGCTCATGTCGGGAAGATTGACATGGATGCCAGGACGGTTCAAGTCGATGCACAGTGGATGGCAGAGCTCGATGAAGTGTATGGGGAATAGGAATGGGGCAGATTTGCTTTGTTTCCCTTTTTCCGGAATACTTCGAAACTGTGATGCGAAGTTCGATTGTTGGTCGTGCCGTAAATGCGGGACAGATTGCCTGGAATTTCGTACAGATCCGTGATTTCAGTCTGGACAAGCATCATAGGGTGGATGACGCCCCCTATGGCGGTGGTGCAGGTCTCGTGATGAAGCCTGAGCCGTTGGTATCAGCCATCGAGCATGCCAAAAGTCTTTATCCCGAAGGGCACGTCGTATTGATGAGCCCTCAGGGGATGCGCTTTGATCAGGCGCACGCAAGGCGTCTGAGTCAATACCCGTCGCTCATTCTCGTATGTGGACATTACGAGGGTATAGATGAGCGAGTTCGGAATTTTGTAGATGAAGAAATTTCCATTGGAGATTTCGTTTTAACAGGCGGAGAATTGGCGGCACTCGTTGTGAGCGATGCCGTTTGCCGTCTATGGCCGGGGGTGCTGGGGAATGACACTTCCAGTGTGGAAGAGAGCTTTTCGGAAGGATGGCTCGAATATCCCCAATATACACGGCCACCTGAGTACAGAGGAATGCAGGTGCCTGAAATTCTTTTGGGCGGCAATCACGGGGCTGTAGACCAATGGCGTCGGTGTGAATCGATCCGCCGAACCAGGGAGAGACGCCCGGATCTTTATGCATCCCTTGAACCGACCCTGACAGCCAGGGAACGGAAATGGATAGATGCGGAAAAAAATGAACCTTGATAGAGATGAGTTTAAGCTCGTATTGCGAGGTTGATTTTTATTCCCAAAAAAACTTGACATTAGGCCGCAATGAGTGCAAAAGGCCTCCCCGCGGCAATTTTGCTTTATAGGAGATTGACCATGACTAGCCCAATTATTTCAGCAATTGAAAAGAAACAGATGCGCAGTGATATCCCCGATTTCCGCGTGGGTGATACCGTTCGCGTGCATGTGAATATTAAAGAAGGCGACAAAGAGCGTATTCAGGTTTATGAGGGTGCCGTGATTCGTCGCAGTGGTGGTAGCTCGCGTGAATCCTTCACCGTCCGTAAGATTTCCTACGGCGTCGGTGTCGAACGTACTTTCCCGGTTCATAGCCCCAAAATCGCGAAGATCGAAGTTGTCGTCCTCGGCAATGTTCGTCGTGCCAAACTTTATTATCTCCGTGATCTGCGCGGTAAAGCTGCCCGTATTAAGAGCGTTCGTACTCGTAAGGCCTTTGCTGTTCCAGTCACGGGTGATGCAGAATAGTGATCTGTTCTATGCCATCTTTAAAGCGCCCCTTATGGGGCGTTTTTTTTTATCTAACGATTGAACATTCTCCATTCTGAGATCCGCCGTTTTACATCAAACATCCCTCTTGCCTCACTTTTATGGTTGTGGTAATAATTTTTATTAGCCGCCTGCTGTGTGCGCGGAGTGCCAAATATGCTTAAACCCCTAAGACGTTAAATAGGGACTCGTCCCTGGGGGGATGACGAGCGCGCCTGCGAGTCCAGGATACTTGTGCCCCCTATAATGAGGCCCACCTGCTTGTCAGGGTGTTTAACGTTATGGTACAAACGGCATGGTGGGTGGCTTTTTAGCCTTGTTTTCGGTTTTGGAACGTCGTGTCGGTTGCCATGCTCGCATGGTCATGGGCCTTGAATAATCAAAACAAAACTCGTAATGCCTTGCAGCTCGCCTCGATGGGAAAACAAAGCATTTTTTATTTTTTATCATAAGGAAAATGGATGTCTGGTATGGCAAGTCCAAATAGTGGCGATGCTGCCCTGATGGGGGCAATCATCGATATATTGAGCCAGTCTGAAAAAGAAACACCACATTTTATCGCTCCTGTCCGGACGACGCCCCGCCAGGATGCTGCTGCACTTGCAGTTCAGCATCAGCTCGAACAGTATTCAGAAAGAGCCGAACTTTCCAATGTCTTTTATTCCGAAAATGCCGGTGAGGATGAAATTCATTGCAGGAGTTGTGGTGCCGTTTGCCCGCGAACAAACAAGTACTGTGGTTTTTGTGCGGCTTACCTTGGCAATTATAGTTCCAGACATCAGTTCGATGATGTTGAACTCAATCACATCGATCTCGACATTGCACTCATCTCCATTAATGAAGACAGTACGGATGGTGTTCGCATCCCCCTCAAATACAATGAGACGATCTTAGGTCGTTCGGGGGATTCTCGCTTTCCTTCGGACGCTTTCCTCTCCCCAAAACATTGTCGTTTGCTCGTCGAAGGACAGCAGCTTTTTGTCGAAGATCTCGACAGTCTCAATGGGACTTTCCTGCGGACACGGACAGAAGTGCGTTTACACCCAGGTGATTGCTTCCTTGCCGGGCGGCAGCTTCTGCGTTTTGAACGCTTTGAACAGGTCGTTTCTAATAAGGCACGTTCTGCGGATGGTACGCGTTATATGGGCTCACCTGCATCGGGCGGCGATTTTAAACTCGTGCAGATTGGCGTTGGAAATATCACTCAAAATGTATATTGCCTCTCAGAAGGCGGTGCCATTTTTGGACGCGAAACCGGCGATATCGTCTTTAATAAGGATCGCTTCATGAGCGGTCGTCATGCTCAGATTTATCCCAGAGAAGACGGCAATTATTATCTCCTCGACCTCAATTCCTCTAATGGAACATGGATGAAACTCGCAAATAAGACGCGTCTTTCTCATGGTGATCTCATTTTCCTGGGTCAACAGCTCTTCCGCATTGAATCCCCGGATATTATTTAATGCATAGACGGGGGCACTAATTTGAATCAGGAATCTGAAACGGGAACCGTCGAGACGAAGTCTAAAAATGCCGATCAGGTACCCACGGAAATTGAAATGAACGAACCATCCGGTGAAATCAAATCCTCTAAACCGGATCCGGAACGCGAACCTAAACTTCGAAAGGAAGCCAAAAAATTACTTCCTGAAGCTAAAAAACTTTTAAAACGTGCCAAATCCAAATTGGCGCAAGATCGACAAAAAGAAGTTTCGGATGCCATTTTAAATCTAGAAACTGTCCTGAAAGACAATGATACATCCTGTGAACCCGCGCTGGATGCTCTCAAGAATGTCATCGAAAAACGTCTGAAATTCGTCAAAAAATCGGCTTCCCGTGAAGTCGTCGAAAGCCTTTTGTTCGCACTCGCTTTTGCCCTTGTTTTGCGAACTTTTCTTGTCGAACCCTTTAAAATTCCTTCTCGTTCGATGGTGCCAACTCTGCTTGAAGGTGATCAGCTTTTTGTTACAAAGCTCAGTTATGGCGTCCGGTTACCTTTTTATGACAAATATGTCACTAGATTTTCTGCTCCTTCACGTGGTGAGGTGATCGTTTTTCAGTTCCCGCGAAAGGAAGCGGCATTGCATCTTGCCCGTACCAATTCCAATTGCCTCGATCCCAGTTCACTTGCAGAAGAAAAAGATTACATTAAGCGCATTATCGGAATTGAAGGCGATACGATTGAGGTGATTGATCAGGTCATCTATGTCAACGGTGAACCTGTGCCTCAACAGCCGTACTACGAACGAACCGTATCAGATTATATGTTTCTGACCGATAAACGACGTGAATTTTGGAATAAGGAAATTCATGGAGATGCGGTTTATACGACGATCACGCACGAATTGCCGTCGACTCACTTTGGGCCTGTAAAAGTTGAACCTAATCACGTCTTTGTTATGGGGGATAACCGCGATAATTCTGCAGATTCGCGCTGCTGGGGACAGGTCCCTATCGATAATATCAAAGGCCGTGCTCAGATTATTTGGTGGTCTGGTGGTCATGTCGGTCCACGTTGGGAGCGCATGTTCACCAAAATTCATTAACTCCGCGTCATGGAATTTGCTTAAATGAAATCTTACGGATGAATGAATGCGATGGATTAATTTGGTATTATTGGGCTCCTCATTGGTATCATCGGTTCAGCATGTAATCCGCATATGAGTGAAAAAGAATTGCATGATGGATATATGGATAGTGTGCGACAGGTCTGTCTGTGGAGTGCCAGATACGACCAAGAACGCAAACAGACTGTGGCTGAATGCGTTGACTTCTATTTGGCTGCACCATACATCATCAAATTGCCTCAAACTCAAGTCAAAGCTTATTCCAAATTTCCGAAAATATTCTCTGCAATCGATATGAGATGCCGTCTTGAAATGTTTAGGAAATACGGCAAAAAATATTGTAATGCATCGCCCGATTTTGTCAGCGAACAATCTGAATGTAAAGAACGGTTAGGTTACAAGTATTATTATAAGGAACAAATCACTTGTCTGCGCAATCATCGTGAGGAGGTTAATTCTCTGATGCGTAAATGATCATTAATTTTGCGCAGCCTATGCGCTGTGCGCATACGGCCTTGCGAAAGCCGCTATTTGCTTTGCAAATACGCGGTTTTTTTTTTCGGCATACATTAAAAAATACTCAGATGTAAAAAAAAAATGTAACAACGCCTTTCTCGTTGGCATCATTGTTGTGAAGGAATGCCCCTTCCATGTATTGAGAGGCGCTGTATGTTTACATCAGGATTTGTCTAGTTCATAACAGCCTGTCACATAATGCACAGCCAGCCGAAGGCAGGCATAGGAAAATTTGGCATTGGACGCGATCTCAAATTTTGCTTTGCTGTGCATGCCAGGCACATCAGGATGCTTTTATTTTACGACGGTTTAAGTCGGAAAGGGAGCAGTGTGTCAAGACCGTGCGTCTTTTGGGTTCGGACGGCGAGTCGGCGGGCGGGAATGGGAGAGCGGTAACCCTAATGGTTACCCATTCGTGTATTGTATGTGTGTGGTTAAAGGTGTGGTATGTAGGTGTTTGTGTTTTTAGCAGTTATTTGTATTCAGAGGTAATATGGGAAATTGTAATTATTGAGTACGCATCGCTTGTATGACTGTTGAAATGGGCTGAAAATGGTGAGAATGCCCGGGGCTGAATAATAACGACGTAACTATTTAGGCTCGATGATTTAATTTAAGGCTTTGTTAACCACCGTGAATATGCATTTGTCTTCCGATTTCAGCTTTTCATTGTTTGGAGTTTTGAGCTTAGAGCTTTGAGCGGCGATCTCCTTCTCAAAGCTCTAAGGCAGAATTGAATTATTCAACGAATAAAATAGGCACGCTCGTTAATCAGAGCCTAATTTATACCGTTAAGCAGAGTCAATCTAGGCAGATGGCTGTAGGTAGCTGTAAACATGTTTGAGAAAAGCATGATATCTGAGCCCAGATTGTGCGTTGTGTTTGGGCTGCTTCTGGCAGAGGGTTGCTGCCTTGGGGGTGCAGAGAGTTGGGAAAAAGACTCAGCCTACGGCAGAATAGTTACATAACGACTTGAAAGCAGGTGCAAAATCATTGATTCATATTTTCGGTTGTCGTAAAAGACTCAGTTTTTGGTGGAAATTAATTCGATTTCCCATATTAAGGTAAATAAATTATGCAAACAGGTCTGATTCAAAAACTCAGTCCCAAATTAAAAGGCGCGCAGCGTCGGCAATTGCGTGGTCTTGCTCATGCACTGAAACCCGTTGTTCAGGTCGGGCAGGCAGGTGTGACTGAGAACGTTGTTCAACAGCTTGAACAGGCGCTTTTTGACCATGAACTCGTCAAAGTTAAAGTGGTCAACACTTGCGAAGAAACGCTCGAAGCTGTTGCGATTGCCCTGACGGAAGGTACGCAAAGTGCTTGTGTGCAGCAGATTGGGCATATCCTGCTGTTTTACAAGGCTAATCCTGACGAGCCTAAGATAGAGCTGATTAAAGCTAAAAAAGAGGACTGACATGCTTCGCGTTTGTGTTGATGAGCGCTGGCCCAATGCCAGACAAGTTGGGCGCGTTGCAGATATCATTAAAGAAGGCGGTCTCGTTGTCTATCCCACCGATACCATTTATGGCCTTGGGTGTGATATGATGCAGAAAAAGTCAGTCGAGCGCGTCTATCAGATGAAAGGAAAAGACCGGAAACATCCGCTTTCTTTTATCTGTCCAGATCTTAAGAATATCGCAAAATATGCCGTCGTCTCGAATGTGGCTTACCGTTTGATGAAGCGTATTCTGCCGGGGGCTTATACTATCATTTTGCCGGCATCGCGTGAGGTGCCCAGGCTTTTGATTAGCAAGGCTGTTACTGTCGGCATTCGTGTGCCCGATCATCCGGTCACCCGCATGCTCGTTGAAAATCTCGATGCGCCTATCATTACGACATCGGTGCCGTCTCCCGAGAATGTTCAGTTCAGCGATCCGGAGGAAATTGCGCACCGTCTGCCGTTTTTGGATGCCATTATCGACTGTGGACTTATCGCGCCCGAACCTTCGACCGTCATCGATATGACGACTGATGTACCTAAACTGATTCGATTGGGCAAAGGTCCCATCGATGCAATTCCTGATATCGTCACAGATGACGATTAATCTTTTTGCAGACGGATTTGTTCGCATCTCACGATGTTTTTAGCTTTAATTCGGAATAGTTAAGCTCAAATCATTTGCTTCAAACGATTCCATAAAACAAATAACGCCTTAGTTGGCATATCAATATTGCTTTTCTTTTGGAAAGGGGTTTGGGGAAGACCTTTTCTTTTGTTACAAAAGAAAAGGTCTTCCCCAAAAAAGGAATAAAAAATGAACGACCGATACGAAATTAATGTCAATCTCGCTCAGATGCTCAAAGGCGGCGTCATCATGGATGTCGTCAATGCCGAGCAGGCCAAAATTGCTCAGGAAGCCGGTGCTGTTGCCGTCATGGCACTCGAACGCGTTCCTGCCGATATCCGCAAGGAAGGCGGTGTTGCTCGCATGAGCGATCCTGCACTCATCGAAGAGATCAAAAATGCCGTCACCATTCCCGTGATGGCTAAGGCGCGCATTGGCCACTTTGTCGAAGCTCAGATTCTCGAAGCACTCGAAATCGACTATATCGACGAGAGCGAAGTTTTGACCATGGCTGACGATGAAAATCACATCAATAAGCATCTGTTTAAAATTCCGTTTGTATGCGGTGCCCGCGATTTAGGCGAAGCATGCCGCCGCATTCAGGAAGGCGCTGCGATGATTCGTACAAAGGGCGAAGCTGGTACAGGCGATGTCATCGAGGCCGTTCGCCACATGCGTACCATGAATCGCGAAATTGCCGAGCTTTGCGGGCTGACCGACAATGAGGTTTATACTTTCTGCAAAAATCACGGTATTTCAGTCGAATTGGCCTTTAAAATTCGCGAACTCAAACGTTTGCCGGTCGTCAACTTTGCCGCCGGTGGCATTGCCACTCCTGCTGATGCTGCGCTCATGATGCAGCTTGGATGCGATGGTGTCTTTGTCGGTTCGGGTATCTTTAAATCGGGTAACCCCGCAAAACGTGCACGCGCCATCGTCATGGCTGCAGCCCATTATAACGATCCCAAACTACTCGCCGAAGTCTCGAAAAACCTCGGTGAACCCATGGTCGGCATCAACTGCGACGATCTTTCGAAAGATGCCAGACTGGCCAAGAGAGGAATCTAATTTGGTTTGTTAATTAAGTATTATTTAACAAACGGATTTGTTCGCAGCTAACGCTGCTCGCTTTTGTTTTTTTTTTTTAACAAACGGATTTGTTCGCAGCTAACGCTGCTCACATAAATTAAAGCGAAGGCCGTTAGGCCTGAGCAAATCCGTTTGTTAATCATCAAAGATTAAAAACGCGAAGGCCGTTAGGCCTGAGCAAATCCGTTTGTAAAATACGATTTATTCTTATTAAAGATTGCCGTCTATGACTGAAAAAACAATCGGCGTTTTAGCACTTCAGGGGGGATATCGCGAACATGGGGCACATTTGCGCGATTGCGGCATTGAGCCCGTCTATGTTACGCGTCCCGAAGAATTGGATCAATGCGCAGGGCTCATCATTCCCGGTGGGGAGTCGAGTTGTCTTCGCCGTCTGTTGCGGGGCTTTGAAGTCGATACGGCTATCGTGAATGCCGTAAAGCAAGACGGTATGCATGTCTGGGGTACATGTGCCGGTGCCATTTTGTGTGCCGATAGTGTCGTTGGCGAAGAACCATGCCTCGGGTTGATTGAGTGCGAAATTGAACGCAATATTTTTGGATCGCAGCTTTCGAGTTTTTATGAGGAAGTCAGCATCCCGGGAATATGCGAAACCAAAGAACGACTCGTGTATATCCGGGCTCCCGGCATTCGCAGAATATGGGGTAAAACCCGTAGTATATTGACTTCTCATGATGTCATTACGGCCGCAGAGAATGACCAGGTACTCGTGACGAGTTTTCATCCGGAATTGTCTGAGACACGGGCATTTCACTTTTACTTTATCGCCAAATGCGGTCTGGCTTCGCACGATGCGCGCCCGCACGAATGGACTCGCACCGCATGGATGGAACGCGGATAAATGGCGCGTATTGCCGCAGGCAATAGCGACATAGCGAGCTGTATGGGTGACCACGTGTGGTCGCCCATAGGCGAGCAACAAAAAAAGAAGAAATATGAAAGATCCATTACCCAAATATCATAAAATTGCCATTTTCGGGCTCGGTGCTTCGGGGCTTGCTGCTGCACAGCTACTCGCCAAATTCGGTAAAGAGATCATTGCCTCGGACAGTGCCGACGAGAGCAAACGCGCGGAATTCGAGGCTAAACTGCCCGCAGGGACGCGTCTCATTCTTGGGCACAACGAAATTGCTGATGCCGAAATTATTGTGACGAGCCCCGGGCTTGAACCATCGACGCCGATTTTTGAGGAGGCGCGGCAGAAAAATGTGCCTGTGATTGCCGAACTGGAACTCGGATTCAGGGCGGCGACTAAGCCAATCGTTGCGATTACGGGGACGGATGGCAAAACCACGACGACGACGCTCACATCCCACATTTTAAATGTTTGCGGTGTGGTGAATAAACTTGGCGGCAATGTTGGCATTCCGCTATGTCAGGTCGTTCAGGAGGAAGAACCGGATTGTTATGTCGTCGAGACGAGTGCATTTCAGCTCGTTTTTTGCCCGGAGTTTAAACCACATATCCTGATTGCGACGAATATTGCCGAAGACCACAGTGAGTATTTTAAAGGGGATTGGGATGCATACGTCGCGACAAAGAGAAGGCCGCTGGGAGTGATGCAAGCTTCGGATCTGGCTATTTTGAATGCATCCGATCCGGAGATTCGCGGTTGGCGCGAATTGACGATAGCAAATGTCGCCTGGTACGCTGAAAAACGTCAGGATTTACCAGGGCGCGAAACTGATTTAAATGACGATGTGGCTTATGTCGGCGAAGGTGCGATTCAGGTCGATTTGAGCGATGGCAGGAATTATAGCCTTCACCTTGATGACCTCAAACTCAAGGGCGCGCATAATGCCATGAACGTCATGGGCAGTATTTTGGCCTGTCTCGAGATGGGATGCAAGTTTGATGCGATTGTGGCGGCTATCGACAGCTACCAGCTGCCCAAACATCGCATCGAACATATCTGCACGCTCAATGGTGTCGAATTTATTGACGACTCGAAGGCGACGAATCCTCATGCAGGGATGGCAGCACTCGCGGCCATCGACAAACCGACGGTGCTCATCGTAGGCGGCGTCGATAAAGGGCTTTCGATGACCGCATGGATCGATGCGATGCAGAAGAATGTACGCCAAATCATGCTCATCGGTGCACTCACTGAACGGTTCTTAGCTGAGGCCAAATGGGGCGATGAACCTTGTCCCATCACGCTTTGCAAAACCCTCGAGGAAGCCGTCGAGCGCGGTTATGCGTATGCCCGCGATAATGGCTGTGAAGTTGTCATGCTGTCCCCTGGCTGCTCGAGCTACGATATGTTCAAGAGCTACGGACAGAGAGGGGATGTGTTTGCGCAGACCGCGCGAGGCCTTGGTTAAATTTGTTTTATTGCTTAGGCTTAATGGCCTTCGCGTTAATTCATGTGAG
>DGWW01000055.1 GCA_002395385.1 Myxococcales bacterium UBA4248
GTTAAAACATACAAGGCTGACGGCCGAACAGTAACACGATTTGTGAATTAGCATCCACCGATTATTGATTTTTTCCCAATCGTTGGATAAATAAGGGAGGTCTGCCCTAAGAAAAAGCAGACAATCATGTCGCAATATTGGCAGAAATTTTCAATCTGTGCTAAGATGAATTTTTGGGAATGCTAATTTCCCGTAATTAATTCGATTTTTCTCGAAAAAGTCTAAGCATGATAAACTTAAGCGCTCAATTTGTTCAGCCATAAAGGCTGAAGCATTAAGGAGATTAAAGCATGGTGCGCAACGTAAAAAACTTGGCAATTCTCGCTGCAATGTGTGGGGCTATGACCGCCGGTGAGGCAATGGCTGCTGATGTGACTGATGTTTTGGACGCAGCCGATGAGGTCTATCTGGGCAGTGAGAAAGTCAGTGATCCGTTCGATATTTCTCTTACCCCTAAATTCGTGCAGCGCCTCGAATGGGCCAAACTGAAACGTGAATACAATCAGGCTGGCGCCATCCGCCTCCTTAACGAACTGGAATATGGCCGCACAATCAACGAATTCGACATCGACCTCGAAATCGGTATGTACCATGACCTGGCTTTCCGCATGCACCTTCCCATCATCATCTCGGATCAATCCAGCTATAAATTCGATACCTCAAGCGACGATCAGCAGTATCATATCTCACCCGATAATTCCTACCTCGCACCTGGCAATCCTCAGCCCGGTACCGATCGCGCCAATCAGTTCTTCAAACTCGAGGCCGACCAGACACTCAAAGGAAAAAAACGATCCGGACTCGGTGACATCGGATTCGGTATCGCATGGAGCCCCTATAACACCGAACGCCACTTCATCCCCGAAAGACCATGGGAAAATAATACCGGACGTTCTACCGTGACACTCGCCTTCGATTACTTTGCACCCACCGGAAGCACCCGCGGCATCGGTAACAGCAATGTCGGCTCCGGAGCACACGAACTCCTCTTCACCGTCGCCGCATCCCACCGCTTCTCATTCGTCGATCCCTACATCCGCTTACAGTACGGACTCCCAATCGGCACCGACGACTACAAAGACTATGGCAGCAACCAGGCACGCGTCGATCCGGGTATGTGGGGACGCATCGATCTCGGTATCGAATTTATCCCCTATGAAAGCATCGATGTCAAATTCCAGCGCTTCGTCAAAATCGATCTCCGCGGCTACTTCAAATACAATGCCGAAGGACGAAGATACATGGAACTCTCCGACGCACTCGGAACAAACGACGAATGCATGGGTGCCGAAGCATCCAACCTGCCCTCACATTGCCAATGGATGGCAGGCAAATGGTCCAATGCCGGCGATCAATGGCAGGAACTCGCCAATGGCACCTACAATGGCGTCCTCAAAGAAGACGGCCTCTACGATTATGAAGGATATGCCGCCGTCGGTGGTGCGCTCAACCTCTCCATCATGCCCATACAGTACGTCACCATTATCGCCGGTGTCGCCGCCGACTATGAACAAAACCACTTCGTCACATTCACCAAAATCGGTAAAGACCGCGTCACTTACCAGGGCCTCGATTCCAGCGGAAATCCCCAAATCGACGACACACAAAAAGACGGTGTCGTAACCGATTCACTCGTTCAGGAACGCAGCCCAACGTTCAGCGATTCGCTCGATCGCGTCGGACAACGCATCAAACGCGTCGAATCCGTCAATCTCGAATGGTTCGTCGGACTCAAACTCCAATACTAATGAGAGGGAATATTCCTGCATCCGGCTAAAGAAGCGCCTTCGCGGCGCTTTTTTTGTTTGCGGGCCTAATCGCTCGCGCTCATACGGCCCGCCTGTGTGCCGCTATTTGCTGCGCAAATACGCTGCACATTTCTTTTCTTCAACGAATACACATTGCCAGAACACTTACACAATATGATATCATTCATAAAGCACCTTCTATTGTGCACCGCTATCCTCGGGCTGCCTGCTGCCGCAATCGCACAGACACCCAATACTGCCAATACCGAACAAACTGAAATCGCTTTTACAAAAGAAGCACTCATCGAAGCATACCAGGCTGAACAATGGGGCCGGTCTGCCATGATTGCAAAAGAACTCCTCAAATCCGAACCCGATAACAGCAATTACCTCTCCATGCTGGGCGTCTCATGCGCAAAAAATAACGAAAATGAATGCGCAAAAGAGGCATTCGAAAAAGCACGCGATCTCAATCCCGATGACGCTCAGATCTACGCCAATCTTTGCGCGGTCTATACACAAATCAAATTTGAGGATCATATAGACACTTGCATCGAAGCAACAAAACGCGTCAAAGATAACGCAAATCTCTTTTATTTAACCGGTCAAAAACTCGAAAAACTCAAGAGAACCCGTGAAGCTCGCGAAATGTACGAAGCCGCATGGAAACTCGAACCCAAGAATAATATGTACCTGACTGCGATTACCTCCATCGATTTTGGCAATCGCAATTACAAAAGTGCGCTCGAAATCACAGAAAAAGGTATCACAGAAGGAGAGGATGTTGCCATCCTCTATCTCAATGCCATCATCGCTTCACTCAGATTGGGAGATTTCGAAAAAGCACTCAAATATGCGGACATCGGGTATAATAAATACCACGACCCCATCATGCTCCTGGGAAAAGCGGAAGCACTCGACGGACTCGCAAAATTCAATGAAGCAGATGAGGTATGGAAGAATATTAAGGAAAATACCCCTGAAGATTCCTTATCGAATGACCGCTATCTGCTCGGGTTCGCAAAACACCAGTTTGCTTTGTCCTGTTCAAGCGAAAAATATCGTACATGCGATTCTCAAACGCCAGATCCCTGCTGTGCACGAGAAAACGAAACGCTCACACTGCTCGAAAAAATCACACCTAAAAATCAGAACAACGAATACCAGGTTTATCTCGGAATTGCACAAATTCTTGCCAAACAACTCGAAAAAGCAGAAGCAACACTCACCAAGGCTGTCAACGCAAATATCGATCGCGATAATGCTAGCGCACTCGCTGCCTTAGCTGCCGCACTCTATCAATTTGATGACGAACGAGACAAAACAGCTGCAAAACGTTACTATACCCAGGCAGTCAACGCTTCGCCCGATTTTGCCAATTTCGATCAACTGACCAAAACGCGGGCATGGCCTCCAAGACTCATCGAAACACTCAAACAAATTCAGAATGACATCGATGCCGGCGATAGAAAAAAAGCATCCGGATGCAGCTGCGAAATGGCTCAAAATCCAACAACACCATTCGGAATGATGCTTCTGGCGTGTTTTGCTTTGATCGCACTTGCCTACAAACGACAGTATCGGTAACAAAGCTGCATTTCCTAGCGAATATGCCACACATCAGAGTGTAACCATGATGCCCAGTCCCTGGCATTTTTCATGGAACGGGCATAAAACATTAGCTCAAAAGAAGATAAATGAAAAAACTCCTCATCTTCGACGCCTCCAATTACATGTTCAGGGCATACTTCGCCGGTCCAAGAGAAATGACCAACAGCGCAGGCTTTCCAACAAATGCCCTGCATTTTTATACTTCCATGATTTTGGCAGTCATCAAGCGCATTCAACCTGATGCCATTGCACTCGCACACGAAATGCGCGGTCCAAAATTCCGGCATGACCTTTACCCCGATTACAAAGGGCAGCGCGAAGCACCACCAGAGGCTTTGCAACTCCAGTTCCCCTGGTTCAGGCAAATTACCGATGCACTGGGCATTCCTGCCTACGATGCCAATGGGTTCGAAGCTGATGATGTCGTCGCAACACTCACAAAACAAGCACGAAACATGGGCTGGTCTGTCATTATCGCAAGCAGCGACAAAGACCTCATGCAGCTCATTGAACGCCAGGACGGCACCGATACCGTCATCATGCTTGATGCGCTCAAAAAACCCTATCAGTATTTTACCATCGACGATGTCATCGCACGATTCCAGGTTGAACCAGACCGCGTCGCAGATGTACTCGCACTCGCCGGCGATACCGCCGACAATATACCGGGATGCAAAGGCATTGGAGAAAAGACCGCTGGAAAACTCATCGCACAATATGGTTCGCTCGAAGAACTCATGGCCCATCGTTCCGAAATCAAAAAGCCAGCACAAAAAGCGAATCTCGAAGCTTTTTCCTCCAAGGCAGAACTCTCTAAAAAACTCACTACACTCATTTATGATGTGCCAGTAACCCTTAAAATCGATACGATGCACCCCGATCCGGCCAAGGTGACAGAAATCTTTTCCTCACTCGAACTACACAAGCTGTTGAGCGAAATTTTGGGACCGGATGCAAAACCCAATCCCCATATTCCCCGTGTGCAGCTCCCTGGCCAGACCCCAATAACTTCCAATCTGGACACCAATCCAAAACAACGCTCGCTGTTTGCCACACCTGCCGATCCACCCCAACAATTAATAGAAGAAGTCTCTGCTGGCATTCCAAGGGCTGCATGCATTGCACCGCTCGCTCCTCCTGCAATTTCGAGGAATATCGTTCCAACCCCGATCTGCCAGTCCATCCAGGAACTGGATGCTTTTCTAAAAGCAGTGGCACAAATTGCTGTATTCCCCATCTGGAGCGACAATTCCCCTGCACATCGTGCTTTGCTCGGAGCCGCCATCGCGACAATCTCAGGCGTACAATATCTGCCTGTCTCACACGTACACGATCTTTTTGCAAATCCCACCAAAATCGCATTCGAGGATTATATCCAAAAAATTCTGTTGGATCCTGCATTGCAAAAAGTGGTCTACGATATCAAACCGTTCATGCAGTATCTTCTGCAGGACAATCCTGACGCAGATATTCCCAACGTTTTGGATGTCGAAATGGCGGCCTATCTCGTCCATCCTGAGCGCAAATCACTTTCTTTGGAAATATGCTGCCAGGAATATCTCGGTTATGAATTACAGCCAATGCCTAAAAATTGGCTCACCAGTACCATGCCGCCCGATATCACTGGCGTTTCACAACAATTTGCTGCAGATGTCACCGGACCGCGAGCGCAATTGCTTTTACAGCTTGCCGAAAAATTACCGACTGAACTCGAAGCAAATAAGCTCACAGAACTATTCCAAAACCTCGATTCGCCACTCACCAAAATCCTGGCAAAAATGGAATTTTATGGCATTGCAATTGATGTTCAGGCACTGCATCAACTGTCTAAAACCTACGAGGAAACGCTCAGACGCCTCGATGCCGAAGCCCATGCTTTCAGCACCGAGACTTTTAACATCAACAGCCCAAAGGAATTGGCACACTTCCTGTACGAAGTACTCAAACTCGTGCCCGCGACCAAAAAGAAAAGCATTCACGGCCTTTCGACCGATCAGGAAACGCTCGATTCGATCGACCACCCCATCGCAAAAATCATTTCTGAATACCGCGCAGCAAGCAAACTAAAATCTACGTATTCCGAAGCTCTGGCACAACTCGCAGATCCCGAAACAGGCAGAATTCATGGCCGATTTAATGCCTGTGTCACGGCAACAACGCGTCTGTCGAGCTCCGATCCAAATTTGCAAAATATCCCCGGACGCACAGAACTCGGACGCCAAATCAAACGATGTTTTGTCACAAAACCCGGATTCACCTTCATTGGAGCCGATTACAGCCAGATCGAACTACGACTCATGGCTGCCTTTTCTAAAGATCCCGTTCTCATCCAGGCCTATCTCGATGGCGAAGATGTGCATGCACGAACCGCCGCTGCCATTTTTGAAATCCCCATAGAAGAAGTCACAAAAGATCAAAGAAGACTGGCAAAAACGATCAATTTTGGACTGCTTTACGGTATGGGGGTTCAAAAACTTGCCCGCGAAACAGGTTACCCAAAAGCAGAAGCAAAAGCTTTCCTCGATAAATTTCATGCACAGTTCCCCACACTTTCTGCTTTCTTCAGCAAACAAATCGAAAAGGCAAAGGAAGCTGGAGAAACTCGCACTCTGCTTGGGCATCGCCGGGCAATGCCCGAACTTTTCAGCGAACGCCCGGTAGAACGCGCTTTCGGTGAACGAGTAGCGACGAATGCACCCATTCAGGGATCCGCATCCGATATCGTCAAACGCGCCATGCTCCGACTCGAACAACTGCTGCATGATAACAATCTCCATGCACACCTGCTCATTCAGGTGCACGATGAACTATTGCTCGAATGTCCAGACGATGAAGTCGAAAAAACATCACAAATCCTCATCGATGCCATGGAAAATGCAGTCAGTATAGACGTGCCTTTGCGAGTTGAACTCAAAACAGGTAAAAACTGGGCCGATATGGTTGCAGTTAAACCGTAAACTCACGCACCACTCACAACCTCAATAAACAGTCGATTGCTAAAATGGATAATCCCCCCAAAATATCAGATAACGCAGATGGTTTAAAACAACCCCCTCAGACAAATGCAGAGGAGATTACACCTCGCAATGACAAGGAGGATGCGATTGATGCCACGCATAATTCACCTGCGGCTCATAAACCTATCATTGCACGTTCACCCTTAAATAAAGGAGGGCGGCCACGCGTCAACAGCGTTGCCATGGTGGATGCAAATCTCGATTTAAACTCGCCGCAAATTGACGATAACCCAATCGACAAGTCAATCCAACAAACGCCCGTACTCAGTGATAAAGCCGACAAGCCATCTCCAGCTTCAGATAAACCGAATAACGAAACTGCATCTGAAGACAAGAACTCTGGCGAACCTCATCCACATCCAGCCGATCTGCCTCCCGACATCGCATTTATTGACACATCGATTCTGGATGCCGTTTCCTCAAAGGATTATCCGGCGCTAAACCACGTAGAGATGGATGCCACTTTGGTAAAGGAATCGCCTCTGCAACAGACGCATAATCCGCCAATGCCAGCGCTGGATGATCCCCCACCTGCCCTGGATCCTGCCAACGCTGTGACAAGGGCGCTCAATGAACTCGAACAAACCAAAACGAGAATCGGCCTGGACGTTACGAATGTTGCGCTCCCAAAAGGCTACCGAATCCAGGAAAAATACGAGATCATCGGCGTCATAGGTTCTGGTGGTTTCGCAACGGTTTACCGCGCACTTCGCCTGCACGATCGACAGGAAGTGGCAATGAAGATCATGGATCTCAAAAAATGCGGCGACCAAAAAGTATCTAAACGTTTTCTGAGAGAAGCTGAAATTGCCGCCGACATCCATCACCCAAATGTCACCAAATCCTACGATTTCGGCTATATGGAGGATACCGGACAGCCCTTTATCGTGATGGAACTTCTGCACGGTCATGTTCTGACGAAAGAGCTCAAAATGAATGGCCCTTTCTCACCAAAACGTGCATTCACTCTATTCAGACCCGTCGTCGATGCACTGGCTGCAGGACACAAAATCGGTGTCGTCCATAAAGATCTCAAACCCGACAACTTTTTTATCGTCAGTCCGGGAACCCCAAATGAATGCATGAAAATTCTCGACTATGGTATCGCTTATCTAAAAAACGAAGCCATGAGACTCACGAGCGACGGCCAAATCGTCGGCACTCCGCGCTATCTTGCACCCGAATACATTAAGTCAAGGGATGTTTCCGCTGCAATCGATGTTTACCAGATCGCCTTGATCATCTCTGAAGCAATATGCGGAGTTCCCGCCATCGAAGGCGAAGCTTTTCAGGCAATGATGCATCACTGTGCCGGCAATCTGTCTGCTGCCAGCTTCCTGCTCTATGGCAAAGTTGGGGAAGTCTTCTGCAAAGCCTGGGCTATCGACCCCGAAAATCGCTATCATAATTGTGTCGAATTCGGAAGGGCACTCGATTCGATTGCAAATGAATTTATTAACAAGACACACATCGATACCAGAGTAACCCGTATCACAACCCCTGAGTTCAAACCTTTAGCCGAAAATCCTACACCACAAAATGCTTTGCGTGCTACAATACCATTGCCGCAGCAATCGACGCCACAGATCAATGTCTACGCCGGCAAACAGCAACTAAACAACAAACCACAGAAAAAAAACAATCGAAAAACAATCGTTATCCTGCTTGCAATACTGGTGCTTATAACCTGTCAGGGAATGTGGTATATTTTGACAAAATATACATCGCAGGAGAATCCCCCAAAGCAATATCAGCAAACCCAGCCACACGATAACCAACAGCCTCCCACAGCTCCCGCCAACGCCATAAAAACACAGCCCAGTGACACAGGATCACAACCACCACCACCTCAAGACATTCAGGAAAATCAGCAAATCCCCCAAAATGCCGAAACAACTGTAGAATTCTTGTTCGAAACAGAACCGGCAGGTGCACGCGTCCTCAAAGATTCTGTACTCATTTGTGCCCCGACACCTTGTCAAAGCGGGTTTACCGCTCAAACGCTCGAAGATTCGACGACAATACAATTTAAATTGGATGGTTATCAGATCTTAAATTATAAACTGGACAATCATTCTCATGATAATAACAAAGGCGTCATACATGTTGATTTATTAAAGATTGCTGATAATAACGCACCAGAACAAAAAGCAAACTTGGTCGAAATCCAGGATCTTTGCAAAATGGCTTCCAAAGCCGTTCAAAAAGGCAATTTCTGTGAGGCCTACGATCTTTATCAACTCGCAATCGAAAAAGGACTCAAGGATACTGAATGCAAACAGAATGCGGATGCCATCATCGATAAATATGCTTTACAATGCGAAGATTAAGTATTCACACACGCGCATTCGAAGCACTACCATAAAATGAGCCAAAGACTGCATGGAGGTTCCACATGGGAAAATATCTATCCAAAACTGCTTTTTTGTGTTTCTTTTCTGCATGCCTGATAGCTTCCTGCGATGACAGCACATCTGCACTATACATAGGCGCCAAAGAATGCATCCCGGAATGCGAAGATGGACAGGTATGCATACAGGGCGAATGCGTCGATCAGGGCGATGAATCATGCGAAGAAACGGGATGTCCCAACGGATTGGAATGTATTCGGGACGTTTGCCGACAACCGGATGAAGCGGAATGCAATGAAGATAAAGATTGCGGCAAAGATTCTGTCTGTCAGGACCATATCTGTATGGACGCGCCGGAATGCACAGACAATTCATGTCCGCAAGGTTATAAATGTGTGCTGGGAGATTGTATCGAACTCACATGCCAGGATACCGGATGCCCGGATGGTCAGGAATGCGTAGGAGTGACCTGCGTCACCATCGATCCATGCAGAGACAAGATCTGCGGCGAAAAAGAACAATGTGAAAATGGCGAATGCAAACCAATCTTGTGCGGTGGTGCAATCTGCAGTGATACACAAACCTGTTACCAAAATGTCTGCCACGAAAATAGCGAATTCTGCGGCGAAGAAATCTGCACTGAAACTCAAAAATGCGACAACAATGCATGCCGCGAATTAAATGCCTGCGACAGTACCCAATGCCCCGAAGGCCAGACATGCATGCTGGCCGCTTCCGGCCTGCCCATCTGCTATACGGCTTCATGTCTGGACAATGGTGCATTAAAAGCCTGTGCCGAAGGAACTTCATGTGTCGCCGGCGAATGCGTCGAAACACAAATCAATACCATAGAATCATGCGATCATGGTTATCTCACCGAAAATGCACAATGTATCGTTCCACTCAAGTCCATTGCCATTGCCGTCGGTGAAGATGTCACTGGAAGCGTCGACGTCATGCTCAATTCGACGGTGCAGCTCAAGGTCATATACGATCCCGAAAATACCACCGAAAAAGATGTCACATGGAAGGGAATCAATGTGACACCCGATACCCAAACGGAGGATGTCTCCAAACTCGTCGAATATTCTGGGCATGATACCGATACGCTCACACTAACGGGAATTTCCAAACTTGCCGGAGAAATTGATATCACCGTTAAATCCAAAATACACGAAGATATTTCCGCAAACGCAAAGGCCTTCGTAAAACCTTATTCCGCGCTCAAACATAATGACCCATACGATAATCTTAAACGCGGAAAACTCTCCTGTAATTATTATAATGAATATAATCTCGCCATTTTTAACCGCGATCTGTACGAAAAATTTGTACAACCTAAAATGATTGCCAGAGAAGAAGACGGAAAACTCGTCTATTATCCAACGCGCGCAAGCGTCGTTGCGGCCGTCCGCTTTTTATCCATGCAGTTCCCGTTTACATTCCCATATCACATGGAAAGCTTTACTAGTAATACAATGCTCAGCCACTTTGCATGGACAAAATATAAAAAAGCAGACAACCCGGACGACGTCCGTATCTATGGATTAAATCTCACCAACAATGTCTATAACAGCCACGAAAATAACAAAGTCATTTATTCCAAATCGACACCCTGGGCATGCAAAACATCCGGAAAAACCATTGGATTGGAATGCTCCGGATTTGTCGCATGGGCTTTGAGAAATGGCAGATTTAACGGTGGCGACTGGAAAACCAGCATGTTCAGCGGAACAAACTATAAAACTGAATCCGAAAAAGCATCCTGGGGATTTAATGGCAATAATGTATATGATCACGTCATCGATAAATTCAAAGATCTCGATCATTCAAAAGATTATATACAGGTTAAAAATGTCAAGGATGATCAAATTCATGCAGGAGATATACTTTGGCACGGTACTTATAAAAAGTCTGATGGCTCCACAGGATCCGGTCATGTCGCCATCGTCGCCGGTGTAGCTCGAAAAGAGGATGGATCCGTCAAATACGTCTACGTCGCCGAAGCATCTTCCTTCGGAAACGGCATCACTCGCTATTCCTTCAGTGGATTTAAATCCTCAAAATGGGGAGAAACGAGCAAATATAAATGCTATCTCGTCAGAATGGATAACGTCTATTCTTATGCCACTAAAAAATATGGCCTCGAAGAAGATTCCAATGCCTACGACGATTTCTGGTAACAAATATACCAATACCACGATGTTCCACCCTCAGATAAAGGAAAAGTAATGCAAACCGGGCTCGAGGTTCTCTTATCAGACGACGCAATTCTCAAAAAACTCAGACAATCTAAAACCGCCGTACTGGCCCATGCCGCAAGCGTCACACAAACCGGTGAACATATCATTTTTGCACTGCGAAGGCATGGTATCGATCCAAGCAAAATCTTTGCCCCTGAACACGGACTCTGGGGCGCTGCTCAGGATATGGAAGGCGTCGATCACGGATTTGATACCATCGTCGAACGCAATATCATCAGCCTGTACGGCCACTCACTTGACTCACTCAGCCCGGACGATGCCCTCCTCGACGATCTGGACGCCGTCGTGATTGATATCCAGGATGTCGGCGCACGCTACTACACTTTCGTCTATACCGCTCTGTTCCTCACACAGGCCGCTCTCAAAAAAGGACTTCATGTCTATCTGATCGACCGGCCCAATCCCATCAACGGCATACAGACCGAGGGTAATCTCATACAACCCGATTTCCACTCTTTTGTTGGCATGCGATCCGTCATGACGCGCCATGGCATGACCGCTGGCGAACTCATTACAATGTGGTGCTCACTCGATAACACCCCAAACATCCAAAATCTACACATCTCATGGATGCACGGTTACAACCGGAATGACTTTTACGACCAAACTGGCTGCTTTTGGGCAATGCCTTCGCCTAACATGCCAAACATCGAAACAGCCATTATCTATCCAGGAATGTGCCTCATCGAAGGTACAAATCTCTCCGAAGGAAGAGGAACGACGCGCCCCTTCGAGGTCTTCGGCGCACCATGGGTCAAATCCAACGCCACATGTGAATCCCTCAAATTGCTCAATCTGCCGGGAATCGCTTTCAGACCACTCGATTTTAAACCCATGTTCCAAAAACATGCGCTCAAAACCTGCCACGGTATCGAAATGCATGTCACCGACAGAAAAACATTCAAACCCGTACTCACCGGAATCGCCATCCTATGCGTCATGCACGCATTACACGAAGAATTTGCCTGGCGAACCGAAACCTACGAATTTGTCAACGACAGACTCGCCATCGATCTGCTCTTCGGCAACGACAACATTCGCAAAAGTATTGAAAAACAATCCAATCCATATAAAATTGTCGAGTCTTTCGAAACAGAAACACGCAATTGGCTTCAAGTGCGGAAAGACTTCTTACATTACCCTGAATCTTAAAATTGACCATCTTCAGATTTCCTTTTTTGACCATGTCCAGCCCAGTGCCACCGCATTTAAAAGAGGCATATTATTTGCTTGATGATTTATACGATAATTAAAATCAATACTTTAGAGAGATGGGGGAGGGGCCCCATCGAGTGATCGTTCGTTATGGTTTGTGAAAAGTAAAAGATAAGAAAAAACTAAAAATGATTGTGGGTTCCAAGGGCCTCAGGCCCTTGGCGGGGTCCGGGGCAGAGCCCCGGCTGAATAGTTACGTTTAAAATTCAAAGGCTGTGTCACTTCATTGTTTTGAACTTTGAGAACCAGACAAGAAAAAACAAATTCTTCGAACAATATCTTTAACATCTGTTAAACAACTTTTTTACAGGGGGCAGACGCCCCCTGCGGCGCTATCGCACGCGATACGCGCCTACCCCCTCTGCGGGGCAAAGCCCCGCAACGCCCCCATGCCACATCCCACAGAAACCATCGTTACACATGAAGTAGACACATACAAAGGTCCAAAATGTTCAAAATAACGAAACATATCCTCTGTGTTGCCATGACTTATGGTTTGTGCGGGTGTGTACTCGACGCTTCCGATATCGAAAAAATTACGAATGATCCCGATAACCTTGTCTTTTGTCCGAATGACTCAAATAAAGCAAAACTCAATTCTATCCAAATCACAAAAGCTGCCGATCCAAAACGCGAAGGAGAACTCTGTTCAAACGATGAATGCCTCACTAAAGATGATTGCTGCGGACTCAATGGCAAGTATGCCGAAAAATATTATCTGGCATTCCATCATGGAATTTGCCCCGAAAACATGATCTGCCTTACAGAAAACAACCATTACCGCTGTGGCATACAACAAGTGGAATGCAGTTCTGAACAAAAAAAATGCAGCAATGCATGTGTCAACCTCATGACAGATATAAAGCATTGCGGAAAATGCAATTCGCCATGTGATCAAAATACTATCCCAAACTCAGAGGAAGTATCTTGCGTTAAAGGCACTTGCACGATCATTCAATGCAAAACAGGTTTCCATCCCGAACAAAATAAAACAAAATGTGAAAAAGATACCATCCGGACATGTGGCCCTTACCACTCTGATTGCTATTCAATCATGGCATGGGGAGACGGCGACAATGACTATGAAGATAATGACGGCTATTGCGAAAATGGCAATTGTTATGCAAATGTATGCATAACAGGCTACCATCCTTATAATCAGACCATAGACTCCCGTTTTGTACCATGTCAAAAAGATGACAACGACAATTGCGGTGCTCCCAATCATAAATGTGTTGAGCCTACGCCGTTGTGCCAGGACGGGAAATGTATAGAGAATTGTACAGGGGACATGGCTTTATGCGAGTCTGGATGCGTCAATATTAGAACTGATATTGACAATTGCAATGGCTGCGGCAACAAATGCGATAATAGACCCAATATGAACGTAACCTGCAATGGTACTTGCAACTATAGTTGCAAAGATGGATACGGTGATTGCGATAATGATTTAAACAACGGATGTGAAACATTACTCACCGATAAACACTGGTCTAAATGCGGGATTTGTGAATCCGGATACAAAGATTGCGATTCCAATAGGGATAATGGCTGCGAAATCAATCTGGCGGAAAACGGCCTGTCTGATTGCAAAGTTTGCGCCGACGATTATACCTACTGCGGATTATATAACAAAAATAATAAGATTGCCTCATGTTTAAAACCTGGTAAAGGATGGGATGACAAACACACACCGTTTGATAGATTTTGCAAAGATCGATGCAATAATACAAAAGATCCATTGACTTATGAGACATCCGAAGCCATCCACCATCCAAGTGTCTGTAAACCCAAACAATATTGCTCAAGAATAGATGATCCCTATCCAGATTATTATTATCCTTGTACAGATCAAAAATAAATCCATCCTGCCTACGACTCACACCCAATTGGGACACAATATTGAGCATTTAATAAATATTACTACTGAATAAGAGCCCCGTAGGGGATCTTATTGAACACCTACGGCGTTCAAAACATAACAATTTCGTTCTAATCCACCCGGCGTTGCCGGGGGCTATTAATATTGAACGCCTACGGCGTTCGTTCCCTGGCTGAGTAGTAACGTAACTCATAAATAACTATTTTATTTGACTCCAATGCATGCAGTAACTACATTCTATAATATCGCCTTGATGAGGCGAAATTGTAAAGAGGGCTCGACTGACCCGAGCATACATTGGACGAACCACCAAGAAGAAAATAACCAATGAACAGACCATTCAAACAGATACTCTTTACGCTCTTGCTCATTCCAGGCCTTGCCACAATGGCAAGTACAGCGCACGCTTCATGTGATAATATCGATACAAATCCAACATGGAACCAAAAACTTAAAGAAGTCCAGACCGCCTACAAAGCCGGCGAGTATCAAAAGGCCATCCAAATTGCCCAGTCCATGACTTCGATTTGTTCAGATTCCCCTGCTTTGAACTACTACATAGCCCGAAGTTACTCCGCTTTAAACGAGCCCACAAAGGCTAGTTTTTATTACGAACGGGCGACCAACAAACTCTCCGATTTCCGTGTTTCGCCCGAAATCGCCAAACAAATCTGGTATGGCCGCTACGAAGCCGAATACCCAGAACTGTCACAAAAATACGTCAACGAACTCAAAGCAGAAAACCTCAGGCTCTCGAACGATAAATACAAAACAGAGCAAACGCAGACCATCTCGAATACCGTCGATTATACTTACGAAAAGCACAAAGCAAGTGTCGTTTTATGGACTGGCGTAGGATTC
Organism: Myxococcales bacterium UBA4248; assembly: GCA_002395385.1. Lineage (GTDB taxonomy): Bacteria > Myxococcota_A > Bradymonadia > UBA4248 > UBA4248 > UBA4248. The sequence continues at coordinate 14,950 of DGWW01000055.1, forward strand.
GGAATTGTTGGAATTGGATTAACGGGAGCGGGAATCGGTCTCATGGTTACGGAAAGAACCAAGCTGAATCATGAAGCTATGGAAGATGATGATAAATATGATTTAGGTTATAAATTGAACAATACGGACACCTACATTGCCGGCGTTGCGCTCACCGGAACTGGTGCGGCCTTGACCTTTATGGGTGTTCTCATGGCAGGCATCGGCGGTTATCAATATAATCATATCAAGATGAACAAAACGACAGAGTTATCGTTCGATATCGCACCGAACAGCATCAAAGTGCACCTGACATTTTAATGAGGAGGCAATCAGCAATGAAAAAATTATTATTTTGTCTCTCGATAGGAATGGTGGCTGCCGGATGCCAGAATAGCACGATCGTCCCTGAGGGTGAGATCAGAACACATTTTAAATCATACTGCAAACTGACAGGCGGAACGCCGGATGGCCCGGATGTTTGCGTATGCGGCAATTATCGATGCTATGAACGAGCATGCAACCACACGGGGGACGGATGCGATAATCGATTGTGCTATGAGGGAGACACGAAGTGTACGAATGACGACAATAAAATAGGGACTGTAGAAATTTGTGATCATCACAAATATATTAATATTCGCGATTCGAATTCTCCTCATGACGACCTCAACACCAGCAATGATGGAAAATGTACTTCAATTGCTACAAACGAATTTACTTCTTGCGCTAAATCAGAAAAAAAATGGCAAGCCAGTTGTGGAGAATGTATAAATGGAACGGTAGAATGTGATCCGGGGGAACCAGGTTTGGAAACAGAAGATCACGCTACAATAACCCTATGTAAAAATGGCAGAATTATAACAGCCAAATGTGCAAGTCACAAATGTGCTAAGAGTTCAAACGACACCCCCACATGCGAGATTTGTCAGGATGATTATAAGTATTGCATCAACAACATGACGTATGAATGCACCAACAATGTACCTATAATAAGTGATTGTGAACATGGCTGCAACAAAGATCTAACCGATTGTGCCAAATGCCAGGAAGGAGATACCACATGCCAACCACTCGGTTATGTAAATTCCGATAAAGATAATGGAATTTTCTTTTTACAAAAAAAATGCAATGAGGGCGAATGGATCACAGAGACGTTATACAAAGACGATATCTGTAAAGCCCCCGATACAGAAAAAAGATGCTTTATTCTGGATGATCTTAATGACGGCCATCCAGTATTCTTTAATGGAACAAATCTGGAGTTTTGTGCGTATGATTGTACGAGCGATCAAGGCTGCAGCGGAAACTCAAGCGAGCAATGCACGACCGAGAATCCTGATAACTGCATGGTTTTACCAACAGATGCCCCTCCCCAGCCTACTCATAATCAACAATGCGAACCTGCCAAATCCAACGAAGACAATACATGCCCTAACGACGGCTATTGCAACGAAGAAGGAATTTGCGTCAAAGAATGCAGTTCAGAAGAATCTTGCGACGAACAATGTGAATATATACAATGCAATCAGTTACGAAAGATTTACTGTAAAAATCCGAAGAAGCCAGACCAATACCCTTACCTTGTAAGCACAAAAGATGGGTTTGAACTTCATATTGATAAAGAATTCTTTAATTCACTCGACCCCAAAGGCCTAAGCGACACAATTAGTGAATATGATGCCGAATGTAATATCCAAATCAATTCTATCGTTTTACATGGCAATGAAACAGGAAATTTCATCATTGATTGTTCCAATTACGAAAGCATCTCTCTATCTGGCGTTACAAAAATAAAAGGGGGCGATTCACAGGGAACGACCATTCGATGCAAAGACTCCCAACAATTAAACGCCCCCCTTTTTACAGATGTCGATGGTACCCATTTCGAAAATTTAGGCATTGCGATTACTTTTACACCAGCTGAGTCTGACCCCAGCACGCCTCTACAAGGCGGACTCGCCAATGAAATCAAAAATGCTAAACTGGAAAACATCCAAATTACCGGTTCAATCATATGTTCAAGTGACAATTGTGGTTTACTTGCAGGTACAGTTTCGGGTACTTCACTCGATATAAAAGGAACTAAGGGTAGGGTGATTAATGTTACAAGCGATGATGCCAAAGAACTGAAGAACATTGGCGGAGTGATTGGCAAGCTAACCCCTACCTCCGACTCTCATGAAATTAAATTTAACAACATTCACATCAAAGATGTCAAAGGCACCTATAACGTTGGCGGTTTTATCGGCAGCATTGGATGTACGGATGCCGATAGTTGCGAGAGCTCAACATCGAATATTACCATCTCAGGCTCTGGCAATACTTTAACGGGCACAGTCAATGGCATGAAAAATGTCGGCGGTGTCATCGGTGCTGCGAGTGGATTTTCACATGTGACTGATTTTGGTTTAAATGAGAATGACAATAATAAAGAGCCGCATGGCACGATTATCGGCGGAAATATCAAACTCTATGAACAAGTAAAAGAGCATAATCAAAAATATGAAACCGCCTATAAATCAGAAAATATTGGTGGTTTAATCGGGAAACTAGTTATCCCAGAAAATTCAATGATAGATAATGGAGAAGACTTAAACACCCCAGTTTCTACAATTAAGAATATTATCGTTAAATTATCAGCAGTAACATGTTCTGAATATAATCATCGAAGTGAGATAGAGTGTTCGGACAATTCTTGTGATGAGAATGAACTTTGTAACAAACAGCCTTCACAGTGCAAATATGGTGGTGGTTTAATTGGTTTTATGGATATAAGGGAGATTGCTAATGCAAAAGAGAAAGTTGCTGAACAAATTAATAAAATCGACAAATACACGGATACAGAATTGGAAAAAGTCGATGTACCAAAGATCAATAATACAATTCTTGATATTTCAAACGTACTCCTTGTTCTCGACACTCTTTCAATTAGTAGATACTATGCAGGTCTTGTCGGACACCTCGGAGATGACCCTGAAGATTTTGATGATACAAAAATTCAAAATTACATAAACAAGCTAAGCAATAGCTCATTAACCTCCCTGGCTGAAAAAGAGATTGCCTCAAATGAGTTAAAAAATATAAGCAAACAACACTCTAATTCTGATTATTACAAGCAACTAAAAGAAAGACTAATTCTAAAATTCAAAGAAATCATTAAAGCTCAACTAAGACATAAGTATGGTATTTTATCCATTGAGAACGTCTTGATTGCCATCAATGAAGTGAACGGTCGTCTTGATATCTTTGGACGATTTCGAGGTTTTGCTAACAATATAAGAGTCTTAACAGAACTGCAAATGAGTAAAATTTTTGCGCTCATAAAACTCAATGACGATCCAGAAAATAACTACTGTTTATACAAAGGCGAATATGATGGAAATTTAGCAAGCAGTTACGAAAATGAAAACCATCCATGTTTAATATCATCTGCCAAAACGGCCTCGAATAGTAACTGCAACCCTTCTGAAATGAGTGACTTTAGTTGTTCGAGCTGTGTATCTCAATATTTAGAAAACTATAACTTCTTTTTGGTTTATGCTCCTGAATGCAGATTTACTGATGGCGATGGTAATTTTGCCGATGAAAAAGGAAATCCTTATGACAGGTTTTGCTACATTGACAAAAAATCATTATTTACTATGTCTGATAATTATAAAGATTCAAATGCACGTGATCTTAGTGAAGAAAAAGTCAAAAAGCAGAGTGTGTATTTTTATCAGTTCAAGCACTATTCCACTTACTATAGACCTACCTATTTTACTTACGATGATGATGGAAAACAAAGCATGCATAAACATTACGATATAGTTTATGGCCAATGTATAACCAATGAAGCCTCCGACAATTACATGTGTGCATATTTACAAAATGATTGCGGCGCTTCTTTAAACTTATATTGCTGTGATAGTAGCACCGGTGGACATTGTAATGCCAATTCTAAAGATGTCTGTACAGGCGCTCCGTCAAAAACACATTATACATGTTCTGACATTCACGCTTTAGATAAATTTAACTGGTCTGGTTCTGATACATTTTATATCGAAGGAAATGAAGTTAAATTACCCACACCTATTTAAAATTGTCCTTAGCGTCTATTTAGTATTTAGGAGATATGAAGGTAATCTGATATTACAAGCACCCTGAAAGGGTGCAAAGAGTACAGCCCGGGGTAAGCGTAGCGTAACCCCGGGGTAGGTAGTCACCGCCACAATACGCACCCTGAAAGGGTGCAAGGCAAAGGGGATACGTGCATGGGTAGTTCATTGGTTAAAATAGACGTACACCTCATATTTCATATCAAAAAAGCTAGTTCAAGGCTAAAACATGATGATTTTGAGCGTATATGGCTCTATATCGGCGGTATTATACGCAATATTGGTGGGGTAGTCATTCAAATCGGTGGTGTTTCAGATCATATTCATATTTTATCTTCATTGCCTAAAATTATGAGTATCGCAGACTTCGTTAGAACGATTAAAATTGATAGTACAAAATGGATTAAAACAATTGATGATAAATATCAGTCATTCGCATGGCAAAACGGTTATGGTGCTTTTTCTGTGAGTCCAACAAATATTCCCAAAGTCATGGAATATATCAAAAAACAACCGGAGCATCATAGAATCAAAACATTTGAAGAGGAATATCGTACTATTCTTGATGCCTACGGTATTGTCTATGACGAACGCTATATTTTTAATGATTAAAACCTTGCACCCTTTCAGGGTGCGATAGATGGATAATTTCTTATCCCGGGGTTGCGACCTTCGGGCTTACCCCGGGCTGTACTCTGGCACGCTTTCAGCGTGCTTTTATACTAGAAACTCTCAGATTTATTTGAATCCATGAGCTTCCCCTTCCCCCCAAAAACCAAAAGCGCCGGCGTATTGGCATTGCCAATAGCCGGCGCCCTGGCCTGCCGTATTGCGCAGCAATAGGCAGGCCCCACAAATCATAGAAGATTATCCGTTGTAACCGCGTCCGAAGATTTCGGTCGATCCATTCTGATCGTCATCATCCGAGAAGAGGAAGACGTGTTTGCCGTTGGCAGTACAGCCCAGGGCTGGGCTATTTTGCGGCCCCTCGGTGACGCGGTTGACCGTGTCCTCGGCGGCGATGGTCATGTCTTTTTGGACGACGCGGCGCTGAACATCGTTCTCATTGAGGGCCTTGGCCGTCCAGCCGAACACGGCCTTGTTGTCATCGGCGACGCAGACGACGGGATCGGCGGTCTGTTCGCCCGATTTTGAAAGCGTCGTATCGGCAAAGATTTGCTTGCCATCCTTATCGAACCCGCGCGCCTTGATGAGATACTTGCCGTTGCCGTCGCTGTCATCCTCGTAAGCGATAAAGAAACTGCCCGAGGCATTCATGCCAATCGACGGGTTGAGCTGCTGGCCTTTGGCCACCGTATTGACCGCAAATGCCGGCAGGCGCCCGGATCCATCGGCATTAAAGCCCCTGGCATAGACCTGATACGTGCCGTTGCCGTCGCCGTCATCCTGCCATGTCACGACGAACGAACCGTCATCCGCCATGGCGATATCTCCGGCTTTGCGCGTTCCCTCGACTTTGTCCATCACATTCCTGTCATGGAACAACTCGCTACCATCCGCCTTGAACCCACGAATGTACATCTGCGGGGTGTCTTTGCTCACCGATTGATCTTCCCAGGCGACGACGAAATTGCCATCCGGTGCCATCGCAATCGACGGCTTGTACTGCTGTCCTGCGGCTTCAGAGTTGACGGTCTTGGTGGCAAAGCGCTCGTTGCCTTTGGCGTCAAAGCCGCGCATATAAATTTGGTACGTCCCATTGGCATCGTTGTCATCTTCCCAGACGACGACGAAATTGCCATCTTTATCCATTGCGACATCGGGATTGCGCTGTTGGCCGGATTTGGTCGAGTTGATCGTGAACTGCTTGACATCCTGACAACCACCGGCACAGAAGATTCGTCCCTCGATATCGTGGTTGCCCTCGCCATCGGCAGAATCGTGATCATCTTCCCAGACGGCGACAAATGAGCCGCTGGTGCGGTTGACGGCGATTGCCGGAACATACTGATTTCCACTGCCATCACTATTAATATCGCGAATACCAAAAGAGATATCATTGTTGGTGCTATATTGATAATGAATCGGTTTGGAGAAATCAAAGGCGAACTGATAGGTGTGATCCTGACCAGACAATTTTGCATCATAGTAATGCAATTTCGAGTTACTCGCCTTGCTCGAGCAATAGAAAATTCCTTTCTTTTGGTAATAATCGAGCACACTTACGGTCGTCGCAGAAACATTATTGACGAGTGTGCCGTCGGCAGTCATGGTATTTTTGGGATCGATCGTCAGGATGCGCATCCAGCCGTTACCGGCATCATTGGCATGTTCACAGCTCGAATCAACGCACGAAGATGATGTACAGGGTTTTTCTGCCTGATAATCGACGAGCGTTTCATGCACCGAATTGCCATTAAATCCGGGGCGATTGCGGTGTTCAATACCAAAAACGTGGCCGCCAGCGACCATAATGACGTTGGAGTGCCGTCCCGCCAATTCGGCAAAGACCTCCCCGCCCGTGTGACCAAACGGCGTATAAGCCGGTTTGGCACCGCTCGAATAACCTGTAGTATAGTCATTAGCAGCTTCGGTCGCCCCTCGTGACAAATAACCATGCGTCGTAATGATGACGTATCTGTCCTTTAATTCCGTCTGAATCAGGTTATCCGCCCAGCAAAGCAAATCCTTGCGAGGCGCGTATTCGAGCGCCACTACGGCAAATTTGAGGTTGCCGACTTCGAACGTCGCATACATGCTGCCCGTCGATTTAAAACCATGAAACCAGCTGCTGTCCTTAAAACCATTTTTGATATAATTATCATTAAAATAATTGGCAAAGAGCGTGCGCGAGCGAGAGCCGAATTTTTTGCCGCTGTCTCCCTTTTTATATTCGTGATTGCCCGTCGCCACAGAGTAGGGTATGCCGGCTTTGTTGAGTACATCATGAGCAGCGATTGCGCGCTGATACTGGACTTTTGTATTATCGTTGGTCACATCGCCCATGTGCAGCACGAACCGGATATTCAGTGCTTTCTGGTTTTTTACAATCCAGTCCGTCTGTTTTTTATAGATACCATTCGCAGTACGCGTATAATTCTGGGTATCGGGCAGCAATACCAGCGAAAACGGCTCACAATCATCCCCACAGGCATAATCGCATTTGGCAGGGGTACCGGTACATATCTTGCCAAATTCACATTTTTCCGATTCTACCCAAGTATAGCAGCCCGATTCGCCCTTCTGGCATGCATAAATTTCAGTATCGCCACATTTTGTCTCGCCATCCTTGCATTCATCCGTACACCCGGGAATGCACGAGACCGTCGCTTCGTCACAAAAAGTGCCCGCCCCGCAGATTTCGTTCACAGTCCAGGCCGCACAGCCATCCGCGTCCGGTGTACATTCTGCAATGCCATTGGGGGCACATTTCTTCTCACCGGCATGACATGTCTCGGCGCACCCGATGCATGATCGTGACTGGCTGTCGCACTTTTTATCCGACGCAGCACAATCTTCCATGACCGCCCAGTCGAGACAATTCTCGGCATTTTTTTGGCAAATCACAAGTTCATTGCCATCGCATTTTTTTTCGCCATCCGTACAAATATCGCACGATGCCTGTACATCAGCGCAATCATCCGTGCCTGTACATGGCTCATCGGGTATCTCGATATCGGGATTCTCCTGATCGACGCCCGCCCTGTCATCTTCATTCGGATCTGACTTAGCCGTCGTATTGTTATCCCCTTCGGTCGAATCGTTCGCATCGGGATTCTCCGCTGCAAGACAGTCCTGATCGCTGCAGTTGCTAATAATTTGGTTATCCGAACAACCGTACGCACTAAGCACAAACGCCAAACTACAAATCCAAATCCACTGATTTCGCATAGTACGACACCTCCATTTTGATGAATCGTGGTTTGCCGCTATGCCCTGCGGGCATACGCGTCAACGAATGCATCGCTATTGTCTAACGACAATACGCGCTGCAAGCATTTTATGCGTACTGAATGCAAAATACAAAAGAATTAACAATGCGCGTGCAAGCTTTGTCACGACTCAGCCGCTACACGAAGCTCGTAGGGGATCAATATTGAACACCTACGGCGTTCAAAACATAATAATATCGTTCTAATCCCCCCGGCGTTGTCGGGGGCTATTAACATTGAACGCCTACGTCGTTCGTTCCCTGGCTTAATAGCAACCAAGCTTTTAATCAATCCGATTAGAATTTTACATCCATCTGTATACCTGGGTATATCGTATGATTAAGGTAAACAGAATCAGTTCCATCGTATTCGTCGTGATACCAATCTATTGTCAAACTATAGTTCAAATTAAATCCGATACCGAAACGCTCATTAATATAATAGGTCATACCGAACATAAATTTTAAGGATAAATCGAATGGATTACTAACTGTATCATCATCGACATCAGGATCAGGAATGAGATCATTGGAATAATACATCACACCGATGCCCATTCCGAGAAACATTTCCCAATTATCTGAAATTGGAATAAAGCCAAGCCCTGTGAGATAGGTGGCTCCCTGAAACCAGACATCGTGTGTCGCTTCGTATCCCCAGTAATCATCTTTACTAAATGGATCATTTGAGAAAATGAAATCCAAATCCTGTGAGACATAGATCCCTGCATACGCCCAACGATATCCAAAATTGAGATTGAGCCCAATTCCAGCAACCAATATCTCTATCGGTACATCCAGACTGGCACGAAAATCGAGCCCTGGTTCACTGACATGAGCCGAGGCATTCGTCGATAGTAAAGAGAAAACCAAAGCCCCAAATATACATGTACAACCAATGCAAATCCGTTTCATAACGCTAAACTCCCCAAAGAAAACGCGCCCTAAAATCTCGCACTGAATCCAACTCCATTGAATTCTGGCGAAACGTACAATTCAGGGTTCCACTCAAATTTGTGTCCTGCAATTTCGCCGCTGCGATACGGATCGAATTTGACCGATTCTGCAATCAGCACACCAATGCCCGACAACATGACAGCCCCACCGACTGCCATGATACCAATACCTACATATCCAAACATTATATTCGTAATTCCGTGACCGAGAGCACCAATGCCTTCACCATTCATTCTCTTATTCTCATGTATTGCGTTGCCTAACATCGCTCCGCCTATCACACCACCGACCAACAGACCGCTGCCGAACATACTCCATCCAACGCGCTTATAGAGCAGGGAATCCTTTTCCCAATCATAATTACTTTCGAATGCAGAAATCCTGCGCGATAGCGCCGAAGGGGGCCACTGCCCCCTTATACATAAAAAAAGGCTCAATTCAATCAGCGTGGATAAGTCATGAGCAAAGACCATATCATTTTTATTGCTTTGAGCTTAGAGCTTTGAGTAACAAATCCATTCTCTAAGCGCCAGGCCAGAATGGCAATTATCGGTGAACAAACTATCCACTCTTGGATAACAGAGCCTATATCCATATACTCCAATTATCCATCGCTGTGGTTAAAGACTACTCCATGACAAACGCGATTGGAGTGTTAATCATCATACTCTGGATAGTCTATACTTACTCCACCGCATTCTGCATTTTGGCGAGTAGATCCATTTTCATTTGATAGTAGGCGGGACTCATATCCATGTGGTGGACATGGGGATTTTCGAAGCGTTGTTCTTCCTGCCAGATTTCATTTTTGAGCTGTTTGTCAACATATTCCCGGATTTCCTGCATGGTTTTGACGGGGACGACGCGTTTGCCATCCTTAACCACCAGCTGCTGCAATTCGCGGGCTGTGCATTTGACGAATTTCATCTTTTTCCAGGGTTTGGACGGATCAACATATTGATAAGGTTTGGAGAGATCCAACGTTTCGTCAGATTTGGTGAGGAGATCGGCGAGTGCGTAGCCTTTTTCGTTATAGATACGATAGACTTTTTTAATGCCTGGGTTTGTAATTTTTTCGAAAGTTTCGGATATCTTGATGCGCGGAATACAAGCCTGTCCCTTATTGACCGACACAATTTTATAGACGGCACCAAAAACGGGATCGCTCTTGGCCGTAATCAAACGCTCGCCAACGCCGAAGGAATCGATTTGGCCTCCCTGGTCGAGAATCGATGCGATCGTAAACTCATCGAGGCTGTTGGAAGCAATGATTTTGCAGTCATTGAGACCGGCATCGTCGAGCATTTGGCGCACCTGCTGTGAGAGGTAGGCCAGGTCGCCCGAATCGAGGCGCACACCGCGCAAACGCTTGCCTTTGGGAATGAGCACTTCTTTGGCGACGCGAATGGCATTGGGAATGCCCGACTTGAGCACATCGTAGGTATCGACCAGAAAAGCGCATGAATCGGGATAGGTTTCGGCATAATGCTTAAAAGCCGTATATTCGTCATCAAAAAACATGATCCAGCTGTGAGCCATCGTACCACTGAGAGGAATGCCAAACTGTTTGCCAGCCTCGACAGTTGCCGTACCGACTGCCCCGCCGATATAGGCCGCGCGAGCGCCATAGACGGCGGCATCGACGTTGTGAGCCCGGCGTGCACCAAAGTCCGAAACGGCGCGTCCCTTGGCGGCGCGCACGATTCTTCGGGTTTTGGTCGCAATCAGAGACTGGTGGTTGACTTGGTTCAAAATGGCAGTCTCGACGATCTGGGCATCGATGAGAGGCGCATGAACCGTAATAATCGGCTCATTCGGGTACATGATCGTCCCCTCGGGGAAGGCATAGACATCACCGGTAAACCGGTATGTTTTTAAAAACTCGAGGAATTGCTCGCTAAAAATGCCGAGCGTTCTCAGATAGTCGATATCGTCCTGATCAAAATGGATGTTTTCGATGTATTCGATGATTTGTTCGAGCCCGGCAAAGATGGCAAAACCGCCGCCGTCCGGATTCTTGCGATAAAAGACATCGAAAGTGACGCGATCGGCCTGGGCATCCTGGTTGTAGTAGCCGTAGGCCATCGTCATTTCGTAGAGATCCATCATCATGGTAATGTTGCGTTTGTCGAATTGAGTCATAGAGGTTCCTAGTTTTTGACAGTGTGTGTTCATTCCCCGCCGGGGGGTGCGCGCTATGCGCTCATCCACGGTTAATATTTATAAATGTGTCGCCCCTACGGGGCGAACCGATTTTGAATATGAATGCCTAAAGTTTAACTAACATTTGGCAGCTTCGCATCGTCTCAAGGGCAGCATCATGTTTTGCAGGAGTGACGCCGGCACAGCAAGATGCATCGACCTTGATGGGCACTTCGGGGAGATGGGCCTTAATGAGCAATGCATTGCTCACAACGCAGATATCGGTGCACAGGCCAATGATTTCAATCGAATCGATGGGCATTTGCTGATGCATATCGGCGAGGTACTGTGCCAGTTTGACAGATCCAAAAGTCGGCTTTTCGAAGCGCATGCCATTTAAATCGGCGCACAATTGCTCAAGATTGGCAGGCAGCATCCACCCCGCAGTGCCTTTGATACAATGCTTCACCGGCAAGTTTTTGCCTTCCTGGGTGTTGAGATAATCGGCATCGTGCGTATCGAATGTAAAAATAATTTTACCTTTGAAATTGCGCACTTTTGCGATGACATTGGGGAGGATGGCGACGGCTTCGGGTGTGCCAAGTGCACCATCAATAAAGTCATTTTGCATATCGACGACAATGAGGATGTTATTTTGGTTCATGAAGAATATCCTTTATTTTAACAAACGGATTTGTTCGCAGCTAACGCTGATCACTATTTTAATGCGGAATGCGGAATTATTGGGGAAATTGCAGGATTCGTTGAGAAGGGGATCGTTAGATGAATTTTGTTTTTTACAAACGGATTTGTTCGCAGCTAACGCTGCTCACTATTTTAATGCGGAATTCGGAATTCGGAATGCGGAATTGTTTTTAATTCGTAATTCGTAATTCGTAATTATGAATGCAATCTTCTGGGTAATTGCAGAATTCGTTGAGAAGGGGATCGTTAGATGAATTTTGTTTTTTACAAACGGATTTGTTCGCATCTAACGATGCTCACGTTTTTAATTCGGAATTCGGAATGCGGAATGCGGAATTGTTTTTAATTCGTAATTCGTAATTATGAATGCAATCTTCTGGGGAATTGCAGGATTCGTTGAGATAGCAATGATTGGCTGTTTTTTTGTTTTTTACAAACGGATTTGTTCGCATCTAACGATGCTCACGTTTTTAATTCGGAATTCGGAATGCGGAATACGGAATTGATTTTAATTCGTAATTCGTAATTCGTAATTCGTAATTATGAATGCAATCTTCTGGGGAATTGCAGGATTCGTTGAGATAGCAATGATTGGCTGTTTTTTTGTTTTTTACAAACGGATTTGTTCGCATCTAACGATGCTCACGAATAATAATCGCGAAGGCCGTTAGGCCGGAGCAAATCCGTTTGTTAAACCAAAGAACAGAAACGCGAAGGCCGTTAGGCCGGAGCAAATCCACTTGTTAATAAAAAATTAGATAATACCAGTTCCTTCAATCATTTGGGCACACAAAGTATACATAGCTTGTGCACGCATGAGTGAATGTTCGCCATGTCCAATGTCGGGATTAAAGCCGAAATAATCTTCGCACAATGCATCTTTGGCAAAGCGCATCGATAATTCCAGGGTGATAAAAGGCACAGCATGCGGTAGCGAATCACGCTCCGAGCGCGTGAGGCATTTGGTCTCTTCGAGATATAAGCCGAGTGCTTCGCGCGCATATTCCTTATTGTACCTGGGTTCGGTATCTTCTGGGCATGGGTTGCACCACGAACGAATGGCATCGCCCACGTCGAATGCCGCGCGCGATTTGGCCATCGTATCGAGATCGACGACGCCTGTGATGATAGTTTCCGGGGCGCTGCCCCGGCACTCGCCAAGAGGCTGACTGCCCTCCACCATTCCGAATGCCGTGCCATCCGCGAACAAGAAATTAGATATTTTGGGATCGCCATGAATGACGCGCAGATCTTCGCATGCCATGACTTCATTATAATTTACAAATTTCGAGAGATGTTGAATCTGCTCAAATAATTGTAAGACCTGAGTATATAATCGATGTTCAGGATGTTCAACAATGGCGCGGTCGAGTGCTTTATAATGGCGGTCAAAATCATGTACTCCAGGGCGCGTATGTTTAAATGTATAATGGCAGTCATCGAGGGCGGCATGAAATTTTGAGATCATCCGTGTCAGTGCGCGAATTTGCTCGATATTTTCGACAAAATGGCAGGTTTTGCCTTCGAGTCTGGTCATGATGCGCCAAGGGCCCTCGGTAAGCCCATATTCTTCCCCCATGACATAATGATTGCCGGATTGGGCTCGGCACATCTGCGGCACGGGCACGCCACGCATTTGCAGAATTGGAGTGAGTGCGGCAATATCTTCGTTGACCTGTGGACCAAAGACTTTATTGACGTGCTGCAAAATCCAAAGATCGTCGACGGAATAAGTCTGATTGATAAGCCCGTCGGTGAGTTTTGTATATTTTTGAGGCGCCGGCAAACCGTAGCCATCGATAAAAAGCTTTTGGAGCTGCAGTAAAAAGGGATCAGGATTATCTGTCGGTAAAAGTATGATGGGCATGACTGGTTATCCTTATACGCAAGAGCGTTTATTCAAAACCAACAGACAGCATAATCTCCCATACATGAAATGGCGAGCATTTTTAATGATTTCAAAGATAAAGCGTGTTACCATTCAGCCATGCGGGGACACTACGTTCCTTAGATGCAGCAGAACCTCCCTTCATCATAAGGCATAAGATTGTAATGAAATCCTTAAAAATAATCCCATTACTCGCGATATCCTCACTGTTTATTCTTGCCGGATGTAATGCCAAACCCGAAAAACAGGCACCCACCAACGAGAATGCCTCTGCAGAACAAGCAGCCAATCCGGAAGCAGCCAAAGCCGACGGCGAAAATGTCCCCCAGGCCGCCGAAGTTAAAAATGCTGCAAATGAAAAAGCAGATGAAACAAAGGTAAATGAAAACAAAGAGGATGGGAATGTAAAAAATCAGGATACAGACGCAGACGAAAACAAAGAGGATGCAGACGAAAAAACACCTGAGCCAACGAACGATGCTCCCGAGGCACCACGAGTCCAAAGAGCCAACACCAATCCAGGCGACGGACTTTTTAATCTTCATTTTGAACATGGTGACCCGACAGGTAAAAAGTGCGAAGAACCTGAAGGATGCGACTGCAATGGCGTTAAGTGCCCGATGAATGCAGAATGCGGCCATAAAATGAGCGCAGAGGACAGCGAACGCTGTATGTGCGGCAAATCGCAAGTAGAAAGCGACTATACCGGCTATGTTTGTATGGAAGTGGCCAAAGATATTTACGATCTGGGATGCACAGAAAAGGATGGATGTCCCTGCGGCAAAAATAAAGTCTATTCCAACATGGGATGCAAAGATGGCCATGCCACATGTGCAGGGACGCCAGTTCCTGGCCGGGGGCTTTCATGCAGTCACAAACCCTATAAGAAATGGCTCTATAGCTTGAATTGCTTTAATGACGAATGCGACTGCTATGGCGAAACGATCCACAAAGGTGACATTTGTCCGCCATTGGAATGCGAACGAGGATATGAACCTTCTGTGATTGGTTGCGCCTGCGGCGGTCACAAGGATGACGGCAAATCGGAATGCGTACTTGGCAAAGACGGCAAGCACGTGAGTTACTGTACGAGCAGCGAAGGCTGTGAATGCGGTGATGAAACCTGCCCAATGGGAGCGGTGTGCTATCATAAGAAATGCGTCGATCGTGCCACTCTCAAACCAATTCCAGAGGGGTATGAACTTTCATTCGGAATTCCCAAATGCGTGGATGAAACCTGCGCATGCGGTAAAAAAGGCAAATGTACGCAGGGGAAATACTGTCTCGACGGCATTTGTTATAGCGATCCTTATCGACGCAAATTATTGGATGGCAAAATCTATTACTATCATATCTTCAGCAAAGATATTGCCGATGCCGGTCCCAAAGAAAAATATCGCAATGATCTCTGGTCACTGATGTTTGTCGGTCTGACCCATCCCGATAATGACAATGAATTTGAGTATATTTGTAATTATTTTGATTCTGTCAAAGTGAAAGGCAGTGATGAAGATATTTGTCATTCGGACAAAGCTTTCGATTCATCAGCACAGATCAATGAAATGATGATGCACTGCGGAACTGCCGAAATACCCGAGAAAGTTGCGGCCATGTACTGTACAATCGATGTTGTCGACGGTGCGCTTCAATTCTCCGGTTGGGAAGAAGAATAATCAGCCTGTTCACAGGAGGAATTATGAAACAAAAACTATGTTTTGGGCTGATTTCCTTATTTACACTTCTGCTCTGCAGTGAGGCTTACGCCGAAGCAGAATGTGTGAGTGCCGGCATCAACCAGGCCTGCGGATACGATTGCAAAACAGCCGGGGCCAAAGTCGATTGTGCCAAGACACCGGATGGCGCCTGCATTACAGCAGGTTCTAAAATTTTATGTTGGGATCCGCCTTACCGTACCAAACGCAAAGCAGAATGCATATCTGCAGGGATCAACCTGGCCTGCGGCTATGACTGCAAATCCGCCGGTGCCAACGTCAAATGTGCTAGTACTCCCGAAGGAAAATGCAACGTCAACGGAGCACAGATCAATTGCTGGGATCCACCTCGCCAAGAGCCACAATCCTACCGTCCTGCGCCTAACCCACATCGTGTTGCACCTCAAACTTATCGCCCTGCACCTCAAAATTATCGTCCTGCGCCGCCAGCCGATCGTCCAGCACCTCCCAAACCAGCGCCCCAGAATGTCAAAGAAGCTGAATGCGTCAGTGCCGGAATCAACCAGGCCTGCGGATATGACTGCAAGACTGCCGGCATCAATGTAAAATGCGCTCAAACCCCTGCAGGTGCATGCATTGCCGTGGGCATCAACATTCTGTGCTGGGATCCCCCTCGCCCGACACACCGCAAAGCGGAATGTATTGCTTCCGGCATCAACATGGCATGCGGTTATGATTGCAAATCTGCGGGTATTAATGTCAAATGCTCATCCAACCCAAATGGTCGATGCATTGCCAATGGCATTAATATCACATGTTCTGAATAATGCAGTCGCTGTGCTCCAACCAGTGACAACAAACCTTAAAAAACTAGGCTATGTTTAACCAGCGTGGATATGTTTTGTGCCAAAGACGACGTCATTTCATTGCTCTGAGCTTAGTGCTTTGAGCTTTAAGTGATTTAATCCCTTCTCTAAGCTCCAAGCTCCAAGCCCGAATGGACTGAAGCGACGATAAAACCTCCACTCTCGTTAAACAAAGCCAAAAACTAACGGACTTCATTAACGACACAAAGAGAAGTTCAATCACGATACAAATCGCAAACAATAGATTCGCAATGTTGTGTTGTATGTATAATAAATAAAGTTATACTATCCATCCAGGAATTGGGCTGGTGTCCGTTTTTTTAAGGAGTAAAGCGATGAAACGTCTTGGTTATTGGTTATTTGCTTCTTGTTTATTATTGGCTGGTTGTGCAGATACATCCGATATTGTCCCGGAAACCAATGAAGTTGTTCCAGGCGACACTGACACCAATCCCAAACCTACGCCAAGTACCGCAGGTGACGAACTCACCGCAGATGATCAATGTGAGCCCGTTTCGTGCAACGGCATTCAAGTATGCCTGCTTACAGATACACGGAATTGCGGTGCATGCGGTAACGTATGCGCAAACAAAGCCAAATGTGTGAATGGCAACTGCGAAGAACCGCCCGAAGAAAGCACAGAGCCGGAAACTCCAGAGCCAACCGATCCTGAACCAACCGATCCAGAACCAACAGACCCAGAACCGACAGACCCAGAACCAACGGATCCTACACCCACAGATCCGGAGCCAACAGAACCAACACCGACCGAACCTACGCCGACCGAGCCTACACCGACTGAACCAACACCAACCGAGCCTACGCCAACTGAACCAACACCAACCGAGCCTACGCCAACCGAGCCTACGCCAAGTGATCCGCCTTCGAGTTGCACTGGCACTGTCTGCGATGGCGTGTGCGTCGATATCGCAACGAGCAACAGCCATTGCGGCGGATGTGGCTACGCATGCGGGGCAGGTCTTCATTGTGTGAATTACAATTGTGCCTGCAGTGACTCAACTTTGACTAAATGCGGCTGGAATAATTGCGTCAACCTTAAAACCGATCCCAATAACTGCGGAGCATGCGGGAATGTCTGCCCATCGGGTACTTGTAACAATGGCAGCTGCTCGGGCGGAAGCACGACACCTGTCACACCAAGCGGCGGTGGACAACATGTCATCGACTATGCCCGAAAATTCCTGTTTACCAATACGAACCAATGTACTTACGATTTAAAAGTCAATGGTGTCATGCCAACGCTGATCGATTTGTCCAGCCTTGGTTCATTATCCAATTATGGCTATGACCTGAACTGCGCGAATTTCGTGTCTTCGGTACTAATTGATACAGGCGAAATTACAGACTTTGCAGGGCGAGAAGAAGTCGCTGGGATTCGATCGATGTGTGAATCGGGAATGTTTGGCTATCATATTGTCGATGCAAGCAAAGCACAGGCCGGCGACATCTGGTACAAGAAGATCGAAGGCAGTTACAGCCATACCGAGCTCATAGTGAAAGTCGAGGGGGATCATTTTATCCAGATTGGTTCGAATAACTATGGTTCCACCGAAGCTGTTGGCTGCCAGCGCAATTGGAGTACGGATGCGAAATATTCGACCAATCCGAGCAAATATCAGCGCATCGTTGAACACCCAAGGGCATTGACCGATGGCGGTGTCGTCTGCTCGAAGCGGTAAGATTCATAGCTTTGTTTAACTCGTGTGGCCATGGTTTGTTCCCAAGGCTATCTCTTTTCATTGTTTTGAGCTTGGAGCTTTGAGTGGCTATCTCTCCAAGCTCTAAGCTAATCTTCCCAATATTCTGCAGAAAATATTCATGCATTCTTAAGTGAGCCATTTTTTGCCCCAGGAGACGCAATTCTACCTGGGGTTACTTTTATCCCGCAGATACGAACTTATCGCTCACTCCACTTTTCTTGGAAAAGTGCACAATACCAAGCTAATCGTCGTAGAAAAATGCATGAATAAGTGTAAGAATAATGCATTATATATTGCATAAAAGTGTGCGGAAAAGCGTTTAAACGTCTGGTAATTTTTGTGGATTTTGTTATACAGTTATTAGAATGAGGAGAGATGCCTATGATCCAAAGAAAGATTTACAACAAAATCGAAGCATTTTACCGAAACAAGCCTCATAAAGCACTGATGATCATTGGTGCACGCCAAGTCGGCAAATCATACATCGTGCAGGAATTCTGCAAAGCTCATTATGAATGCTTTATCCAAATAGATTTTATTGAGAATCCTGACTACATTACGCTTTTCTCCAATGCCAGGAGTGCGCAAGACATTCTTTTGCGATTGTCGGCCTTGTTTGGCGATAAGATGATTCCAGGCAAAACGATGATCTTCTTCGATGAAATGCAGGAATGTAAGAATCTGATTACCCAGATCAAATATCTCGTACAGGACGGCACCTATGACTATATTCTGAGTGGTTCTCTACTAGGGGCAATCTTCCACGACATTGCATCCGTACCGGTTGGATACCTGGATATCGTACAGATGTATCCACTTGACTTCGAAGAATTCGCAATTGCTAACGGCGTTGGTACAAGAGTACTCGCTATATTGAAGCAATCATTCGACACAAAACAACAAGTAGATTCCTATATTCACGAACGAATGATGCAGCTGTTTGAGTTGTATCTCATCGTGGGCGGTATGCCTGCAGCTGTTTCTACCTATCTGGAAACCAAGAACCTGCGACGCGTAGCAGACGAACAAAATGCTATCCTGCGATTGTACCGGCATGATATTTCCAAATATGACGCAGGTGATCGGCTGTATCTAAACGACATATTCGATCTAATTCCCAGCGAGCTAAATGCTAAAAACAAACGGTTCATCCTCAAAGATTTGAATAAAAAAGCTCGTTTCGACAAATACTACGATAGTTTCCTGTGGCTGAAAAACGCCGGTGTAGCCCTTCCTGCAAACGTCGTAGACGAACCGAAAATCCCATTAATGCTATCCAAATCGCAAAACCTGTTCAAACTGTTTTCAAATGATGTTGGCCTGCTGGCAGCACAATACGGTGGTGAAATCCAGCTCAGTATTCTAAAGCATGAAACATCGATCAACTTTGGCTCCATCTACGAAAATGTGGCTGCCCAAGAGCTGACTGCGCATGGCTATACACTCTATTATTACAACAGCAAAAAGTTCGGAGAGCTGGATTTTGTCATTGAACAGAACGGTAAGCTCCTGCCCATTGAGATCAAATCGGGAAAAAACTATTACCGCCATAACGCAATGGACAATCTACTCAACCACACAGACTACGCTATCCACGAAGGAATCGTTTTTTGTGCTGGCAACATCGAGCAAAAGCAGAAGATTACCTATTACCCCATTTACATGC
This sequence comes from Myxococcales bacterium UBA4248, assembly GCA_002395385.1. Lineage (GTDB taxonomy): Bacteria > Myxococcota_A > Bradymonadia > UBA4248 > UBA4248 > UBA4248. The sequence continues at coordinate 34,539 of DGWW01000055.1, forward strand.
TCATGTTCCTGCAAAAGCAGGAACTTCCCGAAACCATTGTATACGATACGGATTTTTCGGATTTGGGGGATTAGCATCGATTAACATGCCTCCCCACCGAAGAAATCCGCACAGCCATGTATCTCGCAGCCGAAGCCTGCCAGCGGAATGTAGAAGATGCATTACTGCTTTAACCATTCGATGGCGTTGAGGAACAGCTCTCGGTTTTGCAAGGACTGATCGATATAACCATTTTCTGAATTCAGAGTCAGGCCAAGATAATTTGTACCATCGCCCATAATTGCAGAGTCACCCACTGCAACAATGCGTCCCTTGCCGACTTCGGCAGCGATGGCAAACGCTTCAGAGCTGGACTGTTCCGATAGCAACGCCTTTACCTTTGCAGCATCGATGATCTCAAAGCCGGCAGCACCGTACATACCTGTGTTGGCAACCGTGCCGTTAGCGCCTTTAATGACGGGATGTTCTTCTGCACCTGGCACGACATGGGATTTGGTATTCTTTTCAAACGAACCAGGAAGAACATAAAAGCCGAAGGGATTCTTCTTTTCGGTGTCAGCCCCAGGCAAATGGGCGAGCAGATCATTGATGGCCTTATAGGCATCGACGCCGTTGCCGTCACGATCGGCCCCCTCGTGATCGGCGATTATGAGCACACCGCCGCCTGCCATGACAAAATCATAGACAGCCTTGACTTCGGTCTGAGTAAAAGAAGAACTGGGTTCGGGAAGGACGAGTATTTTATAATTCGATAGATCCTGAACTTCACCGTCACTGTCATAAGTCAGTGATCGATTTTGCGGCAAAGTTTCGACAATGTAATTACCGGATTTGAGCAGATCGAAGCCGAAAGCCGAGAGCGATCCATGCCATTGATTTTCGGCAGTTGGCATGCTCGGGAAGGGATGGCGGCCCGTGACATCGATGATCCAATCGACGGCCCCAGCGACCTCATGATGGGCATTGTCAAACAGAATGCGGACTTTGTTGCCTAAATCGCAGCAGGATGCCCCGGCATGCAGGCAATCGGGATCGTCGCAATCGGCCAGGCCATCGCCATCGTTATCTTCCCCATCACCGCATTGGTCGCCGAATTCATATTTGGGAGCTTCATCCTGGCAAACCGTCACATTGGGATTTTTAAAGCACGAAGGATCTTTGCAATCTATGAGGCCGTTGCTCTTGTTCTTAAAATTATTATGTGTGCCACTGCCATTAGGATTGTCGACGCCGTCCGAACATGACTGGTCCGTGTTTTCGAGATTGCCGCAAACCTGAACAATTGGATTCTGAACACATTGGAAATTCTTGCAATCGAACCAGGAAGATTCCGAACCATCTTTATTTTGAGTATGGAAATTATTGAGCCCATCGGAGCATTGTTCATCGGTCGATTCGGCATCGGGCATAGGTGCCTGAAATGCCAAATCTACGACAGTTTTACATGACGATTTGGGCTGGCAAGTCCCATTGACGCACGTCTGTTCGTTGGTACAGGCGGGATTGCATGATGGAACGGGATCTTTGGGCTGGCAAGTCCCATTGACGCATGTCTGTTCGTTGGTACAGGCGGGATTGCATGATGTGTCTGGTGTATTCGCCAGACACAAACCATCTACACATTTTTGATTCGGGGCACATGCAGGATTACATGTCATTATTTTTTTATTATTATCATTATCTTCACTGCACCCAAAAAGTAGAAGTAGCGGTACCAAAATATATATTTTTTTCATAGCCAAGCTCCTCTGTAAGGATGTGTTGTACACATGTGGAGATGATTTTATATAAATGCATTTGCGCCTACGCGGCGGGCGGTCAAGGGTGTCGCGCGACACCCTTGACAATCCCCGCGTCGGGGGACGACGTTCGAGAGGCGCTTAAAGCGCTGACTCGAACGTCTTTCCCCCGAACCCCCTTGGACGGTGTCATAAGATGAAAAGCCGAACGTGAAACGACATCGTGTCGTACACGTTCGGGCGGCGACTTCGTGTCGCCGCTCATATAGGAAATACATGCAGTCATCACAAGTCATTGGTAGCCCCCGTAGGTTTAACATATCGCTTTGCAAGGATGTTGCGTACACATGTGGAGATGATTTTATATAAATGCATTTGCGCCTACGCGGCGGGCGGTCAAATAACCCGGCCCGATTTGTTCTAGCAAAACCGTGACGTAATGCAAGTTGTAAAAAAAAGCTCTGTTTAATGAGTGTGGATATTTTTTTCACAGATAATGTCCATTCTAGCTTAGATCTTAGAGCTTGGAGCTTAGAGAATGGATTGATCACTCAAAGTTCAAAGCTCCAAGCAAAAAAAGGAAATCTGAAGACAAATGCCTATCCACGGTAGTTAAACAAAGCCAAATAAAAAGCGGTGGCGTATGCGCATGCATAGCCACCGCCCGAAGCCGCGTATGCCGCCAGGCAAAGCGGCTTATTTATCCATTCATTTTTAGAAACAGGCCAGTGCGCTGGCGCAGTTCTGTGAATTTTTCACTGGTATTGTATTCGAAGAGCGCCGTAACGAATGGTGTATTTGCGTAATGAATCATCCACTGCTGTGTATTGTTTGGCAAGATGATTTGAGGTGATTTTCGGCGAATGAGGGCCGCGACCGATGAAGCGAGGTTGCCGCTGAACAAGTGTGCAATCTGCGTATCGAGCCAAGCCGCAGCATATTGAATCTGTTTGGGATCATACTGATAAGCTCCGATTCCCTGCGACATGATGAGATCGACGACGGATTTTCGCAAATTTCTAGGAATAAAAGATTTAATTCGTGCGAGTATATCCGGTTTTGTAAACTGCGGATCGACGAGTCCGAGCAACCCGGAAATGAGCATGACGACGTTGTTTGGCGGCAAGATGACGAGCGGCAGTGTGCCCAATTTGACATGAGTCAGAGCCGAGGCGATATGGAAGCGAATTTCGCCTTCAGAGGCATTTGCAAAGATATCTTCATTGAGCAGAATGAGATCCTGTTCTTCGTTTGTGGAGTAAACGAAAGGTGCATCCCTGACAAACACGGGTGCAATATCCGTCAGATCGAAAGCACGCCTGATTTCCTTAAAGATACTTCCGATATGTGTGGTATGGGGGATATCCGTGGTTGCATAGAGCGGCAGTTCGAATATCTGCGCTTTTGCGCCAACGAGTTTGAGCAAAACCTGAATATTACGATTAAAGTTAGGCGGTTCGACGAACTGAAGGACGCTGTCGGTAATACATCCAGGCCTGTCCGGGCGCTTGTTGAGATAAGTATTCTGCAGTTCAGCATCCGGTTTGAAAGTGGGCGTAAGCAAAGCCAGCTGTTGTTCAACGCGTGCCTGCAAATCGTGTCGATTAGAATTGACGGCAATATTGTGCATAGCCTGATAAGGCTCGATATTAAACGGTGCAATCGAAGCAGCGGCCGAGGCATGGATCATTGCTTCTTTTGGATCGAACACCTTTGAGGCCAGGAGCTGTGTTTTGAGCGAACCAGGATCGAGATCCGCAGCAGCGACAGCGAACTTATCGGCTTCAAAGCGCATGTGGAGTGGCCCGGCGTAGCAGAAAGCGACAAATTGATAGATGTCAATTTGAACATTGATAGGCAAATCATTGAGTTCCAGCAGTCGTTCTATAAATGATCTCAAGATCACGGGATCATTGAATTTTTCAATCCAGGGCTGGAGTTCATATAGGATATTCGGATTGAGGTTGACGAGATCGGTCGCTTCCCGCATGATTTTGGTCAAATTATCAGGTTCATTGAGTGCCCTGTAAATATTGGCCATCTGAATGAGGATTCTGACATTTTGAGGCGGCTGAATCAGTTTGTTCAAGCGCATGAGCATCGCAAGTGCTTCTGTAAATCTGGAATCCTCGAAGTACACCTGTGCGAGATATTCGAGTGCTTCAACATCGTCAGGATTATTGCTGAGCATATCCTGCAGCATGGGCACGGCGAGTTTTGAAGTTCCGAGGTGTTCGACATAGAGATTTGCGAGTGCTTTTCGAGCTTTTGTCAGGATCTCAGTATCGACATTATCGGTTTCGAGCAGTATTTCGAGTGCATTTTTAGCTTCATTCCAATGCTGGAGGGAGATTTCGATCTGAGCAAGTTTCCAGAGGACATCTGTATTTTCGTGGTCAATCTCGAGGACCTGTCTGAGTTTGATGGCCGCCTGAACGGGCTCATTGAACTCGCTAAGATAATCATCAGCCATTTCAATATAGCGCATGACCTGATTTTCTTTAGAAATCGAGCGCGTATGGAGCTGCATGATATTGTCGATGGCGGCGATATCATGTTTCATTTTGAGGAGTTCGAGCAGACGGTCATAGAGGTCGAGCCTTTGTGGAGCAATGAGGAAAGCCTGTTTAGCATATTCGATGGCCAGATCCGTCTTTTTGAGCTGGTTCTGTGCGATATCAGCCGCGTTGCTCCAAGCGACGATCCGCGTCGTGTTATTTTCGAGATTTTGTGCCTGCAGTGCAAGGAATCTGCACAGCAGGGTCGGGTTACCCAGTTTTTGAGCCATATTGGCAGCCACTCGCAATGCCGGGAGATGCGTAGGATTCTCTTCAATCACATCACAGATCATAGAGAATGCTTTTTGCGGAGAATCAGGATAGATGGATTCGACGAGTGCGAGTTGTAGTTCGGTTTTGTCTTCGAGTGCGGAATTTTTGAGTCTTTTTTCGATAAAAGGCACGAGATTAGCCCGCAGTGGCTCCATCGCCTCGAGTCGTTCATTGGCAATGATATCGTCGGGATCGATGGCGAGCGAAGCTTTTAGGGATGACACTTCATTTTCGAAGGCACCAGGTGCATTTGCATAGGTATGTGCAAAGAGTGCCGCGAGGTTATAGTCATGAATTGCCAGTGCCTTATCGTTGGCATTTTGCGCACCTTCGGCGAACAGAGGTGCCAGTTCTGTAAACTGCCCTCGAACATACTGTGCATAGATGAGCATAAATCTCGCACTGATGGATTCGGGCGACAAAGCGAGAGAGAGCTCAAGCGGGTGAATGGCTTCATCGTAATTTTTGAGCTGCCAAAGGTACAGATAAGCAACGGTAAGTGAGCATGCACTTTTGGTAGACTGCATCAAAGGATTGGCTGTAAAATCCTGAATGAGTGCGACCAGTTTTTCGAGCTGAACGGTTGTGCCATAGAGCATGGTCAACAAAAAGACAGAAGGCATATAATTTGGATCATTGGCAATTGCCATTTCCAAAATTGAGATTGCCTGTTTTGGTTCTTTAAAGAGCGTGAGTGCTTTAAGTGCGACTTTAAAGAAATACCTTGCTCTGATTTTAGGCTGCGGAATGCGCTGAGCTTTATCCATCGAGAGTTCATAAAAAGCAGCGAGATTCCCGGTTCTTCTGTAAATATTGGCGAGTTTTGTCCAAATCAGATCATTGTCTGGAGCGAGTGTCAGAATTTGCTCATAGCATGCGACCGCAGCATTGGTATCGCATAGCACCAGCTCCTGAATGGTAGCCATATCGAAAAGCGTCTGGATTTTGTCTTCGTTCTTTTTCTCGATTGCGAGCAATTCTTTGAGAATGGCAATGACTTCCTTCCAGCTTTTCATTTCCCGGAGTACATCCAGCAGTTCCCGATAAACCGCGATAGCCTTTGGATTCTCTTCTTTTGCCTGATAGAGGAAAGCGGTGGCATATTGGGGTTTATTCAGCTTGTATCTGCAGACGTTTGCGATTCTCAAAAGCACAGAGCAGCGCTCTGACGGGGATGTGGATGTATTCTTCTCAATGAGGAGCATTTCAATGAGGAATTTCCAATTTTTCGTCTTTTGAGCGAGTCTCTCCAGAGAAGTAATGGCATGAATATCATCCGGGAAAATTTCGCGATATTGTTTGTAATAAGCAATGGCATTTTCAGGCTGTCCCAGAGAATAGTCGTAAATGCACGCGAGTGTATATAAAATGGATGCTCGCGTTCTGGCATCGAGGACGATGTCCAGCCTTGCGCGATAAATCGCAGCCAGACCTTCAAAGTCATTGCGCGCCCTGAGAATGGCTTCGAGATATTCAAAAGCCGTTCTCTGGTTGGGATCGAGTGCCAAAGCATTTCTAAAATTCTGCTCAGCCTCATCGAGTTTTTTAAGGACATCGTAATAATAGCACCCGAGCGATGCAAAGCGCGTCGCCGCTTCTTCGGTATTGGAGATGTTTGCGATTCTTCGGGAGAACCGCATGGTTTCATCAATCCGACCGTCACGTTTAAGCAGGGTAAGATAATACTCGAGGATGAGCCTGTCCTGGGTCACATCCTGAACGATAGGCGTGAGTACTTCGAGCGCAGCGGCAGGGGATTTTCCATTAATATCCCTGTTGATGGCCTGCATGAGGATGAGCGTGCGCTGATCTTTTGGATTTTCATTAATGGAAATCAGTTTTTCAATGACTTCATCGTAGAACTGCCATTTTGCAGCATCATCCGCATAGTTATCGAGTTCGAGTTCAAGCGGGATTTTGTCATTCCCCACGAGTTTATACGCGCGCTCATAGGCTTTATTGGAGGAAGTGATATCAGCCATGCAATCCATGGCGATACTTCCGGCAAGGAGCAGCATCGAGTGACAGAGGGCCTTGTCTTTTGAGGCATCGACGAAGTCAATGGAACGTTTATAGATCGACTGCCAGTCCTCAAGTCTGATGAGTATCGACATGATATGCTGATAAGCATAGAGCGATGCAGGCTCGACGTCGAGTGCCCTCATATAATGCGCGAGTCCGGCAGAATGACTGGGTCTTAGGCTTGTCTCAATATCCCCCTTGATGCAGTTGCATGCCGACTGCATGGCGATATCATCGGTCAGTGGAATAAGATGATCGAGCGTATTGCAGCATTCCTCGAGTTTTCCTTCGAAGAGAAAGATATAAACCAGAGAATAGACCGGAGACGGATTTTGTGGTGTCAGAGCAATCGCCCGATAGAGCATATTGGCGGCTTCTTCGTATTTTTCACCGTGTACAAAATAGGAAATGAGCGCACACTCTTCGAGCAAAGCCGACTGTTCAAATGCCGAAATATTGGTATCAATTTCGGATTGCAGCAAAGTCGTAACATCGCGCATTTTATTGTATGCACGTGCAATACGCCTGAGTTCATGGATGGCAGTGCGGCTAAAGTGGTTGGCTTTGAGTGCTTTTAAATAGCGTACATAGGCCAGTTTTTCATGTCCAGTGTGTTCCAGAATCCGTGCAATGGCCAGCTGTATTGTACATTCACGGACGCCATCACGGGTCGTTGCACTGCGTATTTCATCATCGTATCCGTCGATAATGCTTTGAAGATCTTCGGGAAGATTTTCATCTTTTTCGAGGCCGATATTGTCGATCACATCCTGATCCACAGGTTCATCTTCGTCATCCTGGTCGGAAAATAATTTTGGGGTGCTAAAATGTGTCGGCAAAAAAGTGGCACCGGTCTTCCCCGAAAGCCAGTCTTCGGGGAGTTCATTATCGACATTGTCCAAATTTGCACCAGAAGAAGGATAATCTTCGGCACTGTGCGGAATTGGCGGATTGATATCGCCAAAGATGGGGGTCTCTCCCTGGGGTTGTTCAGAAAAGACATCGGAAGATGAAGCCAGGCTACGGTTGTCCTGGGATGGCAGCGGGGGCATTGAAACCGGCGATTGTGCGCGGTTTTGTGTGGGTTGGCCTGCCTGTGTCTTTGAAAATGGAAAAACGGAATTCCCCGGCTTGGATATATTTCTGGGGGATGATTTGGCAAATGCCGAAGGATTGGCAGAGCTGGATGGATTCGGCGTCGTTGAATCCGACTGCGGTAAAAGTGAATTCTGAGGGCTCGATAAATTTCTCAAAGAAGTCTTGCCAAATGGAGGCGGCGTAGTCACTCCGGATTGTTCCTTTACAATTGGATTTGAGGCTGACAACAAAGAATTATCGGGCTTTGACTGATTTCTCGGGTTTGCTTTGCCAAAAGGCAGCACCAGCGCTGCCGGTTTGGACTGATTTCTCGGGGAAGCTTTCGAAAATGGAGCAATCGACGGATTCATAGAAGATTGTGACGAAGGATCCTCCTGGAAATCCAGGGATGCCACATCGAGTTCACCCGGCGAAAAAATCTCATCAGCACTGGAGGAGAGTATTTCTTCCAATGAAGAGGCTTCCTTCTCCGAAAGTACCAAAGGAACATGCTTTTCTTTCGGGGGCAACGACTGCATATCTCTAAGATTATCCGTCCCCGGCTGTTCAGCAAAAGGCGAACGCAAAGCCATTCGCTTCAGATCATCCGGCACATCTTTTTTGTGCGAACCCGACTTTGGTGCCGTGTGTGTCGCAATAGGAGAAGTTTTACTGATCTCCAAAGCCTGAACATCCTGAGATGCAATTATCTGATCTTCGCTGTTTTCTGAGGATTGAGACTTCGCTTTCGCATTATAAGGACGAATGGTTTGTTTTCTGTTGAGTGTACGCACCGGCAACCGGCTGATGCCGTTTGTATCCTCTTTTTTGGAATAACCCTCGGTCGAAGCCGATTCCTCTGAAGCCAAAGCTTCATTATTGGATGAAGATTGGGGAAAGTTCTGAGTATTAGAATGCTTAGAGTCTGTCATCGTGCACTCCTGAAAGGCAAAATTCACTCAGGGATCATATTATGATCTCTATGGATTCGCAACGTTTAGAGCTTATTTTTTATTCGCCTCCTTGCCTTCGGCTGCGTCTGCGTTCCGGCCTATGCGCAAGCGCATACGGCCTTTATTTCCGGCCTATGCGCAGGCGCATACGGCCGGATATTGCGTGTTTGCGGATGGATTTGCTGATTCAATGGCACCGTCCAAACGTCCGTGTTTCGCAATTCAATTCATAATTCTTCATTCATAATTCCGCATGAATGTGATATGAGGCGCTATTTTTTAGGTGTTTGTGCGGACTTTGTGCCGCTCGCAATAATCAAAAATAACAAGGAACAATCGATGATCGATAAAAGCTACAACCCGACTCAGGTCGAGTCGAGATGGTACAAATTCTGGGTAGAAAAAGGTTACTTCAAAGCAAACGAGAAATCGGACAAGCCCCCATTTTGCATTGTCATTCCGCCTCCCAATGTGACAGGAAAACTTCACATGGGGCATGCGTTGTTTGTGACGATTCAGGATTTATTGACACGTTACAAGCGCATGCAGGGATTTGAAGCCCTTTGGCTGCCGGGGACGGATCACGCCGGCATTGCGACCCAGGTCATGGTCGAGCGCCAGCTTGCAAAAGAGGGCAAAACGCGTCTGGAACTTGGGCGCGAAGCATTTTTAGAGCGCGTCTGGGCATGGAAGCGCGAAAAAGGTTCGAACATCATCGAACAGCTCAAGATTCTGGGTGCATCCTGTGACTGGGATCGCGAACGTTTCACGATGGATGAAGGGCTGAGCCGCGCAGTTCGGGAAGTTTTTGTCCGTCTCTACGAGGAAGGCCTCATTTACCGCGATGAACGCCTCGTCAACTGGGATCCCATTGCCAAGACCGTTTTGAGCGATCTCGAAATTGATCAAAAACAGGAACCCGGTCATTTGTGGCACATCCGCTACGATTTTGTCGATGGCAGTGGTTCGGTGACGGTATCGACGACGCGCCCCGAAACGATGTTCGGCGACACTGCGGTTGCCGTCCATCCCGATGACGAACGTTATAAAGGTCTTGTCGGCAAGATGCTTCGTCTGCCGTTGACGGATCGGGAAATTCCGCTGATTGCAGACCCCGAGGCGGCCGATATGGCCTTTGGTACCGGCGCTGTCAAAATCACACCTGCCCACGACTTTAATGATTTCGAAACAGGCAAACGCAATCATCTGCCCAGGATCCAGGTCATCGGCATCGATGCCTGCATGATGGATACGGTTCCCGAAAAATATCGTGGTTTGACACGTGAAAAATGCCGCGAGGTCGTCGTCGAAGATCTCAAAGCCACCGGCAATCTGATAAAGATAGAAGATTACACGCACATGCCTTCGCGCAGCCAGCGATCCGGTGCGCTCGTCGAGCCACTCTTGCTCCCGCAGTGGTGGGTCAATGCCAAAGTCCTTGCCAAACCCGCCATCGAGGCCGTCGAGAGCGGCAAAACCCGCATGACGCCCGCCCTCTGGGAAAAGACCTTCTTTAACTGGATGAACAACATCCGCGATTGGTGCATTTCTCGCCAATTATGGTGGGGACATCAGATTCCTGCATGGTATTGTGAAGATTGTTCCAAAGGCCACATCCATTATATCAACAACCCAGGCCAGAAAGATCCGGATCTGCGGATCGATGCGCACGCCAAGCCAATCGTCGCCAAATCACGCCCGGAAAAATGCCCGGTCTGCGGTTCGACACATCTCATTCAGGAACCGGATGTCCTCGACACCTGGTTTAGCTCTGGACTTTGGCCATTTTCAACGATGGGCTGGCCCGATCAGACCGACACTCTGAAGAAGTTCTATCCCACGAGCGTGATGGAAACCGCTGCGGATATCATCTTCTTCTGGGTCGCCCGTATGATGATGTTCGGCATTCACTTTATGGGGGAGACGCCATTCAAAGACGTCTATTTCCATGCACTCGTGCGCGACAAAGCTGGCCAGAAGATGTCCAAAACCAAAGGCAATGTCATCGACCCGCTGCTCCTGATTTATGGCTGCAATCCCCAGAGTGTGCCCGATGATGAAAAAGCTGCATCCCAGCAGCTTTTTGACGACTATCCCGATGGCATCGATCCCCAGGGCGCGGATGCACTGCGATTCTCACTGACAATGCTGGCAGCACAGGGCCGCGATGTGCGTCTGGATATCAAGCGCATCGAAGGTTACCGTGCATTTTTGAACAAAGTTTGGCAGGCCTCCCGATTCGTCATGATGAATCTCGAAGGTTCGGATGCGGTTTCTGCAATTACCCCCGACGGCTGCAAAGAACCGTTCTCCCCCAAAGATCTTTCGATGACAGATGCATGGATACTGGATGGTCTGAATCGCTGCGTTTCGGATGTCACCAAGGCAATCGATGATTTCAATTTCAACGAGGGGGCACAGAAAATTTACGATTTCCTGTGGAATTGTTTCTGTGATTGGTACATTGAGCTTTCGAAAGTCATTCTCTATTCGAATGATCCGGCGATGGACAAAGCCAAACGCACGACGCGTCTCGTACTCGTCCATGTACTCGAAACGATTTTGCGTTTACTGCACCCATTTGCGCCATTTATGACCGAAGAAATCTGGCAGGCACTTCCAAAGAATGCCCATGCGCCCGAATCGATCATGATTGCGCCATGGCCCAAAGCCAATGCGGCATTCCTCAATGAGAAACAGGCATCATCGACGCAGACGCTCATCGCCATTGTTTCGGCAGTACGCAATATTCGCGGTGAAGCCAATATCCCGCCAGGGAAGGCAATTCCGCAGCTGCTTGCGCTTTCGGATGATCCGGCACGGCGCGGTATTGTCGATTCGATGAAAGGCGCCATTTGTCAGTTGGCCAAAGTCGAAAATGTCGTTTTAGATGGTGCATCTGCTGCGAAACCGACCCCCTGTGCCATCGGCGTGGCAGATGGCATAGAGCTGGTCGTTCCGTTTGCAGATCTGATCAATCTCGACGAAGAACGGGCACGTCTCGACAAAAACATCGCCAAAGTTCGAAAAGACCTCGAAGCCAGCGAACGAAAATTGAACAATCCCAATTTTGTCTCCCGTGCAAAACCAGAAGTCGTCGAAACCGAGCGTGCTCGCGTGGAATCCGGCCGTGCCGAACTCGAAAAACTCGAAAAAGCCAGAGCTCAGCTGGGATAATGTCATGCCATCAGAGAGGTGCCTTCTGCCCCCTCTGATATTGCATGGCATATAAAATGTAACTATTCAGCCGGGGCGCTGCCCCGGATCCCGCCAAGGGTCTTTCAGTTTGCAATCTCAAATGCGCTGCGTTTCCCGCGCCTATCGGTGCTCCAACTTGCGCATTTGATTTGCTCACAGTCACCTCAATTCGCACCGTTCACCGGACGGTGCTCTTTTCGGCGCCTTGGAACCCACATTTTTTTGTTTTTTAGCTGTCGTTTTCACAAACCTGTGCGAAATGGGGCCCCTCCCCCATTCCGAACCAAAACATTA
>DGWW01000249.1 GCA_002395385.1 Myxococcales bacterium UBA4248
TGAACGACGACAACAAGACCGTCGCAGCCATGGATGTTCTGGTTCCTGGCATCGGCGAAATGATCGGCGGCAGCCAGAGAGAAGAGCGTTTGGACATGTTCGACAAACGCCTCGATGAACTCAAACTCGACAAAGAATCCTACAGCTGGTACCGCGATTTGCGCCGTTATGGCACCGTTCCCCATGCCGGATTCGGCCTTGGGTTCGAGCGCGCCATGATGTATGCCACCGGTTTGGATAACATCCGCGACGTCATCCCATTCCCGCGGGCACCAAGGCAGATCGCATTTTAGGTTTTATTTTTATGTGGGAAACCTTTTCTTTTGGCACAAAAGAAAAGGTTTCCCACATATCCCCCTCCAAAAGAAAAGCATTGGTTTTACGTTATGGCATTTGAGTCTAATGATGAACGCGTGCTTTTCATCATTGTGATCAGTTCTGTTACAAACAGATTTGTTTGCATCTGTTTTATGCGGAAGTCAGGGAGTACGGATAATTCCGAATTCCGAATTCCGAATTAGCAATGCGAAGGTCGTTAGACCTGAGCAAATCCGTTTGTAAATTATTATTCATCTCATGGTAATATGTTGCCTCCATGCAGCATCGAATTTCCTTAAAAAATCCATCCTACGACGATTATGCGCAGTTTTATGCGATGCGTTTTACTTCGGAGGTCGTCTATTGGGCTGATGATGAGCCGCATCAGATGTCGTTGGATGAGTATGCGCTTGGGCGGTTGACGGCTCAGGGATCGGGTGAAATCATTGAGCGAATCATCGTGGTCGACGGTGTGCCCGTGGGGACGATTACTGCACGGGATTTTGTCGATCGGGTGTGCCAGTGTACACTCGGCATTGTGATTGCCGACCCCCGGTATTGGGGGCATGGCTATGGGTATGCCGCTCTCAGGCTTTTTATGGTATTACTGGCAGAAGAAGGCGTTGGGCGCGTCATTCTCGAGACGTATGCCAATAATAAGCGCGCTCAGCGATGTTTTCATAAGATTGGGTTCCAGAAAAAGCGCGTATTTTTTGCACCGAATTCGGGACGTTTTGTCGTGCAAATGTGTATGAGCCTGGCCCCAAAGCGTCCCATAGGGGAAGTCATTACCCGGGATGATCCGAGATGGCGAGCTCCGAGACGGTAAAAGAAAGAAATTAAGGGCGCGTATTGCCGCAGGCAATAGCGGCCTTCGCAGCGCGTATTGGCCCCGTAGGGACAAAAGCGCGCGCCATAAATGGAGAAAAGAATGAGAAAAATAAGTAAGATCGCCTTTATTTTAGCCGGAATGCTCGTATTGAGTACGTCTGCCTGCAAAAAGGAAGAACCTGTGAAAGAAGAAGCCCCGGCCGCGAATGAGGCCGAAAAAACCGCAGAAGAAACCGCCAAGGCCGCAATTCCTGCGCTCGATCAACTGGATCGCACATCATTCAATCATGCCGCCATGCGTCTGAATCTGCCGATTTTCTGGGTTTATGAAGAAACACCTTCGAAAGAAGTTCGCCCGGAATTGTTGACGACGCTCAACTTTTTCCCGACGGAATTGGTTTGGAAAGACGAAAATGGCAAATTTACTCAGGATTTTTATGATGCCTACCAAAAAATGGTCGACATCATGAAAGATCCACTGCGCGGTGCAGAGGTTGGTGAAGCTGAAAAAACGCGTCTTACCAAGGTTGCCGACGAACTCGACCAGGGCGCTGTCACGCTCGTGGCGACCGATTTTTCGAAATCATCGGACGACGAAAAGAAATTTGTCGAAGCCATGCTCAAGGCTGGTAAAGCCATCGATAATCTGTATGCCAAACAGACGGGACTCGATAAAGCGCTCGAGAAGATTCCTGCCGACGATGTCATGTCGCGCAGTATGGCACGGCGCAACTGGGGTATTTTGCCTCAGAGCCCAAAAGTCAAAGACGATAAGGCATGTCGCGCACTTGCTGGTGATGAAAAGATTTATGTCGGCGTTTATCCCGAGGAATTGCAAAAGGATGACAATTTCTGCGAAGCTTTGCAGGCACGTCCCGATGCAGAGGCATTATCGACGCCGTTTACCGCCATTATTAAGGATGGTGAGAATTTGAAGGCAGTTCCTTATAATGAGTATTTTAAGGCTGATATGGCTGCCGTGAGTGCCGCATTAAAAGAGGCTGCCGCAACGCTTTCGGGCAATGAAAAGGAAATGGCACTGCAGAAATATCTGACGGCAGCTTCGGAATCGTTCCTGAGCAATGACTGGGAACCTGCCAATGAAGCCTGGGCCGCCATGAATTCGACCAATTCTGCATGGTACGTGCGCGTCGCTCCCGATGAAGTCTACTGGGAACCCTGTGCACTCAAGGCCGGATTCCACCTCACTTTTGCTCGGATCAATCCGGACGCACTCGCCTGGCAGGAAAAGCTCACCCCATTGCAGCAGGAAATGGAAGACAAACTCGCCAAAGTTGCCGGAAAACCCTACAAGTCGCACAAAGTCAGTTTCCATCTGCCTGATTTTATCGATATCGTGATCAACAGCGGCGATGACCGCGATGCTTTTGGTGCCACCATCGGGCAATCGCTGCCCAACTGGGGGCCGGTTGCCAATGAAGGGCGCGGCCGTACCGTCGCCATGAGCAACCTGTATACCGATCCCGATAGTCTGCGCGATCGCAGGACTTTGGCCTCTTCGCTGTTTACCGAAAAGGATCTCGAACTCTTAAAAGATTCGACCGGTCCGGGGTTGCTGAGTACCATTCTGCACGAAGCAACCCATAATCTCGGCCCTGCCCACGAATATAAAGTCAATGGCAAGGTGGATGATGCCATCTTTGGCGGCGGGCTTGCAACTTTGGCCGAAGAATTCAAGGCACAGAGCGGTTCTCTGTGGTTTTTGCCTTACCTCGTCGAGAAAGGCGTCATTACGCAGGAAATGTCCGATAAAAGCTATGCAGATGCCGTCTACTGGTCGTTTGGTCACATCGCCCGCGGCATGACGAGCAATGGCAGGATTCAGCCTTATTCGCAGCTGGCAGCGATTCAGTTGGGAATGATGATGGAAGATGGTGCAGTGGAATACAATCCCGAAGTCTTGGCTGCCAATGGCAAGGATAAAGGCGCATTTATCCTGCATCTCGATAAAATGGCTGCTGCTTCGGATCGCATTATGAAATCGATTGCGCAGATCAAGGCCAAAGGCGACAAAGCCGGTCTCGAGAAATTGCAGAAACAACATGCATTTGGGACAGCCATTCCCTTTGATGTCATTCAGGAACGCATGCTTCGCCTGCCCAAGACGAGCTTTGTGTACAGCGTTAAAACCAATTAGCATTGAGCAATAGTTTGAATTCGGAATTCGGAATTCGGAATTCGGAATTCGGAATTATTTTGAATGTGCAATGTGCAATTGGAATGCAATTATCCAATAGATTCGAAACGCCTGGAATGCGTTTCATTCGCAGAATATAGCCGGGTGTGCCGCATGCGCGCCCGGAAATGGATGCATGTCCCATCGAATCAAAAGTTGAATTGTTTGGATGTCTAATTTTGTTCAGAAATGGTAATTTTGAGTGAATTTTTTATAAATTTTTAGGAATAATTAGATTTGATTTTGAATTTTATGCTCATAGCACTTGACAAACGCAATACATTGCCATTATGAAGCTACAAATGGTCTATGCTGTGTGTTAGTCACACATGTGGTTAAGGGCGGCATGGAAAACTTCATGAAATAATTGGATAAGGATAGTTGTTATGAAAAAGCATCTGACAATACTTACGGCATTATCGGCGGCATTGCTATTGCCGACGGCCGCTTTAGCTCAGGATGCCGTGAATACCGAAAGTAACGATGGAGTATCATCCGCCGTTGCCCCCGAAACTGCTCCTGCCGAAGCTGCTGCATCAGAATCCGCGTCAACTGAAGCTCCCGTCGAAACGAATGCTCCTGCACAGGCGTCTGCCCCTGTGGATGCATCGGGTAAAACCGAGGCACAGCTAAAAAATGAAAAACTTGAGGAAGCGCAGAGGCGCTTTAATGCGGGCGAAGTTGGCAGGTATGTCTATGTTCCGCCTGAGAAAGATGAATCTGCTGTCGATGCAGATGGCGAAACCAAAGACAGCGATGACGAAGAAAAAGACGATAAGAGCTGGCATGTCTTTGCGAATGCCACTTTTGATTTGGGCCTCGGCGCATTTACCAAAGACGAACATGCCCGCAAGATTCGTTCTCGATTCGCTTTCGCCTTTGGTGCATCCTATACCATTCCCGTCATTGATGTGACGATTGCCGCCGAAACCGGATTCAGCCAATGGATGAGCAAGGCGGGGGGTAGTAACGGTAAATATGAGTTCCGCTGGGCGGATACGACGGTTGGGCTTAGTCGCGAAATTTGGTCTTATAAAGACAAAGACACAAAGTTTAATTTCGATTTGGCAGCGGGTTTGGACTTTACCTTGCCGACATCGAAAGCCTCAATTAGTCAAAATCTTTACACGACGATTGCACCGACGTTGGGATTTAATATTGGACTGGCGGGCCTTTCTTTCTCGTATGCCATTACGTATGCGCATTCTTTCCACGAATATACGAGTTCGACATACGATCCGAGCGAAGTCGATATTCTGTCGCGCTCTACAGGCAATGAAATCCTAAGTGCACACGATGTAGCTGCCGGTGGTGTTCTGCCCGAAATCGCTGTCATCAATGAGTTTGCACTTACCTATAAGTTCATTGAACAGTTGGCTCTGGCAGTAGGATTGGGTTTTGGTGATATCTGGAGCTACGACAACGGAACGATCACGAAAGACGATGAATTTGTCGGGATGTATTCGAAAGTTGGTCGCGGCCACTCTCAGTATAGCAAAGGTACACTCGCTTTGACCTATACACCGATTTCGTATTTGTCACTCACCTTGGGGATGACGAGTACGCAGCCCTGGAAGACCGCCGACAACAAGACGGTGCGTTTCCCGTGGTTCGATACGGTCAGCCCTTCAAAGAACTATACCAAATTCCTCTTTAACATTGCGTTCATCTATTAATCGTTCGCTTTTTTATGAATGGCCGGGCTATCTGCGATACGCCCGGTTTTTTTTGTGTCTATTGCCGCGCAAATTCGCGGCAATACGCCACAAATGGCTTGCCTAGGGGCGACCACACGGGGTCGCCCCTAC
>DGWW01000255.1 GCA_002395385.1 Myxococcales bacterium UBA4248
ATACAAATGCTGTAGAGAGATGGGACTCCCCCCAAGTCCTTTAGATTACAACATGGGGCTTCTTTTGATATGCACATTAACCATGTCCACAACAATCCCACGAGTATGAATCCTGCCTTTACACACGTGCTCAATTTCAGCTATAAAGGCACGTAGCACAGGCCTGATTCGGTGTGTATTCGCTCGCCCAATTCCTTCAAAATGATAGGTTCTGAGTGAGAAATCCCGCATGACACAAGCCCCAAAGTGCATGTCATCGTGATTACACGATCAACACTCCTTCGAGAACAATCCCCCAACAGATCCGGCGCGCCGTATGCGCACCGCGCATAGGCAGCGCCCCAAAAGCGCCGTATGCGCACCGCGCATAGGCGCGAACCACACAATAACATGACCGATACAGCTAAAAAAGAACTTCCCCCATCCCCAAAGACAGAACCCGAGGACGCACAGACAACTGTCGAGACGCCCGCATCGCTACGCGATACCTATCATTTTGAGCGCGTCATTGGCTATGGTTCGCAGGCCAAAGTCTACCTCGCCACCCGGCTGAGCGACCAAAAGAAAGTCGTTGCCAAACAGCTCAATATCGGATCGGTCAAAACCTGGAAATCTTATGAGCTGTTTCATCGCGAAGCCGACATTCTGGCTTCGCTCAATATCGAGGGAGTGGCGCATTTTTACGATGCCATCGACTGCCTCGACGACGATCCCCCTTGTTCCTACATCGTTCAGGAATATATCCCGGGTCAGTCACTCGCCGAGTTGATCAAGGCGGGACATCGCTTTCAGGTGAATGACGTTTATGATATTATAATTCAGATGCTGAAGATACTGGGACAGCTGCACAGTATAACGCCACCGGTCATTCACCGCGATATCAAGCCTTCGAATATCATGATTGAACACCAAAACAATGGCTGCAAGGTGACGCTCATCGACTTCGGTGCGGTGGCGAATCCTCAGGTACAGAGCGGTGGATCGACCGTTGCAGGCACGTATGGCTACATGCCGCCCGAGCAGCTCATGGGCAGGCCCGTTCCGGCGAGTGATATTTATGCACTGGCGGCGGTAGGGGTGGAATTGTTTTGCGGGAAGTCGCCGGCTTCCTTACCCAGTAAGGACTTCCGCCTGATGTTCGAGCCGGAGATGGAACAGACACATAAGCCGGAACTCATCAGCATACTTCGCAGAATGCTCGACCCCGATATCCTGAGCAGACTGGCAGATACCAACGACCTGATTGCCATTTTTGAGCAGTTTAAAGCGGGCAGATATCAACTCGACATCCTCAAATCGGACGGCACCGATACCGACAAGGATTACAATCGGCAGTTAAAATCAGTACAATGCATCGGCGAAAGCGGCAATATGAACCTGTGGCAGCACCTTTCGGATCAAACGCCACGTGCGATTCCACAGATTGTAGACGATTTGTTTAAAGCGGATGCACTCAATATCACTTTAAAGAAGTATAAGCTCAAGCCCGTCCTCAATAAGAAAGCCACCATAATGAGCAATCTTAGTCCGCTTTTTAAACGCTATACTATTCCACTTATCATTTCAGTAATCTCCTTTATTTACTGTTTGGCTAAGGGTAATCCTATTATCTTTTTTTGTTGGTCCATATTTATGGTTATTTTCTGGATCATTTTATACAATACAGATCACAGTAACATCAATACCGTCTATGACAGCAACTATTACAGCAATCCCCCGAGATCACGCGGACGATTTGAGGTATCTGAGCTTTTAAAGCTTGTTCGTTCCGGCCGCAAAACGGTAGCGACGATTACAAAAATAGAATACAAAGAAGATCATAACAATATTATTCGCAGTAAAGATGATTCCTTATTTATCAATGAACAGCCCTGCTTCGTGATTTCGTATAAATTCAATCCGCCAGACGATATACGCGAAGAAGATCTCATTCATCAGTATAAATGTCACGAAGCCCCCGAAGGCCATTATGCGGTCGGCGATCAGATACCGATTTTATATACCATTACTCGTTTGTATTCGACCGAACAGGTACTGAGCATTCCTTTCCCATTCCCCATGTACGATGCGACGCCCGACGAGATTATAGGAAGCAGCGAAGCGGCTTATCGTTAGATTTGGCGCGGGCTATCCCGATAAAAGACGTGTCGTGACACGCCTTTTACGGGATACGCCCTGCGAACGCTGCTATAAACGAAAGGCGACCCCAAATGGGCCGCCTTTCGTTTATACGCATGCGTTACATATTATTCATCTTCCAGAATGGCATCGCATTTCTTCGTGGACTCAATGCATTCGGTTTTGCAATAATCATATTTTTCCAAAACCCAATATTTCTTTGAGTTGTCCTTGCTGGCATAGCATTTCCTGGTGGCAGAAATGGGATCGCCGAAAAGATCTACCATGCATACGCTTTCGGTTTTGCCCACAGTATCGCATTCATCTTCTTTGCTAAAGCAATCGGCATAGCCATCGCTCAAAACGACACAGCTGTCTTCACCGCACTCACCGGCAACAACCTTATCCTTATCACCACAGTAGCTCAGGATATTGCCATCGCACTGATCGGCACGATTTTCAGGCTTACAGGCAGCCCCCTGATCTTCGACATATTTCCCGCACTCACCCTTAATGCATGAAAACTCACATTTGTTCTTTGAGTTTTCATCAAGCACATAATATAGCTTGCCTGACACGGCTTTTGTGCATACATAATCGGCTGTATATTCCGAAGTGTAATCGAAGTCACAGCCTTTTTCTATATCACCGGCTTTTGAACACTCAGAAGAACTGTCAAAACAATACGCCACATTATCTATAGAATCGCAGACCGCATCATAATCGGCACAATCTTCTGCTTCGACTATGACATATTCAGCCCCATAATCAGCCAATGAATCATCGCAATAGCTCAAAACTGTGCCATCGCACTTGTCTTTGCGTGTCTCAACTTTGCATACCTCGCCCTGATCGCTCACGAGTTTTGGTGCACATTGGGTGCCTTCCTCATTGCAGCCATTGGCGCATTCTTCAGTTTCATCGAGTGCCAGATTATAGAGCTTTCCATCGCTGCCCTTGGTACACACGGCTTTGCCTGCAGTAGATCCCAAAATCGAATCTTCACAATACTCTTCTGTCGCCCCTTCTTTCGTGCAAATATAATCAGAAATCATACAATCTGCATAGTCCAGACCATTGACGGCTTTAGAAAAGACAACACAGGATTCACTCGATTTGCATTCGAATAATTCAATCTTATTTTTTTCACCACAATAGTAGACATTCCCATCTTGGCAGACCTCATTCATTTTTTTGGGGTCGCAGGTATCACCTACCTTAACTTTTGAATCGGTGCCGGGATCCGTACCGGGGTCGGTGCCGGGATT
>DGWW01000275.1 GCA_002395385.1 Myxococcales bacterium UBA4248
CCAATGAAATGGCACGCCTTGGGGTGACCACACGGGGTCGCCCCTACATCACGCTATATGGGCTCCAAAAGGGATGCCATCCCACAATGATCGGCAACTTTCTGTTGGAACAACTGTTTTTTGTACAGTTCCTGGGCTTCGTCGCCGAGACGCAGGAGATGAAGATTCTCTGCGGGAGTGAGCGTCTTCATTTTTTCCTGGTTTTCTCTTGGGAGCCATGAAAAACACTGGGCGATGAGTGTTTCGAGGCATTCATCCCACAGAAGGAGTGCTCTGGCTTTTAAAGTATAAAAACTCTCGGCGCGTTGGTTCCAATCTGGATACATGGATTGAGTTTCGCGTTGTGCGGATCGTACTTTTTGATAAATGGAACGGAGTTCGCTGCGCAGCGACTCATTGGGCGTAGTTTTGCCAAGAACTTCGAGGCGGTGCTGCATCGTTTCGAATGGATCGATGGCATCCATTTCGATCGATCGATGAACCGGATGGAGTGAACGGTATCCCTCAATAATTCGATTGGCTTCAAACCTCAGATTGGCCAGATTGGCATTGGTGATGAATTCTTTGGGGTGTGTCTGGAGCCAGGCTTCGAAGCCGTCGATAAAAAAAATCGAGGGAACGCCGGTTTCGGCCCATTGCATCACATAAAAAATATCCGATGCCGAGAGCTGGCGCGTTGGAAAGCGCTTCCAAACCCAGTTTTGTATGTCCTGTAAAAAGGAAGCATGCGGTAATTTGCCGTCTGGCGCGATCATCCTTCATCCTCATCGTTATGTGAAACGAGTCTGCCCATGCTCTTCATTTCGATGCGGGCTGCCTGCCACAGTGTATCCTGATCGACGATGCCATCGGTCGATGCAGCGATAAATGCGGCCCTCAAGATGGAATTTTTGATGTAGCCGCCTGTGATTTCGAATTCGGTCGCGAGCTCGCGATAATCGATTTTCCCTTTGGGTAGCTTGGAAGATTTGAGCATCGACTGCCAGAGTCTGGCCCTTTCGACTTTGGATGGCTTGGGGAATGAAACGCGCAGAGACAGACGTCTTGCAAAGGCTTCGTCGATGCCTGCGGGGAAGTTGGTCGTCAAAATGGCGACGCCGGGGAAACGCTCGATCCTCTGCAGCAGGTAATTGACTTCGAGGTTTGCGTATTTGTCATTGGAATTCTTGACGTTGGTACGCTGGCCAAAGAGGGAATCTGCTTCGTCAAAGAGCAGCATGGCCTGGGCATTTTCGGCTTCATTAAATATTTGTGCGAGATTTTTTTCGGTTTCGCCGACATATTTGGACATGACGCGCGAGAGATCGACCTGGTAGATATCGATTCCGATTTCGTTGGCGATGAGCGAGGCACACATACTTTTGCCGGTACCCGGAGGGCCATCAAACAAAGCGGACAAGCCGATATCGTGACCGAATCTGTCTCCGAGTCCCCAATCGTCGAGGACGCGTGCTCTGTACTGGTAGCGGTAGACGATTTCTTTGAGCTGTGTCTCGACATCCTTCGTAACGATCAGATCTTCCCACTTGTATGTTTTTTCGAGCAAAGTCGCATGCTCGCTCAATCGGTGTCGCATCTGTTGTTTAACGGCACCGATGATATAACCGGAATTGACGATGGGGCTCGGCTCGGACTGATAGGAAGCCACTCGGACGGCCTCGGAAATCTGACCGGGTGTAAGATGGAAATTCTCGGAGTATGCCTGGATATCGCAGTTTTCGTCGCGTCTGGAGGGCGGAAGTGCAGCATCCCAGAGCTTTCTGCTCGTGATATGATCGGGCATGGTCAGCCGGAGTGCTTCGACATTGCGGGATTCGAGGCGCGGCGGGAAAGAGACGCTATTTTGGCAGGTAATGATGATCGTCTGTGGATGCCATGCCAGGATAGAATCGAGTACGCGGCAGACATTGAGGTGCAGAGCTGACACCTGGGCATGAAAATTGGCGTCTTCGGCCGTGGTTGGAAGAATGAGCGTTTCCCAGCCATAAAAGCAAACGATGGCGTTGTGCAGCATGGCTTCGCGGCAGGCGCAGCTCACGCCATAAGAAAAACTTTCGTAAGTATTTTGAATGGATTTGATGTCGACACAGAGCAAATCCCGGTCGAGGAGTGCAGCCACTTCCTGGGCAAAACGGCGTTTTCCGGCACCGACGGGGCCTGTGATGTAGCAGAGTGGAAGCGGCTTGCCCGTGTGGAGGAGGGCTTTGATCTTATCGATACGGGAATACCATTCATGATGCTGTTTTTCTGTGAGCATCGTCGGTGTACGCAATGAAGTACGGCTTCGGAGCTCAGAATAAGCGGCTAAGCCCGAGTCGAGCATGTCGATGCCGCCAATAAAAGCCTGAATTCTTTGGGGAAGTGAGAGTGGTTGTTTATTGGGGGGGAGATGGCTGGCGGCATACTGGATTTCGATGAGTCCTTCGGTGAGCAGAATGCTGCCCGGTGCTATGAGGCGGTTCAGGTAGGCGATATTATGATGATCCTTTGAGAACACCTCGATATACAACGAGAGCGTGGGGTAATCGCGTTCAAAGTGATTCTGAATGAACGCGTAGAGTCGCGAAAAAGAAGGATCGAACACGGGGGCGGCCACGAGCAGCAAAAGCAGGTATTGTGCGTTGTTCAGGCGATATTGCTGCATTAAGAAAGCCAACGGGGACGAAGGATCGAACGTTTCATGCTGATTGTAAAATTGCCTTCTGCGGTATTCGATTTCTGCGAGTTTGGTTTTGGCTTCGACTTCTGCGAGTGTTGGATCGACAGCAGGATTATCCTTTTCATGAAGTCTTGCCTCGACTTCCTGAGGATAGATGATGGTCCCGGGGCGCAAATCTTCGGCACCGGGCAATAAACCGACGCCCTGCATTTCACGAATTCTGACGAGCAAGAGGGCTCTTAACCAATCGAGTTCGAGCTCGAGGTGTGAAATCATGGGATTGGAAGGCATATTGGGGCGGGATGGTGTTTGCATGATGTTAATTCGGAATTCGGAATTCGGAATGCGGAATTGGATCGTTTCTACCATTGATTTGGCGTATTGGCGCGCAGCGCTAATAGCCAAATCGCGGCGGCGTATTTTGGCGCAGCCAAAAAAGCGGCCGCACACACAATCGCATAAAACCGAATAAAAAAAAAGACCAGATCGAGGAAGTCCGCAATCTGGTCTTAATGTCTAAAAAAGGCGCGAAATTATTTGCTTTCGAGGATAGTGATAAGTCCTTCGAGATTCGGTTTGGCAGCCTGATACTGGATCTGGTTCATTTCACGACCGAGTGTTTTGATCAGTTCGCGAATGGTATCGGCATCTTCTTTGGTACCGAGCATGGCGAGTGATTTGGTGCCATAAAGTTGTCCAAAGACGTCGAGATTTTTATATTCGTCGCAAATGACCTGGAAATAGTCATGTTTTCCGGAATAACCGAGTTCGTAGATAGCTTTGATGCGTTCGTAATTGCTGATGTTTTTGTTGCTTAAAGCATTTTTATAGCATTCGAAATCGACATTGCAGTTATCCGCGAGAACGAAAGCGGGACGTACGTCATCGATACGTTTCGAGACGTTGTCATTGTAGTGTTCTTTCTTGGGCTCATCGGGATTTTCAGGTGCAGGAACATTGAATTCGTTTGATTTGAGCGCATTAAAAGCAGCCCAAACGGTGTCGGTATCACCTTTTTTGGAGGTGATGGCGCAATAGGTGACCATATCGGTTCCGATAGAAGCGCGTGCGTATGGACGCCATTTGTTCATATCCTGGAAATCTTCGTCTTTGAGCGTATTGATCATTTCGACGGTTTCTTCGTTTGAAATGAGATCATTTTCGCGCAGTGCTCTGAACGCGTTGACGCGCTGAGAAACTTCGATGTTTGAAGTACCGGTGAGTTCAATGGCATTTTTGAATTTGGATTGATAAGCGAGTGTCCAGTTGAAGATATCGGTGAGAATTTGTTTTGCGCGTTGATTTCCGCGGATGCCGATATCATTGAGCGAGAAGATGATGGACTGAGAGGCGACGCCGACGAGTGCAGCCCACATTTGCCATGCCTGATCGGTATTGGGTCGAATGGCGAGTGTACCGGGGACGGGAATGGTGCGGGTATCGCCGAGGTAGTCGAGCATGGGTTCGACGGCATCTTTGTAGCGATAGAGTGCGAGTGCGTTCGCGGTGTTATTGCGCAAGCTTTCGGGGGTGAGGGTATCGGGGTGAGCCTCGACGTATTGCATCAGGGCTTTATTTTCGAGTTTGAAAGCCTTGAGGAGAACGGGGGCAACGACGTTTTTGTCGAGTGCGAGGAGTGCACGTGTGCAGTTGGCAGTCAATGTACGACCGACGCCATCCTGGTGGTAAACGACGCGCATCAGGGTATCGACTGCTGACTCATCTTTTTGGAATGCGAGTACATCGCAGCTGGTACGCAGGAGGGTGAATGGGGTTTCATCGACATTGCCTTCGAGTACGGAAACGGCTTTCTGGGTAATGGCGTTACTTTCGATGGTTGTACCGGTCTCGAGGATGACGCGCTTGACCTCGGGGTTGATCTGTGCCTCGTAGATACTCAGGAGTTGGGACTGGATTTCTTTGTTTTTGGTCGCTTTAATACCTATGGCAGCCTGCATGACTTGTTTGTAGTCTTTAGATTCTGCAGCTTTTTTAAAGGCTTCGTCCTGTAGGAACGGAGGCTGATCGCCCGGTGCGATGGAATTGGCCAATGCCTGGATAACTTCACGGTCAAAGTTGGAACCTCTCTTGTACATTGCAACCAAAGCAGGCACATAAGGTTTCATCTCTTCCGGTCTTGCCATCATGCCCGAAATTTTAGGAATGGCCTTGTCGAGTTTTTCCCCTTTTTCGAGCGCCGCAAGAAGACCCTCTGGAGTATTGACATCAATTTGTCCGCAACCAGATAAAATACCAATGCTTGCCGCAACCAGGCCAAGCCCAATGTAACGCTGAATCCCACGATTCTTTATTGTCATGTTAATCTCCGTAAGTGATAATAAGCTAATCACTAAGCCCAATACCGGGGTCTGCATCATATTGCGATTCTGCCGATACGTCAATCACTATTTGGAGATAGGGGATGAATGGGGAATGCATGGGATATAATGGATAATGCATAATGGATAATGCATAATGCATAATGCATAATGCATAATGCATAATGGAGAATGCATAATTCGGAATTCGGAATTGTTATGAATTAGCAATGTGCAATTGAATTGCAATTCTCCAATAGAATCGA
>DGWW01000341.1 GCA_002395385.1 Myxococcales bacterium UBA4248
CCGCACCAGCAGACGAAATACCGGAAGATAACCCAGATAACGCCGCACCAGTAGACGAAATACCGACAGATAACGCGGATAACATCGCCGAAAGCGGTTGGCGCGATGGTATGGGATTTTACGCGGGCATCGGTTCGGCGTCCGACCTGCTCGATGCTGCCAACGGCTATTCTGCGCGCATTGGTTTGGACGTACACTGGAAATACATTGGCATCGGTCTCGAAGTCACATGGAACATGCTCTGGGCTTCGGACAGTACAAAACGCGCCGATCACCGTGATGTCGCCACGCGAACGACGAACAGCGGACTGCTCGGTATGGTGCATGGCTATATCCCCATATCCGATCACTTCGTCGCGACGCTGGGCGCGGGGCTCGGGCTAGGCCAGCGCTACGAGCTCATTTTTTCGGATTATGATATCAAAGAATCCGACACTTCGTGGCTAGCACGATTGCAAGGCGGCGTCTTCTGGCTTTTCGACAACCATCTTACACTCGGACTCGATCTGGAATTCAATTTCGGCGGCTATACCGAGCCCAAGGGAGTTTGGTGGTCCGATAAGGAAAATGACATATCCCTTGGACTCGCGTTGACGGTTTCCTATCAGTACATGGATTGATGTTGCAGGGGGCCGTGGCCCCCTGCGGCGCTATCGCACGCGATACGCGCCTACCCCCACTGCGGGGCTACGCCCCGCAACGCCCCACAGTCATCCCCGTTGAACAGAATCTACCTCGAAATGAACTCGACGCGGCGGTTGAGTGCATAATCCTGCTCGCGGTTGCCGAGAGCTGCCGGTTTTTCTTTGCCATAGGGCACGACCGTCATGCGAGAAGCATCGATGCCCATGCTGGCGGCATGATCTTTTACCGAATCGCCGCGTTTTTGGGAGAGAGCGAGATTGTATTCGGTCGTCCCGCGCTCATCCGTGTGCGCTGCAAGGATGACACTGAGCTGCGGTTTTGACTTGAGCACGGCGACATTGGCCTGCAAATCCGCGACAGCATTCGAGGTCAGGAAAGATTCGTCAAAATCAAAATAGATGACTTTGAACGAATCATCGCTTTCGAGATCCGTACCACCGGCGAGTTCGTCGACGACGTTATCATTGAGTTTCTCTTCGATGGCATTGGCAGCGTTTTTGCGTCGTTCGCATTCCTCTGCATTGAGCTCGGCTTCTTCTTTGGCCTGTTTAGCCAGTGTTTGAGCGAGTCTTGCTTTAGCGCGAGCAGTTTCATCATCGCCTGCGGCCTGTGCATCCTGAGCTTCCTTGAGGGCAGCCTGAGCGAGTTTAAAAGTTTCGGCGGCACAATCCTGAGCATTGCCGGCGCCATTGACGGCATTTGCGGCATCGGTGAGCAACTCAGAGACAGGCTGTTTGCTGGCGCATCCCGCGAGCATGAGAATAAAAGTCGAGATGAGAGCGATTCTTTTCATATAAATTACCTTCCCCAAACGGGATTTTCGTACCATCCGGAAGTTGTCGCGGCGTTCTGTGATTTGCCATCGGCGGTTGAGATATAAATACGGCTTGAGCCATCGCGAGTCGAAGAGAATGCCAGATATCGGCCATCGGGCGACCAGGTAGGCTTATCGTTTTTGCCCTGCTGCTGGGTGATGCGTGTCAGGTCCGAACCATCCTCGTTGATGACGTAGATATCGAGGCTATTTTGCTCGTCGCGGGCGCTAAAAGCGATGAGTCCTTTTTTGCCCCATGCGGGGTTTGTATTGTATTTGCCGAGCATAGTGAGGCGCGTCACCCCCGATCCATCGGCATTCATCGTATAGATTTGAGGGTTTCCGCCGCGATCGGAGACGAATGCAATCTTGGAGCAATCGGGCGACCATGCGGGCGAGGTATCGATGGCGCGATTGTTGGTAAGACGGCGCAAATCGCCACCGCTTGCGGACATGGTATAGATTTCGGCATCGCCGTCTTTCGAGAGTGTGAGCGCAATGCGTCCATTGCCCGCACAATACGAAGCACCGCTGTTCATGCCGGGATGCGACGAAATGCGATGTCCGGCACCACCAGTGATGGTATAGAGATCGGGATTTCCCTTGGCATAGCTCGTGAGCAAAATCGAACCACCGGCCCCCCATGCCGGAAGCATTTCGATGGCATTCGATTTGGTCACACGTGAAATGCCGCTGCCATCCGTCGTCATTTGAACGACGCGTGCACCCTTGCCTTTCCCCTCGCGCGTGACAGCTAAAAGGGATTGACCAAAGAAGCCTGGTTCACCTGTAAAATACTGCATGACGGCATTGACAAAGGCATAGACGACTTTGCGATAGCTATCGGAAGAAGCCGTTTTAGTTCCATAATCGAGTTCGATGCGCTTCTTAGACTCAGCGTCAAAAAGCCCAAAATCGAGTGTGACAGAGCCGCCAACTTTTTTGACTTCGGTTTTAACGACGACACTGGCACCCGAGGCGTACCATTGATCGTAATTGGTATTCGCCAATTTTTCTGTCGATAAACCAGGCAAAAAAGAAGCCTGAGGCACCATATCAAAGAGCCCCGTCAACTGCAGCGTATGATTGAGCAGTTTATCGAGCTCAGAAATGGAATCTCCCTGAGCAGGTGCAATCGCCAGCGTCATGCGCTTGGATGCGACCTGAATCGTAATGGCCGTATCGGCAGGAACGGGAGTCTGCGCGGATGCAGAAACCGCTGTAAAACAAGCGGAAATGACGAATGCTGCGGTAATGTATCGGTTCATTGAGAGCCCTCCATGCTCCATCGTATGCCTACCATGGCTAACTCCATTGAGCTTATCGTTATTTCAGAAAAAAGCAAATTATCTATAGATCAAGTAACCCCCAGTCACAATTGCAACCGGGGGTTACTTTAAAATGGACAACGATTCTTTCTGCTATCGAAGGAACATCGGTAACTATTCAGCCCTTCCTTGACTTTCATAATGAAATATGAATTCAAAACGATAAACACAAGAAAACTTAATGTTTAGGTTCGGAATGGGGGAAGAGCCCCATTTCGCTCAGGTTTGAGAAAACGTAAAGCATTAACAATATAATGATTGTGGGTTCCAAGGGCATCATGCCCAATCGTAGACGCGATAGCGCCATTCCTTATAATCCCTCCCTCGCCG
Organism: Myxococcales bacterium UBA4248; assembly: GCA_002395385.1. Taxonomy (GTDB): domain Bacteria; phylum Myxococcota_A; class Bradymonadia; order UBA4248; family UBA4248; genus UBA4248. The sequence continues at coordinate 3,118 of DGWW01000341.1, forward strand.
ATTCGGAGAGGGAGGGATGTCAGGCAAAGCCTGACAGGGTGGGTGAGGTCTGGGTCCGGGGCAGAGCCCCCCGCTGAATAGTTACGAACATCGCATTAATTAATGATGATGGGGGTTGAACAATCATCGACGACAATCGAATCTGTATTATTATCGGTATTGCATTCGACGGTAGCTGCGAACCCGTGTTCATCGAGGTTGGAAACCAACAGTACTTTTTTACCGGCAATATTTTTAAGATCTTCATCGCTGATTTCACAGCCGACGATGCTGCATTCTCCGACGCCAACCACCTTTTTGGTATAAGAGGTACAAATCTTCTTACCTTGGTGATTTGGCTTGCTCTCATCATAGTAGAAGAACGTGGCCGGCAATTTTTCGCCAACGGGCTTGGTGCCTCGGTTGCAAAGGTTACCGCTGATAAGGTGGACATCTTTGCCTTCGGCATTCTTGGATGTACCGCAAATAGAGTCGGGCAGGAAACGACCGGTAATGTCGGGGGCCATACCGGCACCGTATTTCCCCTGACTATTCAGACGATAGTTATTATAGATGGGTGCAGGATCGCCAGCGGACGTCTTCTTATCCTTGCTCTTGAGCAGCCAGTTATCCAACCATTTTTTGGCAGTTGGCATCTTGCCGTTATCTTCAATATTGATGATATTGTAGGCATGCTGATTCCACATGTTACGTGAACTGACCCAACGATCGAGTCGATCGCGGAAAATCATGAGATCCGCAGCACCAATATCCTCGTATTTTCTTGTAGCACGGCAAACCTTATAATCGCCATCTTTCCAGCCCTTGGGACGCGTACCACGTTTTTGGGCCATTTTTCGCCCCTTGCCGTCACTGTTCACCATCATCCCGACATCGGGATGGATGGGTTCCGCACAGACGTACTGCTGAAGGATTTTATCCTTGCCATCCACCTTGATGTACTGCGAATTGCAGTCATTATCCGATGAGCAGGTGCAGAAACCGATCTTCGTATTACAATTCTTGGAGGTCGGACAGTCTTCGTCCGCAACGCAGCGGATGCCCTCATGGATGGGGTCAACCGCATTATTGTCCTTTTTGCTGGAGGCAAGTTTTTCCCCATTATCATTGTAGCAACTCTGATTGGTATCGGATCCCATCAGAATTTCAGCGCTTCCGTCATCATCGACATCGACGATGACCGGCGCTTCGATGGACGTACTGGAACTGCGGCGAGCACTAAAGAGGACCTTCCCCGTCTTGCCATCATAGACACGGGTAAAACATTCATCCGCATAAACGGCCTCGGTCTGCCCATCGCCATCAAAATCAAATAGCGAGGATCCTGTCCTTCCCGAGGACGCATCCTGTGAAACTCTCTCCCAGAGCACGCCCTTATCGGCGCATTTACCAGCATCATACTTTTTACATTTGGGATCATAAACCCCAAAATAACCTGTCGAAGCGATGCCGACTTCAGGCAGACCGTCTTTATTGAAGTCACCGATCGTCACCGGGCCACCATAAATTGGCTTGCTTGAATCATCCACAGAAGGAAGCAAATTCACGCTCATGATATTCTGTTCTTCATACTTATCGCCGTTTTTACGAGCGGCTTTGATGACGAGCTTGCCATTGCCCGTGAGGACAAATTCGGGATAGCCATCGAGTTTGTTGAAGTTGAATTTGTCAGCAGTCGCCCCTGGTGTACCAAAATCCGCATACCCTACGGACGACATTCCCGAGGTGTCGGTGAACGTCAGGTAGCGTACCCATTTCTTATTGGCTGTGTCCCATTTCCAAAGCCCATTGGCACGAACTTGTGTGGCAATGCCTTTATCATTGCGATCGAGGTTGCCCAGGGCATACGTTGTACTGCCACCATTTTTGCCTGCAAAAATCGTTGCACCCGTCTGGCCATTGATGACAGAGGTACCGGCAATCACCTCGGCCTTTCCGTCGCCGTCGATATCATAAACCATCATTGGGCCGTTCGAATCGACTTTGGCAGTCCAAAGAACTTCGTGCTTCTTTTTAGCCGCATTCCAGGTATATGCCTTTGCATGATTGTCCGCATCGGGGACGATAAACTCGAGAAAACCGTTGCCGTTCAGATCTGCTGCCGCAGGATAGTTGTTCCACCAATGAGCAAGGTTGACGCGGATAGATTCAAGCGTATCGCAGTTCTCCGGATTGATGAAACGGATCACCGTCAAAGCTTCATCATTCGTTGCTGCTGAATTGCGCTTGTTAAACGAGAAAACAGCAACCGTCGTTTTGATGCCCTTGGCATTACCGAAATGGCCAACAAGAGGCGGCATTTCGACTTTTTTGGATTCCGGCCACTTATCTCCGGCTGGCGGCTGCCAGCGGCATTGTACCTGCGCCTCAAAGATACCTTCTTTCGTCTTAAACATGCAGGCTTCGTCATGAGTGACCGTGTCATCGTAAGGAATACAGCGCCCCTTGGCACCGCAGGAATCGCTCAGGCAGCAGAACGAGTCATTCTCGGTGCACTCGCTCGTACTCTTGCACGCTTTGCCAACGGGGGTACATACCGACTTGATACATTCCATACCCGAGCCGCAAACAATGTGATTGTCCACATCACAGCTATCATTTTCCTTTTTAAGCTGCACGCACTTGTTGTCGAGGCATGTCAGGCCTTCGGCACACTCCATGTAGTCATCATGGCATTCATTGCCAATCGTAACATCAAATACGGGAATGCGGCATTTACCATCATAGCAGTACCGGCCATCCTCACCCTCACAAACGTGAAGGGAATCACCCTCGGTGCAGTCCGCACCAACATCGAGTTTTTCGTAGCATGTCCCTATGCACTCGTAACCTTCCTCGCAATATGCCTGAATCCCGCACATATCACCCAACCCAACCCAATGGCCACAATTGCCGTCTGGCATACAAACGGAATTCTCAGGATCATTGGAGCAGTCCGAATCCGAAAGGCACTCTCCTTCATTGGTGACACAGATATGGTCAATGCATGCCTGATTATTTTCACAATGAGAATTGTCATTGCATTCACCCGTAATCTCGGGTACTTCGCATGAGCCGTCTTTACAAACCTCATTTTCACCACATTCAGCATCTTCGGCACATTCAGGTTCAGGGCCTACGGTTTTTTCCTTGCATGTCCCCTCATCACAAACTTGATCATCATCGCAATCCGTATCTTCTGAGCATTGTTTAGGCTCAGGATCCGAAGATTGACAAATCCCGGACACACACTCTAAACCGTCTTTACAACGTTTGACATCATCACACTCGGAACCTTCATTGACGAGTTTGACGCATTGTCCGTCCTCGAGACAAATCCCCGAAGCACATTGGGAACCACTGGTGCAGTCCTTCGCGGGTGCACTGTTTATCGTGGAATCGTCACTACAGCCGTAAAAAGCCAACAGCCCAAGGATAGTAGCGAAATAGATTTTTTTCTGTGCCATAACCAACCTCACGGTAAAAATATCCAAAAAACACTACAAACCTTTGTCATCATAATACATTCGGGTATGTATTTAAACACCTGGTGACAAAAAAAGCCCGTCGTATGGCATCAAGCCATAGACGGGCAAAAAGCATCGCATTCGGCGTAAGCCGAATGCGATGCGGTGCACAGCACCGTATTCGGCATCAGCCGAATAGTGCGTGCACCACGATGAAACCGAAATTACTTGGCAGCGAGTGCTTCGTCGATAGCTTTTTTGAAAGCATCTACGGGCTGAGCACCAACGAGGAGCTTGCCATTGATGACGAACGAAGGCGTACCGGAGATGCCAGCACCCTGACCAGCTTTGACATCAGCTTCGACGGCTGCTTTGTACTGATCGCTGTCGAGAGCGGCTTTGAGGGCATTTTCATCCAGGCCGACTTCCTTGGCATAGGCCATCAGGTTTTCGATGGCGAGTGCCTGCTGGTTGGCGAACATTTTTTCATGAAGTTCCCAGAATTTGCCATTGGCATGTGCAAAGAGAGCAGCTTCGGCGGCTTTCTGAGCATTGTTGTGGAAAGGAAGCGGGAACTGTTTGAAGACGACCTTGAGTTTGCCGGCGTAGGCAGGATCATCCATGAGGGCCTTGATCGTGGGTTCAACACGGCTGCAGAACGGGCACTGGAACTCGCTGAACTGAATGATGGTGACAGGAGCATCGGCAGCGCCTTTGAAAGGAGCACCTGTGGTATCGAGAACGATCGGCTTGGCTGGAGTAGGATCGGGCTTGGGAGCTGCTGCGGGAGCTGGATTGTCCTTGACGATCTGCTCATAGATGGCTGTACCGGAGAGACCTTTCTGAATGTAAGGCTCGGCAGCTTTGAGCTCGTTATCGAGGGCGCTCTGGAAAGCCGGAAGAGGCTGGGCACCGCTCAGGAGCGTACCATTGAGGAAGAAGTGAGGTGTACCACGGACACCGGCTTTCGAACCGGCTGCGATGTCATCTTCGACGATCTTGACGACGGCGGGGCTGACCATATCAGCTTTGAATTTCTCAACATCCAGACCAATTTCGGTAGCATACTGAATGAGGTTTGCTTCTTCGAGAGCCTTCTGATTGGCAAACAGTTTGTCATAGTATTCCCAGAATTTGCCCTGAATCTTGGCGGCTTCGGCGGCCTGGTGGGCCAGCTTGGCATGCTTATGGAAAGGAAGCGGATAGTGACGGAAGGCCAGACGAACTTTGCCGGGGTTTTTGTCCATGAGTTCATGAACGGTCGTATTGCCACGGCTGCAGAACGGGCATTCGAAATCGGTGAATTCAACCAGCGTGACGGGAGCAGTGGCTTCACCGAGCATCGGGGCATTCGTCAGGTCGACGAGCACACGGCCCTGAGGCCCTTCTTCCTCATCGTCCGCAGGAGGTTTCGGAGCAGTCTTGAACAGTTCTGCATAGAGAGCATCACCACTCAGTTTCTTCTCTGCTGCAACTTTGTTGGCACGGGCAATTTCTTCGTCGATGATTTTCTTGAAGGCATCCACTGGCTGGGCACCGACGAGCAGACGACCATTGATCAGGAACGAAGGTGTTCCGCTCACACCATGAGGTTTGCCATCGTTCATACCTTTGTCGATGAACTGCTGCGTTTCGGGCGAATTCATGTCAGCTTCAAAACGTGCTGCATCCAATCCGAGCTCAGCGGCTTTGGCTTTGAAGAATTCCGGCGTCAATGCTTTCTGATTGGCAAACAGTGCATCGTGCATTTCCCAGGCTTTGCCCTGTTTAAAAGCAGCAACGGCGGCTTTGGCGGCCGGCATTGCATTCTTGTGGAACGGAAGCGGATTGTTGATGAATGCTACGCGAACATCATTGGGATAGTCTTTGAGCAGCTGGGCAATCGTCGGCTCGACGCGCGAGCAGAACGGGCATTCATAATCACTGAACTCTACAATCGTGACTTTCGCATTGGGATTGCCTTTCACTGGAAGCGCTGCAATCTGAAGCGGCAATGGAACCGAATTGTCAACCGCTGCAACGGCGGGAGCTGCTGGTGCGGCCGCGGGAGCTGCCTGCTCCTGAGCTTTCTGATCACCTTCGGGTTTAACTTTGCACCCTGTAAAGCCAACCAATGAAATTGTAGCCATGATGATGAGGGCACGCTTCGTTAATGACATCTGAAACATTCTTTTCTAACTCCTAATTAATTTGAGGAACCATTCCCCAAGTTGAGAAATCTCCCCCTAAAACTCGGTCTTACGAGTACAACTTGCGCAATCGCAAAGTACCCCACCCGATTTTTCGCCGTCTTTTACGCGATATTGCATACGGGCGTCAAGTGGCAAAACTCAATTCCAACGCACTTCTATTCCTATAATTCGATTTTTTTCCGGATGCCTGCGCTTTTTGGCTTGCGCCAAATACGCACAGGCGCGCGGCTATTGCTGCGGATAACCGCGCAATACGCCGCGCATTGCGTTTGCATTCACGGATTGCTCTGATGTCATAATTATGCATTCAGAATTATGCATTCAGAATTATCCCGCCGTCGAAAATCGCATTTCTCCACCCTCATAATCTGCCGTAATAACAGCACCCTCTTGCAAAGGCGTCGAAAGCAGATACTTGGCCAGCGGGTTCTCCAAATCGCGCTGAACTGCTCGCTTGAGCGGTCTTGCACCATAGGCAATGTCGCAGCCCGATTCGGCCAACGCATTAAATGCACTGTCCGTCAAGTGAATGCTCAGTTTGCGCTCGGCAAGACGATCTTCGAGATGTTTAAGCTGAATCTTGAGGATGGCACCAATCTGGTCTTTCGTCAGCGGATTGAAGGTAATGATCTCATCCACTCGGTTGAGGAATTCCGGCTTAAACATCGAACGAAGTCTTGCCAGTACCGCATCTTTGCGTTCCTGCAGGGGGCGCTCCGTCTGCTGCAAAATGTCGCTGCCGACATTGCTCGTCATAATAATGACAGTATTGCGAAAATCGACTGTCCTGCCCTTAGAATCGGTCAGACGGCCGTCATCCAGGATCTGAAGCAGCATATTGAACACATCGGGATGGGCTTTCTCGAT
>DGWW01000019.1 GCA_002395385.1 Myxococcales bacterium UBA4248
CCCACACCCCATTGCGCATTCATTTCGATCCGGGCGCGCCTGCGGCACACCCGGCTATATTCTACGAATGAAACGCCTTCCAGGCGTGTCGATTCTATTGGAGAATTGCCATTCAATTGCTAATTGCTCATTGCTAATTCATTCAATTAGGGATTTCGATTCGGCCGTTTGTGCCGGATCGGGATCCTTTTTTTTTACGATTTTTTTGGTGTATGAGGAAATATTTTGATATTTTATGAGGGTTATAGTTTTTTTCTCCTTAACGGAGTGGAAGCATTTATTTTAATTCGGCCTTAATTCTTTTGGAGGATAGGATGAAAGATAGACGTTTACTGGTGATGGCTGCTGCGTGCCTGTTGTTGGCTGGCTGTTCGGATTCGGGCAGTAGTGGGAGTGATGCTACAGGTTCCTGTGAGGATTCCTGTGCCGGTGTCTGCATTGACAATGTATGCACTTTCGACGATGGATCGACGGGCAAATGCAGCAAGGACGATGAATGTCCGGGCAGTCAGGTTTGCGTCGATGAAAAATGTGTCAAACCGGGTGCGGCGGGAGCAAGCTGCAGTTCGGATTCGGATTGCACGGCAGGTAAATGCGTTGAGTCGATATGCACGATAACCGTAAACGGCGGTCAGGCATGCGGTACGGGCCATGCCTGTGAGGATGGCTATGATTGTAAGGATAACGTTTGTTTGAAGGGTCTTGCTGAGGGGGATGATTGCCGTTCGAGCCTGACTTATTGCAAGGATGGCACATGCAATCAGGGAAAATGTGTGGCCAGCAGCGGTATTGCAGGCGATTGCGATGATCAGGATCAGGATGGCATTTCGGATGAATACGATCGTTGCGATGTCGACACTGATCAGGATGGCACGGTGGATTGCCATGATCTCGACAGCGATAACGATACGATTCCCGACAGTTTGGAGGGGTTCGTGATGGATGCCTGCGCTGCACCAGCGGATTCCGATTACGATGGTGTGTATGATTTCCTCGATCAGGACAGCGATAACAATGGTATTTCTGATAGTCTGGAATGCTGTGGCATTTACAGTGACAGTGCAGAATGCCAGGTGTCGAAAGATGAGAATGGGCTGTTCACTTCGTGTGTCGATACGGATGGTGATACCATTCCGGACAGCTCGCAGATGGATAATGACAGCGATGGCGTTGATGATGCCCAGGAAATCGCAGGCCTTGCCCATCCCAACTACACGAGTTATGGCGAACAGGGGCCGCGTGGCGCAGATTGTGATGGTAACGGCATGCCCGATGAGCCGGGCACTCTCGAACATCCATTTGACTGCGATGGCGATACCATTCCCGATTACCTCGATACAGACAGTGATGGCGATACCGTTCTGGATATCGACGAGGCGACGGAGGACAGCGATCATAATGGGTATTATGATCGTTATTCGCAGGATAGCGATGGCGATGGCCTGCCCGATTCCGTAGAACGCGGTGATGGTGAGTCACCGAAGATGTTCAATGATAAGTATGAGTTCCAGAATCCGGATATCGATGGCGACGGTCTGCTGGATGGCAATGAAGTCGTGTGCAAGGTGGCGGCGACTTGCTCTGACGCCAGTCAGACGAAGTGCGAGGGTGGTTGTTTTGATTTGACGTCGGATCCGCAGCACTGCGGCGCTTGCGATAAAGTATGCGATGGCGGCGAAGTATGCGTAAACAGCGAATGCACGGCGTCGGATGTTTCGTGTGATTCGGAGGAGACGAATAAGGATTTGTGCTGGGGAAGCTGCGTGGACACTCAGACGGATGCATTGAATTGCGGTGTATGCGGCTATGCATGCGATGCTGCGCAGTCGTGTGTCGGCGGCGTGTGTACCCTTGAGTGTTCGGATCCTGCACTGACGCCATGTGACAACAAGGTGTGTGTCGATGTGACGACCGATCCGGGCAATTGCGGTGCCTGTGGTAACAAATGCGATGCCAGTGAGATTTGCTCCGAAACGGGCTGCATACCCTCGGATATGACCTGCGATACCGAGGGGACTTCTCTGTGCTGGGGACAGTGCATTGACTTCCAGAGCGATGTTAAGCACTGCGGCGTTTGCGGCAATGCATGTGCGCCTTCACAGACCTGCGAAAGCGGCGTCTGCACGGATTCGGCTGAATCGGATCCCAATTATACTTACATCGAATCCAAATATGAAAAAGATACCGATGGCGATGGCTTTGACGATTCGATCGAATATATCGCCGCCATGTATGTGAAGGAAAAAGATCCGAGCGTAACACCCGAGGATTACATCTGCGATCCCGCCAAGGGTGCAGTGACCAAGACCGAGGGAGATGGCGGTGCATTCGACTTCTTCTTCATTCTTCCATACGGCGATCCTGCAAAGGATGATACGCTCAACTTCAGACCTGCCGTGAGCAAGCTCGACGTCGTTTTCAATATGGATACGACAAATTCGATGGGACCGGAGGTGAATAACCTCAAGACGCAAATCAATGCACCCGTGACCGGAATTATAGATCAAATTCGACAACGCGTTTCGGACAGTGCTTTTGGTGTGTCGCGCTTCGATGATTTCCCCACGCGTCCGACACCCAATTCTCAATACGATTTCCTGCAGGGCAATGCCGTCGAAGATGGCGGTTATGGCCGCATCGATGAATGCCCCACCGGAACGGAGATACAGACAGACCCCGAGAAGCCATTCCGCTGTGATGTGCCGTTCAAACTCCTCGGCAAGCCCGAAACGGATGCCTCCCTGGTCGTGAAAAACGTCGGCAATCTCAGCCTTCACCACGGCGGCGATTTCCCCGAATCCGGTTACGAGGCGCTCTGGCAGCTCGTCATGGGCGATGATAAGACAAAGGCTCAGGCAAATTGGTACAAATATGGCGATTATTCGGTCTTTTCGTCCGACTCTATCCTCTATACACAAAAAGAAGAAGGACGCTGGGGCGGTGCACTGTTCCGCAATGCTTCGCTGCCTGTCGTCATTCATATTACCGATACGACTTCACATGACGATGTCAACAACTGTGGCGACCCAAGCAAAACCTGCACCAAAAATGAGGATTGCCCCAACAATTACGCTTGCGATCTTACATCCAAAACCTGCACAAGTTGCAAGCCCTACGATCGAGCCTACGTCGAGAACGCCCACTACTCGGAAGCCGTCCATAAGGCCTACGTCGATAAGGGTGCGCGTATTATCTCTGTTTACGACGACCGTGACAATGGCGTAGGCAGTCAGCTCCGGCAGCTCGTCGCAACCTCGAGTGCGACGCGTGCCGTCGTTCCTGTCTGCGCATTTATGACGGATGCCGAGAACTGGCGATGTGGCGAGGATAAATGCTGTACATCTGCTGCCGGCGTTGTCGAGCCTATTGTCGATACGAACGGCAATAAAATGTGCGTGCTCAGCTACGGCATTAAAGAAGCAAGCGGTCTGTCGACCTCGCTCGTCGATGGCGTCGATGCGCTTGTCAAATACGCCACGTCCGATGTCGCCGCGATCATTCATCGCGATGAGAATAAATATCTCGAAACGGGCATCGATACCTCCTGTTTTATTAAGTCCGTCATGGCACTTGATGACGGGTATGTTGCACCGCCACAGGACCCCGAAAAAACATGTAATCCAAAGGCTAAACCAGCTGTTTTCTATAATGCTGACTATAACAATGGCTATACCAATTTTGCCATCGGGACTTCGAGCAGCGATAAAGAGGGGGCACAGCTGAACTTCAAGGTCATTGCCGAAAATGATACATGCGCGCCGGCACTGGATGATCCCCGGATTTTTGAAGCGACCATTGAATTGGTCGATCCGACGACGGGGATGAGCTACGGCAATCGTAAAGTTTCGATCATCGTTCCTGCAAAAGACAAGGTGATTGTTAACTAACTCGCTATTGGCCCTTGGGGCCAATACGCTTCGTGAGTCTGGCTATTGTGCTGCGCACAATACGCCAGACTTGATACAGAGTTAAGAGTCTTTTTAGGAGCGTGTCATGGTACAAAAGAATCATAGTATCTATATTTATAGCATTTGCATCGCACTCGCCGGTTTTGCTGCGGCCTGCAGCGATGATTCGAAAAGCGTCGAAAACAACCTGTCATGTGCCGAGGGGCTTACCATCTGCGGTCATGCCTGCTGTGCCGATACCTGCTGTGACGGCGTTTGCGTCAATACCAAAAACGATAAGAACAACTGCGGCACCTGCGGCAATGCCTGTCTCGATGGCAAAGTCTGCATGAACAATACCTGTGTGGCGAGTGAGGAAGCATGCAGCGACGGTCAGGAATGGTGCAATGGCGAGTGCGTCAATGTTCAGTCGGATGCCAAACACTGCGGTGATTGTTCGACAAGATGCAAGGATGGCGAGTCCTGCCAGTCCGGTAAATGCGCGGCCGGATGCGCCCCAAATTATACTTTGGTCGGCGATGGCAAATGCGTCGATACCCAGCGCGATAGCGAGAATTGCGGGGGTGAAGGAATTGTGTGCGGCGACAATGCCTACTGTGCCGATGGCAGCTGTTCGTGTCGCAACGGTTACTTTGACTGCGACAGCGATATGGCCAATGGCTGCGAATCGCAGGTTGCCTGCGATTTTCCGTGTGAGCCGACACAGCAGTTGTGTGCCGATTCGGGTACCTGCTGCGATGCCGGTACCGAGTGCTGTGGCGCCTCGTGCTGCGAAGCTGGTTCGGCCTGCTGCGGCGGTGACACGTGCCTCGATGTGAGCACCGATCCGCACAATTGCGGCAAATGCGACAAAAAATGCAATGCCAATCAGATATGCGAGTCGGGCGAATGCAAGGATGCCGAGATTTCTTGCGACACCGAAGAAGGCATGATCGCATGCTGGGGCGAATGCGTCCAGTCGTATACCGATAAGGATAACTGCGGGGAATGTGGCCATGCCTGTGACGAAGGTCTGGTCTGCGCCCAGGGCGAATGTACGATCGACTGCGCAGACGATGAGACGGTTTGCAAGCTCGAAGATAAGCAGTATTGCGCCAAATTGGCCGAAGACCCGCAGAACTGCGGCACCTGCGGCCACGTTTGCGAAACATCCCAGGTGTGCGTCACGGGCGACGAAGGTACAGTCGAATGCAAAGAATTCAGTGAAGTTCAGCCCGATTTTACGTGCAGCCCGATTCTCGATCCTTCTGGCGAAGAGCGCGCCCCGACGCTTTGCTGGGGCAATTGCGTCGATGTGCAGACGGATGCCAGACATTGCGGCGTATGCGGCAATGCCTGCGGCGAAGGTTATGAATGTGCCACTGGTGTATGTACGAAGGTCTGCGATCCCGGCTTGAATGCCTGTGGTGATACATGTCACGATTTTTTGAATGACGTTCATGCCTGCGGCAATTGCGATACCCAATGCCTGACCACACAGACCTGTGTCGAAGGTGTTTGCACCGATTCGGATCTCAATTGTAACGAAGGTGCCGATCCCGAAGATCCTGCCTACGTCGAAAAGACATTGTGTTGGGGCACGTGTGCGGACCTCACGACCGATACTGCCCATTGTGGTGCATGTGATGTTGCGTGCGGCGAAAATCAGACCTGCACCGATGGCAAGTGTGCCGATATTTCGGTCGAACCCGATCCCGGTGCATGCAATGCGCCCATGGGGATGTGCTACGGCGTCTGCAAAGATCTGCAGAATGACGATGCCAACTGCGGCAAATGCCTGAATGCCTGCGGCACGGGTGAAAAATGTATCGAGGGCAAATGTGAACTTCAGTGTGGTTCTTTGACCGTTTGTGACAAAGCCTGTATCGATACAACCTCGAGCGATAAAAACTGCGGTGCCTGCGGCGTGGAATGCAAAGACGGTCAGACATGCGTTGGCAGTGCCTGCCAGTGTGTCGAAGGCAGGAAGGATTGCGATGGTGTAGCGGACAATGGCTGCGAAGCGCCGGCCGATATCGAATGTTGCGTGCCAGGAGAGACGCGTTTCTGCTGGCGTGGCCTGCCCGAAAATCGCGGCAAAGGTATATGCCAGGATGGATCGCAGACCTGCGATGCAAGCGGCCAGTTCTGGGGACCTTGCACAGGTGGCGTCTATCCGTCGGCCATTACGTGCGATGAAGCGGGGTTCTACAAAGGTGGGGATCAAAACTGCAATGGCGTGGATGATACGACAGAAGATTGTGTTTCCAGTTGTGATCTGCGATTGACAGATAGTTCCTATATTGGATGTGAATATTGGCCTGTTTTTTTACAGAATTACAGTGGATATAGCCGTGTATATATGGATATGACCATAGTTGTCAGTAATCCGAATGACCAGCCTGCACATGTTTATATATTTGATAAAGCAAAGTATGATAATGCTTCTCATACGCCATACCTTGAATTTGATGTGCCTGCTGGCGGTGTGGTAACGAAATTAATAGTTGGTGATCCGACGGGGTCAACGCAGAATAATCTTGCTGTTCCGAATTCCGGTCAGACAATTTATAATTATATGTTAAATAATACGATGCAGGCTCCTTATGCTTTTAGAGCAAGGAGCTCATTGCCTGTTGTCGTATATCAATTTAATCCGTATGGTAAATCAAAAGGCTACACAGCTGATGCCTCTTTGTTATTACCTACCAACGTTTTGGGGCAGGATTATATAGATTTATCGTATTATTCTTCGAGTGGTACTACTGCTGCAAATACGATTGGGATTGTAGCTGTAAAACCAGGAACGACAACGGTAGAAGTTACACCATCCATTAAAGTGGCACAGGGAAGAAATGTCAATACATCTGCGACAATACCTGCAATTCCTGCTGAAACAAAAACAACCTTTACACTTCAGCAGTTTGATGTTTTGCATTTACAGCAGGGTGATGATGGTGAAATGACGGGGTCCAAAATACATGCTGATAAACCTGTGGCCGTATTTGGTGGTGCTGCTTGTACAAATATTCGTTCTGCGTGTGATCATACAGAAGAACAGCTTTTCCCAACTAATGTTTGGGGAACAAATTATTACGCTATTCGGGCTGGTTATAATCTCTCTTCTAAGACTATCTTAGGTTCAGAATTTGACGATTATTACATTCTTGCGCAACAGGATAATACAGTCGTTACGATTACTGGTAATCAAGGTGCGTCAAATACGGATACCATCACATTGCCTGCGTATTCAGGTGGTAGTGGGAAGAAAGCGCTAACTCAGATTATTACGAACAATAACTTTATCGGTACTGTCACTTTGAATTCAGGGCAATTCACCAAAATATCTACGATTAAAAATTTCCATGTCTCCGCGACAAAGCCAATTCTTGTCGGTCAATTTATTGATGACGTGGCAGGAATCGGCGATCCTGGCTATACGCTTAATGTTCCTGTTGAACAGTATCGTACCAATTATTCATTTTCGATTCCAGCTGATTATGAATATGATTTTGTTACTTTGGTAGCGCCAAAGAATACAAAAATCTATTACACTGGTGCGGGGTACAAAGGAACTCCATATAATAATATCTTAATCGATAGTCTTCCTTCGACAGTCTTTAGCGGGTGGATGACTGTCGGTAATGAAAACTATGTTTATGGTTTCCTTGATCTTGATGCGGGAACTCATTACTTGAATGGTGATAAGAAGTTTGGTGCCTTGGGATATGGCTTTGGTGATGCTAACTCAGATACAGACGATACATCCTATGCTTATCCCATTGGACTTAATCTCGATAGAATCAACAACACCAACTGATCTTTCATGACGATGCCCTTTAGAGAATGCTAAGGGGCATATTAAATGGAGAGCATCTCATGATGAATAAACATAAAATCAGTTATTCTGTTTCAATTTGCATCGCACTCGCTGGTTTTGCATCGGCCTGCAGCGATGATTCGAAAAACGTCGAAAATACCCTGACATGCGGCGATGGACTTACCATCTGCGGCCATGCCTGCTGTGCCGATACCTGCTGCGACGGCGTTTGCGTCAATACCAAAAACGATAAGAACAACTGCGGCACCTGCGGCAATGCCTGCCTCGATGACAAAGTCTGCATGAACAATACCTGTGTGGCGAGTGAGGAAGCCTGTCTGGACGGTCAGGAATGGTGCAATGGCGAGTGCGTCAATGTTCAGTCGGATGCCAAACACTGCGGCGATTGTTCGACAAGATGCAAGGATGGCGAGTCCTGCCAGTCCGGTAAATGCGCGGCCGGATGCGCCCAAAATTATACTTTGGTCGGCGATGGCAAATGCGTCGATACCCAGCGCGATAGCGAAAATTGCGGGGGTGAAGGGAATGTGTGCGGCGACAATGCCTACTGTGCCGATGGCAGCTGTTCGTGCCGCAACGGTTACTTTGACTGCGACAGCGATATGGCCAATGGCTGCGAATCGCAGGTTGCATGCGATTTTCCGTGCGAGCCGACACAGCAGTTGTGCGCCGATTCGGGCACCTGCTGCAATGCCGGTGCCGAGTGCTGTGGTGCCTCGTGCTGCGAGGCTGGTTCGGCCTGCTGCGGCGGTGACACCTGCCTCGATTTGAAAAGCGATCCGCACCATTGCGGCAAATGCGATAAGGAATGCAATGCCAATCAGATATGCGAATCCGGCGAATGCAAGGATGCCGAGATTCCCTGTGATGACGTAGAAGGCATGATCGCATGCTGGGGCGAATGCGTCCAGTCGTATACCGATAAGGATAACTGCGGCGAATGTGGCCATGCCTGTGACGAAGGCCTGGTCTGCGCTCAGGGCGAATGTACGATCGCCTGCGCAGACGATGAGACGGTTTGTAAGCTCGAAGATAAGCAGTATTGCGCCAAATTGGCCGAAGACCCGCAGAACTGCGGCACCTGCGGCCACGTTTGCGAAACATCCCAGGTGTGCGTCGCGGGCGACGAAGGCGTAGCCGAATGCAAAGAATTCAGCGAAGTTCAGCCCGATTTTACGTGCAGCCCGATTCTCGATCCTTCTGGCGAAGAGCGCGCCCCGACGCTTTGCTGGGGCAATTGCGTCGATGTGCAGACGGATGCCAGACACTGCGGCGTATGCGGCAATGCCTGCGGCGAAGGCTATGAATGTACCACTGGTGTATGTACGAAGGTCTGCGATCCCAGCTTGAATGCCTGTGGTGATACATGTCACGATTTTTTGAATGACGTTCATGCCTGCGGCAATTGCGATACCCAATGCCTGACCACACAGACCTGTGTCGAAGGTGTTTGCACTGATTCGGATCTCAATTGTAACGAAGGTGCCGATCCCGAAGATCCTTCATACGTCGAAAAGACGCTTTGTTGGGGCACGTGTGCGGACCTCATGACCGATACTGCCCATTGTGGTGCATGTGATGTTGCGTGCGGCGAAAATCAGACCTGCACCGATGGCAAGTGTGCCGATATTCCGGTCGAACCCGATCCCGGTACATGCAATGCGCCCATGGGGATGTGCTACGGCGTCTGCAAAGACCTGCAAAATGACGATGCCAACTGCGGCAAATGCCTGAATGCCTGCGGCACGGGTGAAAAATGTATCGAGGGCAAATGTGAACTTCAGTGTGGTTCTTTGACCGTTTGTGACAAGGCCTGTATCGATACGACCTCGAGCGATAAAAACTGCGGTGCCTGCGGTGCGGAATGCAAAGACGGTCAGACATGCGTTGGCAGTGCCTGCCAGTGCGCCGAAGGCAGGAAGGATTGCGACAATGACCCATCCAATGGCTGCGAAGCGCCGGCCGATATCGAATGCTGCGTGCCTGGCGAGACGCGCGCCTGTTGGCGTGGCCTGCCCGAAAATCGCGGCAAAGGTATATGCAAAGACGGGACCCAGACCTGCGACGCAAGCGGCCAGTTCTGGGGCCCCTGCACGGGCGGTGTGTATCCGTCGGCCATTACGTGCGATGAAGCGGGGTTGCCTTATCCGGATGATCGCAACTGTAATGGAATTGCGGATGCCAATGATGATTGCGTGACCAAATGTGATCTATCGCTTTCGGATAGTTCCTATATCGGTTGCGAATATTGGGCGGCATATACACAGAATTATGATTCACGCGGCAATTTCGCAGTCGTTATTAGTAATATGGGGAATGAAGACGCAACCGTTTATGCCTATTATGGTGGTAAAAAAGTCGACACCAGAACTGTAATGAAAGGATCGGTTGAAACCATTATCTTGTCTCGAAGCAATGACAATAATGCGATGTTATCGGGAACGACCATACAGGCTAATGGGTTTAGAATTGTATCGACGAAGCCAGTCACTGCCTACCAGTTTAATCCACTGCGTGAAGGGGCAATTTGGAATGATGCATTATTATTGCTGCCTAAAAACGTTTATGGAAAGAAATATTATAATATTATTGGTGGTAGTGCTGATACTTATATTGCAATTCAGGCAACATCCCCTGGAAAAACAAAAATCACCGTAAAACCCAATATGCAGACAATAGCTGGTACCAATAGAGTTACTAATACAGCAATAGCATCTCTGGCTGCTAATTCCTCCAATGAGTTTGTATTGAATCAATATGAAGTATTTCAACTTTCGGCAGCTGATAGCATGACTGGCACAGAAGTCACAGGTGACAGGCCGTTTGTAGCAATCGGTGGATGTGCAAGTTGTTATAATGCCAGAAAAATGAGCGGTGATGTTTATGATCATTATTCTGAGCAGTTATTCCCCTATCAATCTTGGGGGAGTGAATATGCCTTTGCTGGTTTTGAAAAAGAAAGATCAGAACGCGATCAATGGCGTGTACTGGCTGCGGAAGATGCCGAATTAACCATAACCCCAGCCATTTCAAATCTCAATGGTACCTCCGGAAGCAATTACAGTACGATTGGAGGGGCGTCGAAAGTGAGCATTAAGGCCGGTGTACCATATGATATTGTCACGCAGGACAATTTCCACATGAAATCCAATAAACCCGTTCTGGTTGCAGGTTTCCTGGGAGATGAAGGTGCCAGTAAAGACTCTTCCTATTCATTGGTTGTTCCTGTTCAGCAATATAGAAGTGATTATTCGTTTATGATTCCTCAGAGTTATAATTATAATCATATTACAATTATTGCTCCCAAGGATATATCTTTCGTAAAAATATACAGGACTGCGGGGGGGACAGATACGCCTGTTGCTGAGTTTAATAATTCCCAATTTACACCTATTTCTGGTACGAATTATGTTTATCGGCGTCATAGTATGGGAACAACGCATGCTGCTTATAAATTGGTTGCAGACAAACCGGTAGGCGTTCAATGTTATGGTTACTATAATCAAACTTCCTATGCTTATCCGCTTGGGTTGAACCTGATAAAGCTCAACAATACAAACTGATTGGTGTATGAATGTTGCCAGAGGCTTGCTTGCGCTGCGCCTCTGGCCGTTCGGCTATTGCCGCTCTGCGTCAATACGCCCAACGAGCGGCGGCTTTCGCTTACGCGATGCGCGCCGCTTTTTTTATAACTCGCTCGACCAAGGACTGATTCATGACGGATATAACAGACAACGAAAAGCAATCTGTCCAGACGCCTAAGGAACTCATGTTTGACTATCGGTATGTACGTTTGCTCGGTGAGGGGGCAAACGGCAAAACCTGGCTTGCAAAGAAATTGTCGACAGGTGACTGGGTGGCTATTAAGGCTCTTAAACTTTCGCAGGTCGAAGATTTAAAGAGTATTGAGCTGTTCAAACGCGAGGCTGCTGCTTTACAGGGTATCGACATGGAAGGCGTGCCGAAGTTTTACGAGAGTATCTTCCCAAAAGAATACGGAGATGTCTATTATATAGTTCAGGAATATATCCATTTCCCGTCGATTGCGGACTATATCAAACAACATGGCCCATTGGATGAACAAGAAGTGATTGGTATCATGGAACAACTCGCCTTTATTCTTGTTCAGCTGCATACGCGATATGCACCGCCCGTCATTCACCGCGATATTAAGCCGTCGAATATATTGTATAACAGGTCGAGCAAGCGTTTTGAATCTTCGGTATATCTCATCGATTTTGGTGCGGTCGCAAACCCGCAGAAGCGCGGTCACGGATCGACGATTGCAGGCACATTTGGTTATATGGCGCCGGAACAGCTTTTGGGCGATGTTTCGGTTCAATCGGATTTTTATGCCGTGGGAGCCACGATGTTACACATGCTGACGGGGGTTGCCCCCTATCAGATGTCTTCGGATGTGTTTAAATTGCAGTACGAACAAATACTGAATGAGAAAGCACCGAAAACCTCTGTTTATATGAAGCAGCTGTTGATGACACTGCTCGCACCCGAAATCGAAAATCGGCCGCAAGATGCGATAGACTTGTTGCGTCAGGTTCAGTGCGTTTTGGAAGGTCGGTCACCAAAAGAGAGCGTGAATCAACCGCAGCGCAGCACCGTTTTGAATTACAAAGCTAAGAAACTGCCGTCGGCTATCAAGCAGTTTATGCCCATAAAATGGCCATTTGTTCAGGGAGTAATTCGCAAAATTGGCAGTCTTACGATTCAGGGACAGTACGATAATTATTTAGAATACACTTTTACAGTGGATGGTACGATGTGGTGCGGCATCTGGCTTTTTCATTGTATGCCGCGGGAGTCGCTCAAATATTTTGTCAATATCAAGCCTCCGATAAAATGTACAGTCGGATATAATAAGAAAGATCCACGGTTGAATTGTCTTGCGGATTGTGAAATTCGTGGGATGGTCGTGCCTTGTTATAAACGTGTGTGGTAGTAGAGATGGAAGATAGCAAACTTCAGATGCAAAATACCGGTAGATATCAGATCTCGGGGGATGACATGTATTTGGCGGAAGAGAATATAAAGCGTGACAACCGCGAATTGCCTGTGTCCGGTGGTGTGATATTAAAAAATTTAGAAACACCCGAATGTCTGGCAGATCGCTATGAATATATTGGTTTTTTAGGACAGGGGGCACAGGGAAAAGTCTATTTGGCGCGTCGGATTGCAGATGATCAAACAGTTGCGATTAAGGAATTGAAGATCGATTCGGTAAAAAACTGGAAAGAATATGAATTATTCAGGCGCGAGGCAGATGTATTAAAGAATTTAAAGATCGATGGTGTTGCCAGATTTTATGAGGCTCCCGAGTATTTAGATGTCGAAGAACCGTGTGCCTATATTGTTCAGGAATATATCGAGGCGAGTTCACTCGAAGTGATGATGAAGTCCGGGTTTCGATTTAGTTTGGGGCGCATATTTTTATTGGCTGTGCGTCTCATCGATATTTTAGAACAACTTCATACGCATGTTCCGACCATTATTCATCGTGATATTAAACCTGCCAATATTCTTATGAAGGTGTGTGATGATGGTAGTTTTAAGCCCTATCTGATCGATTTTGGGGCTGTGTCGAACCCGCAGGTGCAGTCGGGCGGATCGACGGTTGCAGGCACTTATGGTTACATGCCGCCCGAACAATTGATGGGCAAACCTGTGCCCGCAAGCGATATTTATGCCTTGGCGGCTTTGCTGGCGTATCTTCTCACAGGGGTTGAACCTGGCGAAATGCAGGTGACCGATTTCCATCTGATCATCGACCCTTATATGGAAAATATCCCCAATCCCGTGATTTCGACGTTGCATGCCATGCTCGAACCCAAATGCGAAAATCGTCTGTGCGACTATAGAATATTGCGGGCGCGCTTTTTAGATTATGCACACAATCGTTTTGGTGTTGGTGAAAACTCTGTTCGGCTTTCACGGTATTCGCTAGCCGATGTCCATACGTTTGGGCAGCGCGGCAATATCGACCTGTGGATGGAACTGCCCGATGCGGTTCCACGCAGTTTGCCAAACGAGCTTTTAGATTTAAAGCGCAATGGGCAGTACGAAGAAATGACGCTCAATAAGAAGATTACAAAAGCGCAGTACAGGGATCGGCTGACGTGTGGGAGTGTACTTATCTTATTGTTTGGCAGCAGCTGTATATTGGTTACGGGCGGTTCAATTGGTGTGTTGTTTCTCAGTTCTGGAATAGAGCGCGCCAGGATCAGCCTGAGCCTCGTTGGGGTTGGGGTCCTTTTGTTAACGCTCACCATTTGTTTTTTTTATGTCCGGTGGATATTGTATCCCAAAAAATCTGCATTTTGGGAGAATACTACCTATCGCAATTTTAAATTGAATGAGAATAACGACTTAATTATGATCAATTGGATACTTGTCTATGGCAGCAAGTGCATCGCAACGGTGGTCGATTTTTCTTATATCGGTGCGCAGATGGATGCCATCGAACCTTATCCTCAGTTTGAAGAGCGCCCGCTATCGGACGGCGGTAGTATTGATCTTACGAGTGCTGCTGCCCATGGCAGCAATACGATAGCAGAAGGAAACATGGGGGTCTACAATCACGATGCACCGAGATTCCGGTTGCGATATAAGTTTAATCCGCCGGATGATAATAATCCCGATGATCTCATTCATGAAATTATCTGTCATGAAGATTATTCAAATCGCCTGAAAAGAGGTACACCGCTGCCCATCTTGTATTTGATCACCGATGGCAAATCGAATGTCATCAGCATGCCATTCCCGTTCCCATTGGATAAGATCGTGCGCTTTAAGGATATCTATTGTACAAACGAAGCGCAGGATCGATTGAGGGCTCCCGACTGGGAATAGTGAGTCTGACTGGTAATGGTTCAGCTGCAGGCGGATGACTTTTTCACAGGTTTCTGCATGGTCAAGGCCTCAGGCCTTAGGGAACAGGCAGTATCCGTACACTCATTGGACTGAATAGTTGCAAAAAAATGATTATTTTATGATATAGTGGCATGGTCTTGGAGGAGGTTTGTGTTATGTCCGAAATGATTTCGTCGATGAGTGGTTTTGAACAGGTCGTTTTCATTATTGCCTGTATCAGCAGTTTGTTATTTTTGATCAAGGCCGTCATGATGATTTTTGGCATTGGCGGTGATGATATCGATGTCCCGGATGATGTCGATGTGCCCGATGGCGGGACGGCGGATGTACCGGCCGAGATCGATGTGGCGGGGCTTGAATTCTTTACGCTGCATGGCATTTTGGCATTTTTATGCATCGGCAGCTGGACGACATTCTTTGCCTTTGGCCAGACGGGCTCATACCTGCTTTCGGTATTATTGGGCCTGGTAGCGGGCGGTCTGATGATGGTCGCTTGTGCCTTTATGGTACGCGCTTTGATGCGTTTACAGCAGAGCGGCAATGTCGATACGGTCAAGGCGATTGGCAAGATTGGCGAGGTGTATTTGCGAATTCCGCCGATGGGCGAAGGCAAGGGCAAGGTGAATGTCGAGCTCGGCGGCAAAGAATGCGAGTACGAGGCCGTGAGCCTGGATAAGGCCGAAATTCCTTACGGCACGAAGGTTCGCGTCGTAGATTTGCAGGATGATGACATCATGGTCGTGCAACGCGAATCGGAAGAATTGGAATAGGGAATTTTTTTCAAACATTTTTATAGGATCTGTGTATAATCTAAGTGAATTTTCTGTCACCTGGTGGTGGCGTTTTTCATTTTTTTTGCGTGCCGTATGCAATAGGCACGCACCGGTGCGTATGCAATAGCACCGGGCCAGTAAAAAGGAGTTGCGTATGCCATTTGATTTTGGGATGCCAGTTATTATTGGAATTATTCTCGTTGTCGCTTTCATTTTGTTCATTGGAATCATGAAGCGATATCGCAAATGCCCGTCTGATAAGATCATGGTTATTTACGGTAGCGTTGGCAGCAATGCCAATGGCGAGACGCGCACAGCGAAATGTATTCACGGTGGTGCGGCGTTCGTGTGGCCGGTGATTCAGGATTACGAATACCTCGATTTGACGCCGTTTTCGATGAATATTGACCTTCGCGGTGCCTTGTCGAAACAGAACATCCGTGTCGATGTTCCGGCGAGTTTCACGGTCGGTATTTCGACGGATCCCAAGGTCATGCCGAATGCCGCAGAACGTCTTCTTGGTTTGGGACTTCGTGAAATTCAGAATCTTGCAAATGAAATCATTCTCGGTCAGCTGCGTCTCGTCATTGCCCAGATGGATATCGAAGAGCTGAACACGAAGCGCGATACGTTTATGGACAGCGTTGCCCAGAACGTCGAGGGTGAGCTCAAGAAGATCGGTCTGCGACTCATCAACGCGAACATCACGGATATCCGCGATGAGAGTGGTTACATCGATGCACTCGGTAAAGAAGCCGAGGCAAAAGCCATCAACGAAGCGAAGAAAAACGTTGCAGAGCGCAACCGTGAAGGTAACACGGGTGAAAAGAACGAGAAGGCATTGGAAGCCATCGAAATTGCCAAGAAAGACCGTGAACAGCGCGAAGGTGTTGCGAACGAAACCGCATTGGCAGTTGCAGCAGAAGCCAAGGCCAACACGCTGGCCGTTGCCGCAAAGAAAGACGCTGAGACAGCACAGCGTGCCGCCATCGCTAAGGCAAACAAGATCGCCGTTGAGCAGGAAAAAGAAGCCGAAGCCGCGCAGCGTGCCTCGATTGCTGCTGCCAATGCCGATGCTATCAAGGCCGAAAACGAGGCTGCCGCTGCCATCGCAATGTCCGAAGCCAGTCGCCGTGAGGCAGAGGCTGAAGCCAAGGCCCGCGCATACAGTGCCGAAAAAGTCCAGAGCGCAAAAGCTTTGAGTGAGGCCTATGCCGCCGAAGAAAAAGCAGAACTCGCCCGTGCTGAACGCCAGAAAGCAACGATGCAGGCCGATATTCTGGTTCAGGCCGAAATCGAAAAACGCCGCATTGAAATTGCTGCCGAAGCAGAAGCTGAGTCGATTCGCCGCAAGGCAAAAGGTGATGCTGACGCTTTGCTCGTCAAGATGCAGGCAGAAGCTGACGGTTACAAAGCCATGCTGGCCAAACGTGCAGAAGGTTTCCAACTGCTGGTCAAATCGGCCAATGGCGATCCCAATGCCGCTGTCCGCCTGATGATGACCGACAAGATCGAAGACCTCCTCAAGACGCAGGTCGAAGCTATCAAGGGCGTCAATATCGACAAGATTACAGTTTGGGATTCAATGAGTGGTGCCGATGGTTCCTCGACCACTTCGAACTTCCTCAGTTCGATGCTCAAATCTGTTCCGCCGATGAAAGATATGTATAACATGGTCGGTCTTGATCTGCCCGCCAATCTCGGCAAAGAAATGAGCGCTGATCCTGCGGTGACTGCTTCTGTTCAGCCTTCCAAGCCCATTTTTAAGCCTGCTGCCAAACTCGATTTGAACGCGCTCGATAAATAAGAGCAATGTTTAACTCGTGTGGATATCTCAGAATTTAAGCCTGAATATCGTCATAGATAATAATATCTACACTCGTTAAACATATAAATCGTTGAGTCTATTTTCCGTTTGATTTGGGGCCCGCATTTTGCGGGCCTTTTTTTTGGTTTTTGGTTACTACTCAGCCGGAGCTCTGCCCCGGACCCCAGGGCTGTTGAGTTCTGTTATTTTCTTGCTTTTTGGGGTTCACCCCTTCAGGGTGATTTTATTGATGAAATCCATTTTCCCGGGGTTTCGCTTACGCTCCACCCCGGGCTGTAATCTGATCGCCCTTTCAGGGCTTAGACCAAGCAATCATCCAGTTTTTTGTGATTTACATAAAGTCAACCATTTTTAGAACTCGACGGCCCTGGGGCCCTCCCCAATCTCTCTACAGTATTTGTATTGACTTT
>DGWW01000202.1 GCA_002395385.1 Myxococcales bacterium UBA4248
AAGGCTGGCGGCTGAGTAGTCACTTGTTCTGGTAAAATGTAAAAAAAAGTCTTGACAGCTTTTCATAGAATCGTTATAAGGCCGCCGTTGTTTGCTGGAGATGCCAGTGAACATGGTTGCGAGAGTAACTCAGTGGTAGAGTGCAACCTTGCCAAGGTTGACGTCGCGGGTTCGAGCCCCGTCTCTCGCTTCTTCTTTTACAATCTATTTGCGAGAGTAACTCAGTGGTAGAGTGCAACCTTGCCAAGGTTGACGTCGCGGGTTCGAGCCCCGTCTCTCGCTCTTGGGCCCTGATTCAGGGCCTTTTTTTTGGCCTTTTTTTTCTCATCTGCCCGAAGGAGGCAATGCACGATGATTCTCTTTTTGACAAGCAGTCCGACTGGTCCCCTCGATAATAGCCGCAAAGTTTTGGGGTACGATGATAAAAATCAGTTTATCGAGAATCTGAAAAAATATTGGCCAAAGTCTGCTCGCTGTTTGATCATCAGTGCGTTTCCCGACGAAGATGGTGCCAATGATCAGATGCACAGATTCTTTGAGGAAACGACGCGGGAAATTTTGCCTGTTGAAGTCTTCGATATTTGGGATGCCCGTACAAAAGATACTTCTTTGGAGGCTTTGCTTTCGTACAATGTCATTTATCTCGGGGGCGGTCATGTTCCCACACAGCACGCCTTTTTTGAATATCTGGGGCTCAAGGAAAAAATGTCACATTTTAATGGGCTGGTGATGGGAATCAGTGCGGGTTCGATGAATTGTGCTGAAATTGTCTATGCACAGCCGGAATTGGATGGTGAAGCTATCGATCCCGATTATGAACCTTTTATTTCGGGACTGGGACTGACACAAATTAATGTTTTGCCGCATTACCAGATGGTTAAGGATCATTATCTGGATGGCATGCGGCTGTTTGAAGATATCACTTACGGGAATAGTTATGGCCACCGTTTTATAGCTTTGGTCGATGGCAGTTATATTATATGTGAAAATGGCCGTGAAACCATTTGGGGCGAAGCCTATTTGATTGCCGATGGCGAGATAGAACAGATCTGCCGGGAAAATGAGCAGTTGATAATTGATAATTGATAATTGATAATTGATAATTCCGAATTTCTAAGTCGTAGATTGCTTCATGGGTGAGTGGATTATGTCGGCAGAATCTGATGATGAATGAGGCAGTCGATTGTTTGTTTGGCAGATTCTTTGGTGTGTGTGGTGATATCGAGTTTATAAATAGGAATATCACTCATTATATTGAGAAGTGCATGAAATTGACGGCGTTTAAAATCGGGGGGTGGGCTGGATAGGATGATTTGTTGATTGAGTATATGATGAATGGCGCTTGAATTGGATATTTTCTGTAGTTTGGGAGTATTGCCTTTGGCGAGCAGGATGAATGCGGCAAGTGATGTCGGTTGTTCCTGGCAGGTTTCGGGATTGACTTTGAGAATAGTTTTACTGAGAATGGGTATTCTGGTTTGTACAAAGGGTTCGGAAGAAAATAGTTCATGCCGCATGGCGATATAATGTGAGATCGGTATGGCATGGGGAGGCACGGCGGCAGTATCTATAGGGATCATATCATCCGCAGCGAGTTTGGAGGATGAAAAGGCGAGTGCAGATGCGGTGATCGTGGATTTCCCTATTCCGGAAGTGGCCAGCATGAGGACTGTCCCCTTTGGTGTAGAAAGGGCGGATGCGTGCAGGAGAACATGTCCTTTGAGCAGGTATGCAAAAGGCGTTGCGATTCGTTCGCGGAAATAAAACTCAGGCATTGTGCCTTTTTTTATGCATTGTATATTTAGCAGTTCCGGGTAAATGAGTGTTTCCCAATCTTCGTATATGAGACTGAATTCTCCCGGGGCCTGAGTGGTGCAGACTTCGAGATGTCCGAATGTATCGTCGGTGTGGATATTTGTATTGGGCGGCCAGATGGTATGCATGACCTTTATGGGATAATGATTTTAAGTTGAATGAGCTCATCGAGGAGGCGGGAGAAATCCTGTGTGAGCTGGTCTTTGTCCGCTTCGTATTCCTGTAGGGCATTGTTGACGATTTGGTCAAACGCGAGGGATTGAGCGATTTTTTCGACGAAGAACCGTGCTGTACCATTGAGCGAGTAGTAGGCATTCTGTTCGAGGTCGAGGACGATGAGTTTGTCGTCGAGCGGCTGCAATTCAATATTGGGATTGAGCTTTGGCATGGGGTACGATCTGAGAAAAACCGTCGGCGTATTGTAAATAGCCGACGGGCGCTGATGTATGGCGCAGCCATAATCAGCGCCAAATAAGAAATATTTATAATGAACGGATTTGTTCGCAGTTAACGCTGCTCACTTTGGATAATGAGCAATGAGCAATTAATGAGTTCTCTGGTTTCATCCTAAAGGATTCAGTTTGTTAGTTATAGAGATATACTTTGGATTTGAATAATAATTGCGCATTACGCATTACGAATTGAACTAAGGTTTTGTGCCGTTAATTTTGTCGGGTGTGATGACGAGATTAGCGGTGGCGGAGGATTCAATGTAATTGTAGCGGAGATCGCCGGTTGAGAATTTATTGAAGTCGAAGCCATTGCGGACGGATTTGTAAGCGGTGAGCTGGACGATGAGCTGTTTGTATCCTTCTTCTTTTGGCCATTCGAAGAGTGTGGGGAATTCGGCCGTGGTGGCGGACCCAGGCAGGTAGAACTGGTAGAGCAAATCAGAGCGTCCGGAGGCATACAGGCGCACGGTCAAGGCATAGAAATCGACGAATTCCGGGTTGGCGATTTTCCATGCGATGAAGCCTGTTTTGAGAATATCGTCGGAATCTGTGGTCAGGAACGTGGGGCGTGAGACGGTCGGTCCGACTTCGAGCATCGATCCGTCGGGAATGACATTATATTGATAGAAGTAGGTATAAGAAGGTGTATTTTGTGAAGCGTTGTAAACAGCATTGACGACGAACGTGAAATTGGCGTCAGCGATGGTGTCCCGTAATGGCGGGAGGTTTGGAATGACGGTAAGGTCTGTGAGTGAGGCGGAATTCATGAATCCGCCCAGGTATCCTTCGGATCCGACGAAGATGTAGGCAGAGGCGCTGATTTGGTCGAAGTTTTCGACAGGTGTGTTGACAAATTTGATGCTCTGCGTCTGGTTGAGCGGGAGAGGGCATTCGAGATGGTTGACGATTTCGGCACCGTCCGTGACGAATTGATGTCGTTTTACGCCAAGGTATTTGGGGTAGAATGCGCTGGTATTGACGTCGTAGAGTCCGCAGACGAGGGCGAGTGCGACGTCACCTTTGCGTGCTTTTATGCGGTATTTGGCGCCTTCTTCGAGGATGAGGTATACATCTTCTTTATCGTGCGACATCATGTAGGGTGAGAGTGCAGACTGCATGACGAAGCCGGCGCGGACGAGATTGGGATCGGAGACGAGCTCGACTTTTCCGAAAGTGCCCACGGTACCGGAGAAGTAGGGTTGTGTGGGGGTGAAGGGGACGACAATTTCGATGGGGTTGATGATGCTGCCATCGCTTGGTGGCGGCGGTTCGGGTGACTCTTCCCCGGGTGGTTCGAGATCGTCGGCATGCCAGTCTTCGAGCAGGAGCGTGATGTTGGTGGCGTTCACGGGCTGCAGTGTGTTGCATGAATGTTCGGGTGCGCATGCGATCACGATTTGTGCGTTTTTGAGTGAATCATCGAAGAAAGAAACTCGACCTTTGGCATCCGTCGTGCCGGTGAGCGCGGTTTTGGGATTGCTTCCGACGTAGACGGTGGCATAGGGGATAGGCACGGCAGTATCGACGGTCAGAACGGTGACGTGCAATTCGCCGGAGATGGGGCTGCCGGAGGCACTTGTATTGATGCCGGTTGGGTTGAACCAGGTAAAATCAAATTTTCCGCATTCGGTCTGGTCGCTGCACATCAGGGGGATGGACTCGGTACCTGCTTTGTGGGATGGTGCAGTAAAAGAGAGATGCGTTGGATTGTGGTAGACGGTTTCGATGGTCTTATCATCTATTTTGAGCGTCATGTCCTTGGTAAAACCTGTGCCATAGATGTCGACCGTGGTTTTTCCGGTGAAGACGGATTGGTTTGGGGTAACTGTAATAATGGAAATGTCTTCATCGTAGGTGAATTGGAGTGTATTGGATCGCTCATTGCCCCGGATGGCCTGAACGGGGACGGTTCCAGCACCTTTTGGGATAGTGGCTTTGATGGTACTGGCGTTCGTGACAGTGAGCTGAGTGGCCTCCCAGGGGCCAAAGAAAATGCGGGTATTTTTGTCAAATCCCGAGCCTTTGAGCTGAATTTGAGTTTCATCGGAGACGACGGCATTTTGAGGGCTGATGCTCGTCAATTTTAAGGCACCGGATGCAATCTGGACAAATTCGTATGCATCGGGAAGTGTCGCCGAGCCAACCGTCACATCGGTCAGTCCAGCGTCGTGTTTGGGTGTTTTGACCGTCCACTCGGACTCGGAGCGTTTGACTACGGAAGCATTGGTCTTTCCAAAAGATGCGTTTCCCTGTGTGGGGAGGGACACCCCTCGGATGGCGACTTGTGTGCCTCCGAGTGTGGATCCGCTTTTAGGTGAGAGGGTCAGGATCTGTGGTTTTCCTGTATTCTCGTAGTAATGGAGGGCACTTTCGAGTCGGAGCTGCTGGAGATCGTTGTAAAGGAGCACATCGTACGACCCGGCAGGCATTGCGGGCGCCTGAAAAGTCAATTGTTGAGGCGATTTGAATGTTGGCTGGATGTTCTGACTTTCGATGCGGATGCGCGTTTTATCATCGAACCCGTCACCTGCGATGGATATTTGAGGTGTGGTGCCCGTTTGAATGAGATCGGGTGTTATGGATGAGAATTCGAAAGGCGCGACAATTTGGAGTGCATCGGGAATTTGAGCATATCCAAATTCACTGACCAATGTCAGTGTAATGCTTCCGGTATTGAGTACCGGGAGCAGCCCGGTGATTCTGTTTTCATTTTGAAGTCTGGGGTCGACGAGGGGGAGTGTCTGTTCGCCGTTAGAAAAGAAAACCCGTGTTGTTTCGTCAAATCCTGAGCCATCGATTTGGATTTCGACAGAGGAATTGGCAATTGCGATGTTGGGTGCAATGTTTTCGTATTGAATATCCTGTGTGTAGCAGAAACCTTTTTCGAGTGTGAGCTTTGTATCACCATTTTCGAAGGTGACATCGACGCATCCTTTTTTACCGGCAGGCACGGTTGTTCGGATGACATTTGCATTGACGTATATTTGTTCCGGAGCCTGAATGGAGCCAAAAAAGATGGTGCCAGAATCATCCAGTTTCGTGCCGTGCAGCCGGACTTCATATCCGCCCTGGATATCGCCGGAGGATGGCGTTACCAGTTCGATGGCCGGGACTTCTTCTTCGATGACCTGTCCGCCGCCGGGGTTGGTTCCCGGTTGTTGGGGGTTGTCATCATCGTTTCCGATAATACCGCCGGAGCCTCCGGGGTGTATGATATCATCGCCTTGTGGAGGCGGCTCGACGGGGTCTTCTGGCACAAAGGGTTCGACGGGGGTGTTAGGTTCCGGTTCCTGAACGTATTTGACAAAATCCGATGTATCGATACATCCTGCAGCCAGGAAACAGCAGGCGGCAGCAACGATTAAAAATTTGTAGTTATTCCGATTGTGATGCATCACTCATCCCTCCGAACAGCGGATAGACATGGAATCCTTATAACGTATTTTTAATGATAAAGACAGGGGGGGAGTATTTTTAGTCCATGCTAGGGTACTACTCAGCCGTGGCTCTGTCCCAGGGGGGGGGCGAGTTCTAACTTTGATTGATTTTTGACTGTCGTCCCTTCAGGGCTAAACTGCTTGGGATAATCATCTTTCCCGGGGTTACGCTTGCGCTCCACCCCGGGCTGTACTCTTCTCGCCCTTTCAGGGCTTAGACCAAGCAATCATCCAGTTTTTTGTGATTTACATAAAGTCAAGCAGTTTTAGAACTCGACAGCCCTGGCCGGGGCTCTGTTCCGGCTGAATTGTTACCGTTCTTTTTTTTTGTGTGTGCATTCTTGACGAGGGTTATTCCTTTGAATAAATATTAGAATAATTTTGTGTGCTGTCAGGCACCCTATACCTCAGGTGTAATTCGCAAAAATAAGGAGAAAAAGATATTATGACGAAGAAAGCGCGCTTTTTGACATTGGTTTGTGCGTTGGCTGGTTGTTTTGCCCTTTATGGCTGCAGCGATGATAAGAACAAGGATCAGGATAATCCCGGTCCGTCAGATGCTGAATGTCAGCAGGATGCGGATTGTGCATCGAATGCGGAGGGCAAAACAGAGTGCGATGTTGAGAATCATGTCTGCGTAAAGCCGACTGTTGTCGAGACCTGCGGCAATGGCGCGTTGGATGATGGTGAACAATGCGATGGCGTTCAGATCGCATCTGATCTTTCTTTGGACTGTGGTGAGAATAAGAAGCAGAAAGAAAGCCTGACCTGCGATGTCAAAACGTGCAAGATCGATTTGTCGGCTTCCTGTGAGCTCGATCCGGATAAGGCGGAATGTCTGGATGATTCAATGTGCGCCGATAAAGGTGACAAGACCAAATGCGACTTAGACAAGGGCGTCTGTGTGGAGCCGACCATTGTGACGCCTCCGGGGCCGGGCGAATACAGCGAATGTGAATATCCGGATGAGGATGGCGATGGCATTTCGGATGAGATTGAAGGCAAAGAGGAAAACCGCGACACGGATAATGACACCATTCCTGACTATCAAGATCCCGACAGCGATAATGACACGATTCCCGATAGTTTAGAAGGCGGTACGAACGGATGCTCCGGCGAAACTCCTAAATCCAGTGGTATTGGTGATCCGGACTATGTGAATTCCGATATCGATGGTAATGGTATACTCGATGGCATAGAGTGCTGCGGTTCGGATGCGGCTTGCAAAGCAGGTTTGGAATCTGGCGGTGAGTTCACCTGTATTGATACCGACGTCGATGGTGTGCCGGATTATATGGATGACGACAATGATGGCGACGGCATTTTGGATTTGGTCGAAATAGAGAGTGAGTCCGCCGACTGCGATGGTGATGGTGTGATCGACCCCAAGGGCGATGCCGATTCACCGTTTGATTGTGATAAAGATGGCGTTCCTGACTATATGGATGTCGACAGTGATGGGGATGGCATTTTGGATGCTGTCGAGCTGGATGGGAAAAATAATGCCGAATTTATGACGCGTTACCTGACAGATTCCGATGGCGATACCCTTTTGGACGGCGATGAAGTCGTAAAAGATGCGCATGGTGCCAAGTACGTTTGCGATGTCACGGGTGCCCGCATGACGCAGGATGGACATGACCTCGTTGAAAAAGCGGATGACAAGCAGATCGGCTACTATGATGAGAATGGCGATTTCGTGAGCGCCGGTTTGCCCGAAGATACCAAGTACTATTATGAACCCATTTCGGGCTGTGCGGATACCGAGTGTAAGAATACAATTTATTGCTACGTGAGCAAGGACTGCGACCGCGACGGTCTGGGCGACGAAAAGGAAGTCCTTTGCGTTATCGGTGAAGACGTTTTCTGGTCAGGTACTAAAGCCGATGCCGATGGCGATGAGTATATGGATGCATCGGAATATGCTGTCTATGACTATGCCAGAAAAAATGAAGTTACGTCCGTCACAGTTGGCGATAATACTTATCCCGTTAATACTGCTGCCGATTTGATTTGTAATCCGAATGTCGGTGTGACAAACATCATCGACTTCTATTTCGAATTGCCATTTGTCAGCGACGAATATATTGCACAGACCATCGCCGATTCTAAAAAAGCTGCAGAGGAACACCCGGAACAGGAGATCGATGTCATTGAGGATGCGGATGAGTTCTGGGAAAAGAATCCTGACAGACTGCCAAAGGATGACTCCCTCATCTTTAAGCCGGCTGTTTCGAAACTCGACCTCGTCATCAATGTCGATACGACTTCTTCGATGACCGAAGCCATTAAGAGTGTTCATGATAATGTTGGTGATCTGATTAAAAATGTCCAGGCACAAGTCGCTGATACGGGATTTGCTCTGACCAACTTTGACGACTTCCCCATTAGTGGTTATGGATCGGGTGGTGACCTTCCTTTCCGCCTCCTGGGGCCTGTTTCGACCGATCCTGAAAAGGTTAAAAAATATACAGAAAGAGCTGACTTTAAAGTCCGCAATGGTGGTGACCTCCCTGAAGCAGGCGCAGAATCCTTGTGGCAGATTGCTACTGGTGAGGGAATTCAGTGGAGTACGGGTAGTGTAGATGTTCGTACAAATCTCATGAATACCTGGGGCGGCGTTGACTTTAGACCAGAGACACTTCCTGTTGTTGTCCATATTACAGATGCACCTTCGCACGACATTTCTACGAGTTACAACGCCTTTAGCGAAAATATTGCCTATACACCGGCAGATGTAACAGCGCCGCATTATTCGGATGTTCTCATTCCGAAACTCAAGGAATTGGGTATCCGCGTCATAACCTTGTATGTCGGTCATCAGGATGCCAACAAATACAATCAGATGTTCACATGGGCTAAGGAATCGGATGCCATTGTTCCGCTTTGCGCCTTTAATAAGATGGAAAATGGTGAAAAAGTTGAAGCTGAATTGTGCAATCTTGGTTCACCGCAGTGTATTGATGTTGCAGAAGGTCAGCCTGGTTATTGTGCCAATGAAAAGGGTGAAAAACTTATTGAAACAGGAACGCACTCTCTTGAACCGATTGTAAATGGTGAAAGTAAACAGTGTGTATTGTTCTATAAGGGTGAACAGAAGGATACAATAACATATATCAATCAAGGTGTGGATGCCATCGTCAAATACGGTACTTATGATGTATCGACTGTTGTGCGCGGTGAACCTATTCTTGGGATTGTCGATAAGGATGGAAATGAGGTCGAAGTAGATACATCTTGCTTTATTCAAAAAGTCGAGGCTAAAAACTATATCGCTCCGCCTGAATGGCCAGAGAGCGAATGCAATCCCAAAGCAACTCCCCAAGTTGTGGGCGAGTCCGAGTACAACAATGGATTTTCTAATTTTGCGCCTGGTACCTCTAATCCGGAGATTAGAGAAGGTGCCAAGCTTGAATTCCAGGTCGTTGCTCAAAACTTCGACTGTGTTCCCCAAACCGAAGAAGTTCAGGTGTTCAAAGCTTACATCGATGTCGTCAATCCGACGACGGGACTTGTATTCGGTACACGTGAAGTTTCCATCATCGTTCCTGCCAAGCCCGTCGAAGCAGGAGAAGAAGTCAACTAATTTCTGTTGAATAACAAAGCAATTGAAATATGGAAATCTCATCCATGCAGATGGCATTATGGATGAGATTTTCATTTAAAAATACATACGATTGCTCAGAATCGCCAAAAAAGGCGAAGGGAAGAATTTGGATATGACAGATAAAACGCGATTCCTCATTTTTATAAGTTTATTGGCTGGCGGTATGGCCTCCTATGGCTGTTCTGATGACTATTTTGTGGCTCAGACTCATAATCCAGTTGTTAAAACAACAGAATGCTCTACCAATGCCGATTGCGCCGACAAAGGCGACAGGACAGAATGCAGCGCCGAAGGCGTTTGTGTTGTTCCGACAATCACGAAGGAATGCACGACGAATGATGATTGTGTCGACAAAGGCGACAAGACCGAATGCAGCGCCGAAGGCGTATGCGTCGCGCCGCCCGAATGCACGACGGATGACGACTGCGCCGACAAAGGCGACAAGACCAAATGCAACGAAGGCGTCTGCGTCGAGCCGTCCAAATGCGATAATGGCGAACTGGACGAGGGTGAGGAATGCGATGGCATTCTGATTGCCGATAATATCGATGTAAAATGCGACGAAGGCAAACAGCTCGTCGATACACCCGTGTGCCTTGCCGGTACATGCAAGATCGACACGACGCAGTCGTGCGTGGAAGTATCCCAGATCGAGTGCGCCACAGATGAAGATTGCGCTGGCATGGAAGATGGCAAGACCAAATGCGATGTAGACAACCGCGTTTGTGTCGTTCCACCTGAGTGCGAAACCAATGACGACTGCGCCGATAAGGAAGATGGCAAGACCAAATGCGATGTAGACAACCACGTTTGTGTCGTTCCACCCGAGTGCGAAACCGATGACGACTGCGCAGATAAGGAAGATGGCAGGACCAAATGCGATGTAGACAACCATGTTTGTATCGTTCCGCCCGAGTGTGAGTCACATGCAGATTGTGAAGACAAAGAGGATGGCCGCATTAAGTGCGATGTTGCCACACAGAAATGTTATACCCCCGAGTGCATCGACGCCGAAGGTTGTTTGGATAACACCGAAGGCAAAATCGCCTGTGATATCGAAAATGGTTTCTGCGTAGAGTGCATTTCGGACAATGAATGTGCCAATAACAACGAAGGCAAGTCCAAATGCGATACGGCCAGCCACGTTTGTGTGGTACCGCCCGAGTGCGAAACCGATGATGACTGTGCGAACAAAGAAGACAACAAGATCAAGTGCGATGTTGCCACACAGACCTGCTATGCCCCCGAGTGCGTCACAGACGAACAGTGTGTCGAACGCACGGATGGCAAGACCAAATGTGATGTCGCGAACAACGTCTGCGTCGAACCGCCCGAGTGCGTATCGAACGATGAATGCGCAGAACGCACGGATGGCAAGACACAGTGCGACACTTCGATTAGCAAATGCGTCGTGCCACTCGATTGCGGCAGCGATACCGATTGCGCCGGACGCGAGGATGGCAGGACCCAGTGTGATACAACCAAAAATATGTGCGTTCTGCCTGGTGGTTGTAAGACCGACGCCGATTGTGCCGCAAATACAGACGGCAATACCCAGTGCAATGTGGCGAGCGGCACTTGCGTAAAACCCGCAGTTTCTTACAAAGAATGCAAGCATCCCGACGAGGATGGCGACGGCATTTCGGACGAAATCGAGGGCAAAGCCGAATACCGCGATACCGACCACGACGGCATTCCCGATTATCAGGATCCGGACAGCGACGGCGATACGATTCCCGATAGCATCGAAGGCGGAACCAACGGCTGTTCGAGTGCCCAGCCCATCGACTCGGATATGGACGGCAAACCGGATTATATCGATCTCGACAGCGACAACAACGGCATTCCCGATTCCGTCGAATGCGGTGGTACGCTCGGCAGCGATGGTCTTTATACCAGCTGCATCGATACTGATGACGATTCTTACGAGGATTTCCGCGATTCGGACAACGATGGCGACTACGTTTCGGACTTGGTCGAAATCGTCGGCATGGTCAATCCCAAAGAGAAAGCCGCACTCGATGCTGCCAACCAGTTCTCGGGTGACTGCAATAATGATGGCATTCCCGATACGCGCGGCACAGCGGATCATCCCATCGACTGTGATGGCAATGACATTCCCGATTTTATGGACCCCGACAGCGACGGCGACGGCATTGCGGACGTCGATGAAGGACAGGGCATTGCCAGCCAGTACTATCCCAAGGGCAAAGATACACCCGAACCAGGCCGCTTCTACTCTCGCTATACGGCGGATGCCGATGGCGACGGTATTCCCGATGCGCTCGAATGCGGCGGCTACGGTTCGACTGCACCCGCTCCGGGTTCCTTCTTTGTGAGCTGTACAGATACCATCGGTAACGGCATTCCCGATTACCTCGAACTTGACAGCGATAACGACGGTTTGAGCGATAAGATTGAAAATAGTATCAACTCGAACTGGACGAAGATAGATACTGACGGCGATGGTGAGGATGACCTCGCCGAGTGGACGGCTGCCGATTTTGCCATCAGCCATGGGCTCTCTATTGTCATCGAATCGAGGACGCCCGATACTGCGCGCGGCGGTACCTGCGAAATCGTTACCACGACGGAAGTTAAGGTGAACAGCCACGATCAGCTCGTCAATGATCCCAAATACGGCGTCAAGGATATCTTCGACTTCTTCTTCTCGCTGCCGCCCGATGCGGCGGAAAAGAACGATACCCTCGTGTTCGTTCCCGCTGTTTCGAAGCTCGATGTTGTGTTCAATATGGATACAACGGGAAGTATGGGAGGTGAGGTTACAAATTTAAGAGAAAAAATAAAAGATTATATTAT
>DGWW01000203.1:0-7410 GCA_002395385.1 Myxococcales bacterium UBA4248
AGCATCGTTAGATGCGAACAAATCTGTTTGTTAAACATACAAGGCTGGCGACTGAATAGAAACTTTGGGCTGCGCATTCTTATTGTACTGGACATAGATAATGACAATATATGGCTTATGTGACAGTGGGGCATGCCCCACTGCCACATAAGCCATATACCTCTACTGTCGATAACCATGGCCTGAACAATAGACTCTGCTTGACGCAAAACGGCATTTCTAATAAATTTATAGTAGGTTTGGTTTTTTTATATTATGGAGAAAACAATGACACAAAAAACGCGTTTATTAGCTTTCGTATGTGCGCTCGCAGCCAGCATGTCTTTTTACGGATGCGATGATGGCGATTCTAATGGTCCAGTGGGATGCACGAGCGATGCCGATTGTACCGATGGCGACAAGACGCATTGCGATGCAAGCGGTGTGTGCGTGGTCCCCGAACAGAATCCCGAATGCACGAGGGATGTGGATTGTACCGATGGCGACAAGACCCAATGCAGTGATGGCGTGTGCGTGGTCCCAGTACAGAATCCCGAATGCACGAGCGATGCGGATTGTACCGATGGCGACAAGACACATTGCGATGCAAGCGGTGTGTGCGTCGTTCCCGAACAGAAGCCAGAATGCACGATCGATGCTGACTGCACAGATGGTGACAAGACTCAATGCAATGTCAATGGTGTGTGCATCGTTCCATCGAAGTGCGACAATGGCGAGATCGACGAGGGCGAGGAATGCGATGGGCTTTTGATTGCCGAGGGGATTGATGTGGATTGCGGGGAGGGCAAACAGCTCGTCGAAACCCCCGTTTGCATTGCCGGCACATGCAAAATAGATTTAACCCAGTCGTGCATTGAAATACCCAGAGAATGCGAATCGGACGAAGGCTGCGCCGCCAATGAAGATGGGCGAACGCTATGCAATGTCGAAGCAGGAAAATGCGTCGAATGCAACACTAAGGCGGATTGTGAACTCAATGACGATGGCCGCACCCAATGCGATATGGCCACCAACACGTGTTTTGTCCCCGAGTGCGAATCGGACGAGGGTTGCGCCGACCGCGAGGATGGCAAGACCAAATGCGAAGTAGCCAATGGTGTATGTGTGTTGCCTCCCGAGTGCGAATCGGACGAGGGTTGTTCAGAACGCGAGGATGGCAAGTCCAAATGCGATGTCGTCAATGGCGTCTGTGTGTTGCCTCCCGAGTGCGAATCGGACGAGGGTTGTTCAGAACGCGAGGATGGCAAGACCAAATGTGATGTCGTCAATGGCGTCTGTGTGTTGCCTCCCGAGTGTGAATCGGATGAGGGGTGTGCAGAACGCGAAGATGGCAAGACCAAATGTGATGTAGTCAATGGCGTCTGTGTGCAGCCTCCCGAGTGCGAATCGGACGAAGGCTGCGCGGGACGCGAGGATGGCAAGACGAAATGCGATGTCGAAAAAGGCGTCTGCATGGCACCGGTGTCGTGCAAGTCGGATGCGGATTGTGCCGATAATACAGAAGGAAACACCCAGTGCAACACTGCCAAGGGGATTTGCGTTAAACCGTCGGTTACCTACAAGGATTGCGAATATCCCGATGAGGATAAAGATGGCATTTCGGACGACATCGAAGGGCGAGAGGAAGGGCGCGACAGCGATGGTGACACCATAGCCGATTATCTCGACCCGGATAGCGATGGCGATACGATCCCCGATAAATTAGAAGCCGGAACGAATGATTGTTCGGGGGCCACACCCATCGATTCGGATGGCGATACAATCCCCGATTATCTCGATACAGACAGCGATAACAATGACATTCTCGATTCGAAAGAATGCTGTGGTACAGACGAAGCCTGCCTGAATGCCAAAGATGCCAGTGGGCTGTTTACTTACTGCATTGACACCGACGATGACAGTTACCCGGATTATCTCGATTCGGACAACGATGGCGATTATGTCTCGGATAAGCTCGAAATCGTGGGTATGGTCAAACTATCAGAAAAGGAACAGCTGGATGCATCGAACCGTTTCTCGGGCGACTGCGATGGCGATGGCATGCCCGACGTCCGAGGTACGGCTGCCAATCCGGTCGACTGTGACGGTGATACCATTCCGGATTACATGGATACTGACAGCGATAACGACGGTATCTCGGATACCGATGAGGGGCAGGGCATTCCAAAACTGTACTACCCGAAGGGCAAGTCGACGGCAGAGGCAGGCCGCTACTTTTCGCGCTACATGAGCGATGCCGATGGCGATGGAATTTCGGATACGCTCGAATGTGGCGGTTATATCGCGGATTCGAAGGAATGTGGCGCAAAGGATCATCAGATTGTAGAAACCCCCTTGCCCGAGTCGGGATTCTTTACGAGTTGCGTCGATTCTATCGGCAACGGCATTCCCGATTACCTCGAAATCGACAGCGACAACGATGGCCTCGCGGACAAGATCGAGTGCCAGATTGGTTCGAATTGGACGCTCAAGGATACTGACGGCGACAAGGAGGACGATCTTTCGGAATGGACTGCTGCCAACCTGGCGATTGCCAATGGCCTTTCGATTGTAAGCGGGAAGGTTGTGCCAGACACGGAACGCGGCGGAACGTGCACCAAAATCGAGGGCGCAGTAGAAACGCCGGTGACGTCACACGCTCAGATCGTATGTAATGACAAAAACAAGGTCGAGGATGTTTTCGACTTTTTCTTTGAATTGCCGCCCAATGAACCCGAGCAAAATCAACAGCTCGTGTTTGTGCCGCAGGTCTCTAAGCTCGATGTTGTATTCAACATGGATACGACATCTTCGATGGGGGAGGCGATTGCGAACGTTAAGTCCAATGTGACGAGTCTGATTGAGACCATTCAGGGAAAGAAAAACGACAGTACGGGCGTGTACGAGAATGCCATGGTTTCGGATGCGGGTTTCGCGTTGACGACGTTCGATGACTTCCCCATCAGCGGTTATGGCTCTGGCGGCGATTTGCCTTTCCGTCTGTTGGGTGCGGTGACGACCGACAAGGATATGGTCAAAGCTTATACGCAAAAATCCGACTTTAAAGTTCGAAATGGCGGTGATGTCCCCGAGGCAGGTGCGGAATCACTCTACCAAATTGCGACGGGAGAAGGTGTGAACTGGAGCACGGGCTCTGTGCCTGCGCGCATCAATTCTGTCGAGGGCACATGGGGCGGCGTAGGCTTTAGACCCGAGACGCTGCCAGTTGTCGTTCACATTACGGATGCACCTTCGCATGATATATCGACGAGCTATAATACATTTAGCGAGAACATTGCTTATACACCGGCAGAAATACCCGCGCCGCATTATTCGGATGTGCTCATCCCCAAATTGAAAGATCTGGGCATTCGCGTCATCACGTTGTACGTCGGCAAGCAGGAGGCCAACAAGTACAATCAGATGTACACATGGGCCAAAGAATCCGATGCAATCGTCCCCCTGTGCGCATTCAGCACAGCCAGTATTGCTGCCACGAAGTGCAAACTCGGAACAGAGACGTCCCCCGAAACGATCAATGGTAAAGAAAAACAGTGCGTGCTCTTTTATCAGGGCGAACAGTCGCAGACGACCGAATTCGTCTCGCAGGGCATCGACGCACTCGTCAAATACGGCACCTACGATGTTTCGACGGTGGTCCGGGGTGATCCGGATGATACAAGACTGGATACTTCCTGCTTTATTCAGAAGGTTGTCGCATCCAAATACAATCCCCCCTGTGCCGAACCCGAAAAATCGTGCAATCCTGAGGCCGTTCCGGCCATGGTCAGCGCAACCGATTACAATGATGGCTTTACCAATTTTGCTCCGGGGACATCGAACGAACTCTCTGGTGCAGAACTGGAATTCACGGTTTATGCCAAAAATTACAATCAGAATACAAATGCTTCTTGTGTGGAACAAACTGAGGATCCTCAGATCTTTACGGCCTATATCGATGTCGTCAATCCGGCCACAGGCCTACTCTTCGGCACGCGCGAAGTTAAAATAATCGTTCCTGGCAAGCTCGAAGGTTTACAAGTGGATTAAAAAGGAGTTTTTACTATGAACAATAAAACACGCTTACTCGCTTTAATATGTACACTCACTACTGGTTTTGCTTTTTCTGGGTGCGATGATGGCGATTCCGTCGGCTCAACCCATAATCCTGCGGTTAAAACCTCCGAATGCGCTACCAATGCCGATTGCGCCGACAAAGGCGACAGGACCGAATGCAGCGCCGAAGGCGTATGCGTCGCGCCGGCAGCAACCCCCGAATGCACGACAAACGACGACTGTGCCGACAAAGGCGACAGGACCGAATGCAGCGCCGAAGGCGTATGCATCGCGCCGTCCAAATGCGATAATGGCGAATTGGATGAGGGTGAGGAGTGCGATGGCATTCTGATTGCCGATAATCTCGATGTGAAATGCGACGAAGGCAAACAGCTCATCGAAACTCCCGTGTGCCTTGCCGGTACCTGCAAGATCGACATGACGCAGTCGTGCGTGGATGTACCCCAGAGCGAGTGTGCCACTGACGAAGATTGTGCAGGCGCAGAAGATGGCAAGACGAAATGCGATGCAGACAACCACGTTTGTATCGTCCCACCCGAGTGCGAAACCAATGACGACTGCGCCGATAAAGAAGATGGCAAAACGACGTGCAACGTCGATAAGGGGATCTGCGTCGAGTGTTTACAGGATGATGCGTGTACAGATAACGTGGAAGGCCGCACCAAATGCGATGTCGAGACAAATGCCTGTGTTGTACCGCCCGAGTGTGAGTCACATGCAGATTGTGCCGACAAAGAAGATGGTCGCATTAAGTGCGATGTTGCCACACAGAAATGTTATACCCCCGAGTGCGTCGATGCCGAGGGCTGTGTGGACAATACCGAAGGTAAAATTGCATGCGATATCGACAATGGCGTCTGCGTCGAATGTATTTCGGATAATGATTGTGCTGGCAATAATGAAGGCAAGAAAAAATGCGATACTGCCAGTCACGTCTGTGTCGTGCCACCCGAGTGCGAGACCGATGCAGACTGCGCCGAAAAAGAAGATAACAAGAATGTATGCAATGCCGAAAAAGGTATCTGCGTGCAATGTACGCAGGATGTGCATTGTGTCAACTGCGCCGATAATAAGACTCAGTGCAATGTCGCCGAAGGGATGTGCGTCGAGCCTTCGGTCGTGGTCGAACCCGAAAAACCCGTCACCTACAAGGAATGCAACTATCCCGATGAAGATAAGGATGGCATTTCGGACGAAATCGAGGGTAAAGCCGAAAACCGCGACAGCGATGGCGATACCATTCCCGATTATCAGGATTTAGACAGCGACGGCGATACGATTCCCGATAGCATCGAAGGCGGTACCAACGGCTGCTCGAGCGCATTGCCCATCGACTCGGATAGGGACGACACCCCCGATTATCTCGATCTCGACAGCGACAACAATGGCATCCCCGATTCTGTCGAGTGCGGTGGAACGCTCGGCACAGATGGTCTCTTTGCCAGCTGCATCGACACCGATGGCGATTCTTACGAAGATTTCCGCGATTCGGACAATGACGGCGATTATATCTCGGATCTGGTCGAAATCGTCGGCATGGTCAATCCCAAGGATAAAACACTGGCATCCGATGAATTCTCGGGCGATTGCAACAAAGATGGCAAGCCGGATAAAAAAGGCGACGTCGATCATCCCATCGACTGCGACGGCGATACGATCCCTGATTATATGGACGTCGACAGCGACAACGACAAGATTTCGGATGTCGATGAAGGCCAGGGCCTCGTGAGTGGCGGCAAGTTCTATTCTCACTACATGACCGATGCCGATGGTGACGGGATTGCCGATGGCGTAGAATGCGGCGGTGTACTCGATGGCAACGGTTTGTATTTGAACTGCGTTGATTCGAATGGCAACGGCATCCCCGATTATCTCGAACTCGACAGCGATTCGGATGGTATTCCCGATAGCGTCGAGAATGTCCTTGGATCGAATCCGACCAAAGAAGATTCGGATAACGATGACACACCTGATATGATCGAATACGCAATTTGTCTGCTCGATGGTGCCAACTGCGATGATCTGTCTACTACAGCTGGCAGGAACAAATGCAAATGCCCGGCGATAAAGGATCCAAAAGACAATCCCGTTACACGCGGTGACTTCGTCTTTGTGACGCCTTATAAAGCTGCAACCACACCAGATAAACAGACGTTGAGCTTTGAAACTTCTGTCCAGACCCTTGATATCTATTTCTCTATTGATACAAGCGGTTCTATGGGAACTGAAATCAAGACAATCCAGAATAAATTGCCGTCCATGCTCGACACAATGCAGTGTGCCGACTTGGGCCGTGCATGCGAGGACAATAATGATTGTTCCGACTTAAATGGTGGTGTTTCTATTTGCAGTGAGAACAAACGGTGTATTGTAAGTCCTAAAGTAGGTAGTGATGGCAAAGGTTGTTTTGCTGATATGTGGACTGGTATCGGTTGGTGGGGCAATGTCAATCGGTTTGAAAACGCTGTATCTTTACAAAGCGACCCTGATGTAACTGTGACAGCAGCCGGCAATGTCGTCATTAATGGTCATGGTACCAGTGAAAATAGTGTTCAACCGCCTGCATGTGCTGTCGGTGGTACGACATATTGTACAAATACCAGTACAATCCATTGTTATAGCGGCTCAGGGCGTGTCGGCTGTGTCGGATATCGTCCAAATGCTGTTAAAATATATATCCAGGCAGGTGATGAAGCTAATTCCAACAGCGGTAATTATAAAGTCTCTAATGCTGGAGATGTCGGTGCTATCCTTAAAAAGGATAAAGTTAGATATATCGGATTATGGGGATCAACTTCTGCACGGGATAACGGCATTAAACAGGTTGCCTGTGAGGCCGGTTCGTGCCCAACAGGTGTCTGTGCTGCCAATTGTCAAAGCATTACCACTGACGAGTTGAACAAGCTATATATCGCTCAAATTGCAGATGCGACGATTGAAACCGTCACTATCGACATGGTGCGCAAACTAGCAGGGTCAATGGAATTGGTCATCACATCCAATGCTGAAGATATCGACAAGGATGCAGCTAAACTCATCGATAGACTAGTTGTTAATGTTACCACCACTACTCCAGTGAACGGCAGAAATTGCACTAAAGTCACTGGTATTAATGGTACAAAATTCCAGGGCATTGACAAATTAAAACCGGGTGTGTCTGTCTGCTACGACGTCATCCCCGTCCAGAACCAGGACATTTTCGAGCCCGACAACAAGGTACCTAAAATTTACAAAGCCCGCGTCAAGGTGCTCGGCGACGGTTCCGTCCTTAATTCCGGCGTGGCCTACTTCCTGGTTCCGCCTGAATACGAAAAACAATAAGGTTTCTCGCCTTGAGACGTGTCGCGACACGTC
>DGWW01000203.1:7516-12276 GCA_002395385.1 Myxococcales bacterium UBA4248
CGACCACACGGGGTCGCCCCTACAGGATACGCCGCGTTTTTTTTTCGTTCCGGCTGCTATGGCCTGGCGGCCATACGCACGCCGGTTGCGCGGCTATGGCGTGCGCCATACGCCGCGCATGTTTTTTTTCGTTTCCCTTGACTTGCGAGATTATTTTCTTAAAAATTGAACAAGGTGCGTATTTGGTTTTTCTTTTACTGAATATGGAGAGAACAGATGAGAATTAAAACGCGATTTCTGACAGTTATTTGTGCATTTGCCGGTTGCATGAGTCTTTACGGGTGCGGTGATTCCTCGACAATGTCGGTGAATGGTGGAAATGGTGGAAATGGTGGAAATGGTGGCGAGGTTTCGAAACCCGATGACGGGACTTGCAAGGAAGGCGATGAGAATTGCAAGCCCACAGAGGAAACTTGCAAGGAAGGCGATGAGAATTGCAAGCCTGCCGAGGAAACCTGCAAGGAAGGCGATGAGAATTGCAAGCCCACAGAGGAAACTTGCAAGGAAGGCGATGAGAATTGCAAGCCTGCAGATCCCCCCGAACCAGAAGTTGAGCCGTGTTCCGCGCCCGACGAAGATGGTGATGGAATTTCGGATGAATTCGAAGGCAAAGCCGAAAATCGCGATACGGATGGCGATGGTACGCCCGATTATCAGGATCTCGACAGCGATAATGACACCATTCCCGATCGCATAGAGGGCGGCACGGACGGATGCTCCGGTACCGAGCCCATAACCAGTGGTTTTTATGGTTATGATTACCTCATTGTCGATGCGGATGGCAATGGCATCTCGGATACCATCGAGTGCTGTGGTGCCGACG
Source organism: Myxococcales bacterium UBA4248 (assembly GCA_002395385.1). Classification (GTDB taxonomy): domain Bacteria; phylum Myxococcota_A; class Bradymonadia; order UBA4248; family UBA4248; genus UBA4248. The sequence continues at coordinate 8,340 of DGWW01000203.1, forward strand.
AAAGCAATGGCGGGACATGTGCTCAAGATGTCGTAAAAGACGAATCTGGAGCCTTTATCGTGTGTCACGACACAAACGGCGATGGAACACCTGATTATATCTCAAATGATAATGACGGCGACGGCAAGGAGGATATGAGCGAAATCGTAGGGTTGGTGAGTGGCTCTGATAAGATTGGGCCAACTCAGTTTGCCGGCGACTGCGATGGCGATACCATTCCCGATGAGCAGGGGACTGCCGACAATCCGATCGATTGTGATAAGGATGGTGTGCCCGATTATCTGGATGTCGACAGTGACGGTGATACGATTCTCGATCTCATCGAGGCGGATTGGATTCAGGGTGAGTACTATGCCCGTTATTCGAAGGACAGTGACGGCGATACCATCCCTGACAATGAAGAATGCCGCGGGAATAAAACGGTTATCAATGATATAGAGTACTTCACGGATTGTGTCGATACCGATAAAGATACCGATGCAAAAGATGAGATTCCCGATTATCTGGATATCGACAGCGACGGCGATGGCTTGTCGGATAAATATGAAAAGGAAAAAGGGCTGGATCCCTATAACGAAGACAGTGATGGGGATGGCGCGTCGGACCTCGTCGAAATCGGAGCCGGAACCAATCCCTTAGATGTCGCTGATAACCCGGAGAAAAAAGGCAACTTCGTCTTTAAAGTGCCTTATCAAAAGCAAAGCAGTCCCGAAAAAGGCTCTCTTTCGTTCTCGACATCGGTACAGGTGGTGGATGTGTATTTTGCCATTGACACATCTGGTTCAACAACGGATGAATATGCTGCTCTTAAAAATAATATTAGTACGCTGTTTGATTCGTTGCAATGCAAAGTCAAAGACAGCAGTTTTGTATGCAAAGAAGATAAGGATTGCGCGGACCACGGCATTGTTGATTCAATCTGTTCAGTGACGTCTAACAGATGTGTGGAAGATCCAACCAAAAAAACTGGTGGATGTGTGACAGATATGTGGACAGGCGTTGGAACATGGTGCGGATGTAATTTCTTCCATTCTCTCCAAAATATAAGTTCTGATATCAATGCAACAGTAACTGCTCTTGGCAATTATTATTATCCTGGGGGCAGCTATGAAAATGCTTGGGATGCCATCTACTGCTCACTTGCAACTAATGCTGAAACTGGTGAGGGCAAGGTCTGTAAATCTAGGAGTGCTAAAGGCCAGCCCTGCTCATCGGGAGATACATGTATTGGCTTCAGAGATAATGCCATCAGAACGCTCGTTGTCCTGACCGATGAAGGTAGCGTTCAAGATAATGTTTGCCCTGATGTTTCCAATGGTGACAAGGATTATAATCATACCCCCTCACTAACCGAACACGACAGGCAGCTTGCCATCAAAACCGGAGAATATGCCCGTTCAAAACGGGTCAACGTTATCGGCTTCTGGGGGCAAGCCTCATCGCAACCTGGAGCAATCAACGTTCTTACACCTGTCATTGAGGGAAATGGGCTTAATACGAGTGATTTTTTGATCAAATGTGATGGTTCGGGCATCGTGGATGCTACCAAAAAAGCCATTATCTCGATTTCGCAAAACAAACCACTCGTTATCACGACAGAAGCCAGCGATATCGACGCGGGTGCCGCATCACTTATTGACAGCCTGAAGGTCAATATTACCGACACAGCCATCGAGGGCAAGACCTGTACGAAAATCGACAATATTGTTGCAGGTCAGTTTGAGGGCATTTCCGCATTGCTGCCGGGCCGGGTTGTCTGCTATGATTTGAAACCCGTCGATATCAATACCACCATTCCCGCCAAGGATGAGCCTCAGGTCTTAAAGGCCAAAATTGCCATCAAAGGCGACGGCTCGACACTGAGCGAGCGTGTGGTCTATTTCCTGGTGCCGCCTGTATTGGATAATGGTCCGGAGATCAACTAGGTGTGCATTGATCCAAATTGCGGTGCGTATTAAAAAGGGCGACCCATTGTGGTCGCCCTTTTTAATAGCGCCGCACGCCGCGCGTATTGCCCCTGCGGGGCAATAGCAGGCGGTCAGTAAAAAAGTAACGACCACTTGTCGTTGGTGAACGTTGTTTTGCATACATGTAAAAGTTTGTATTACATTCGGAATGTTAAAAATATTTGGAATTATCTTCGACAATCCGTTTGATTTACACGTGCCAGGGTGTTAAAAGGGCGAACTATGTCAAGGGCAAAAGCGCCCACAAGGCGTCCATAGTGGACGCAGTTTAACCAAAAAGGGAGTATCATCATGGCATTTAATCCTTTCGAAATGGCACAGAAACAGTTTGACAAAGTGGCTGAGCAGCTCAATTTGAGCAGCAGCATTCGCGCTTTGCTTCGCGAACCGATGCGCGAGTTTGTGGTCAGCCTTCCGATTCGAATGGATGACGGTTCGATGAGAGTTTTTAAGGGTTTCCGTGTTCAGCACAACGATGGCCGCGGCCCCTGCAAGGGCGGCATCCGCTTTGCGCCGGGTGAGACGATTGATACAGTGCGCGCGCTGGCGACGTGGATGACGTGGAAATGCGCGGTGGTCGATATTCCTCTTGGCGGCGGCAAGGGCGGCATCGACTGCGATACGCATACGCTTTCGATGACGGAACAGGAAAGGCTGTGCCGTGCATGGGTGCGTGCGCTGGCATCGGAAGTTGGCCCGGTTCAGGACGTTCCCGCGCCCGACATGAATACGCGTGGCTACCACATGATCTGGATGCTCGATGAATACGAGGCGATTCATCACGGTAAATTCCCCGGCTTCATTACGGGGAAACCCGTAGGAAGCGGCGGATCGCTGGGCCGTACCGAAGCCACGGGGTATGGCGTCATTTGTACCCTCAAGGAAGCCTGCAAGAATCTCGGCATCGACATTGCCAAGACGACGGCATCGATCCAGGGGTTCGGCAATGTGGCTTATTATGCCTGTGAACGCTATCTGAGCCTGGGCGGCAAGATCGTGTGCGTCTCCTGCTGGGACAACACCGACAAATGCTCGTACACCTTCAAACGCGCATCGGGCGTAGATATCGTCGAACTCAAAGCCATAAGCAACGAACATGGCGAGATCGACAAAGTTCAGGCCAAGGCGAAGGGGTATGAGATTCTGCCGGGCGAGGAGTGGATTTCGCAGGATGTCGATATTCTGATTCCGGCTGCCCTCGAAAATCAGATCAACGCCGGCAATGTCGAAAAAATTTCGAAACAGGTCAAGATCATCGCCGAAGGTGCGAACGGCCCGACGACGCCCGAAGCCGACGAAGTCATCAAAGCCCGCGGTATCTATCTGATTCCCGATTTCCTGTGCAATGCCGGCGGCGTGACCTGCTCATATTTCGAACAAGTTCAGTGCAACATGAACTATTTCTGGGAGAAAGCAGAAGTTCTCGAAAAACTCGACCAGAAGATGGCTTCGGCTTATGCCAAAGTGCATGAAATGGCCGTCGACAAGAAAGTCTACATGCGCGATGCTGCCTACATGATCGCCATCGAACGCGTTGCCAATGCATGCGTCGCACGCGGGTGGGCCATGAAATAATGAGCAGTGAGCAATGTGCAATTGGAATGCCATTCTCGAATGTGACTCTAAAACTAAAGAGAATGACGTTCAAATGAGCAGTGAGCAGTGAGCAATTGGAATGCAGAACAAAGGTGAGACTCTGACGCTAAAAAATTCATTCTTTAGGAATAAATTAAAGAGCTCATTCATTGCTAACTGCTAACTGCTAACTGCTAACTGCTAACTGCTAACTGCTAACTGCTAACTGCTAACTGCTAACTGCTAACTGCTAACTGCTAACTGCTCTTTATTTATGGCTAAGCACCTTTAAAATATTCTGTGCGGCGTTCTTATTGGCCTGGTTTATGACCGATCCTGACTTATCCGGTGTGCCTTTTGGGGGATCGGTTTTGTCCGGTTGAATGTCATCGGGT
>DGWW01000293.1 GCA_002395385.1 Myxococcales bacterium UBA4248
GTCTGGGGCAGAGCCCCAGAAAAAACCGGGGTCTGGGGCAGAGCCCCAGAATAACATTGCTTGGTTTGACTCCCTAGATAACAACGATCTCGTCGCGCAGCGTCGTCAGATGAGTGCGCAGCGCAGCGAGGATTTTCTCAAGGCGTTTGTCGATTATCTTTCCGAATGGCAGAGCATTTATGGTGAAATTGCGATTGTCGCCCATTCGAGCGGCATGATCGAGCGTCTCAAAGCATTATTTCGCCCGCTGTCCATCCCGGTTCAGGTTTCGACCAAGCCCTTCGATTGCACGATCGACCGCCAGCCCCCTGCGCGCGGTGTCACGCTCTATCAGGGTAATCTCTCGTCGGGCTGCCGTCATGCGCTCAAATCCCTTGCGATTATTACTGAATCCGAAATCTTTGGCGTTAAAACCCAGCGCAGTGCCGCCAAAAAACTCGACGATCACCATGTTCTGACTTCATTTAGGGATCTCAAAGCCGGCGATTACGTCGTCCATTCGGATCACGGCATTGGCCAATACCAGGGCCTCGTCACGCTTACGGTTGGCGGCATTACCGGCGATTTCCTACATATTACATACGCCGAGAGCGGCAAGCTCTACATTCCGGTGCAGCGCCTCAAGAGTGTCCAAAAATATGCGGGTGCCGAAAAACCAACGCGACTCGACAAGCTCGGCGGCGGTGCCTGGGAACGCACCAAAGAAAAAGTCCGCCAGAACGTCAAAAAACTCGCGATAGACCTCATCGATCTCTATGCCAAGCGCCAAAGCCGCACGGGATTTGCATTCTCCGAGCGCGATCCTTTCTTCCAGGCATTCGAAGACGATTTCCCCTACGAAGAGACCCCGGATCAAGCCAAAGCCATCGAAGCTGTACTCGCCGATATGCACAAGCCGCGCCCGATGGAACGCCTGATATGCGGCGATGTCGGCTTTGGCAAAACAGAAGTCGCCATGCGCGCCGCGATGCGCGCGGTACTCGACGGCAAACAGGTCGCCGTCCTCGTGCCTACGACGATTCTGGCCGAACAGCATTACGAAAATTTCCTCAAGCGATTCGACACGCATCCCGTACACATCGAATCGCTCAATCGCTTCCGCAAACCCAAGGAAGTCAAGCAAATCCTGGCCGATCTCGAAGTCGGCAAAGTCGACATCGTCATTGGCACGCACCGCCTGCTCTCGAAAGATGTTGTCTTTAAAAACCTCGGCCTCCTCGTCGTCGACGAAGAACACCGCTTCGGCGTTGCCCATAAAGAGAAAATCAAAAGCCTCGCCAATGGCATCGACTGCTTGACGATGACGGCGACCCCGATTCCGCGTACATTCCAGATGTGCCTCGGCGGCCTCAAAGACCTCTCGGTCATCGAAACGCCCCCGAGCGACCGACTCGCCATTCACACGCTCGTCGCCAAAATGTCCGACAACCTTATCGCCGAAGCCATCGAAAACGAACTCGCCCGCGGCGGCCAGGTCTATTTCCTGCACAATCGCGTCGAAGAATTGCCCCAATATTTCGACCGCATCCAAAAACTCGCGCCAAAAGCCCGCATCGCCGTCGCCCACGGCCAGATGGACGAAAAAGACCTCGAAAAAGCGATGTTCAGCTTCATCCATCACGAAGTCGATGTCTTGCTGTGCACGACGATCATCGAATCGGGCATCGACATTCCCTCGGCGAACTGCCTGATTGTCTCGCATGCCGAGCGCTTTGGCCTGGCGCAGTTGTACCAAATCCGCGGCCGCGTGGGCCGGTCGTCCGAACGCGCCTACTGCTATCTGCTCACGAGCCGCGAAGAATTGAGCGACATCGCCCGCGAACGCCTCTCGGCCATCGAACGCCTCACTGAACTCGGGTCGGGCCTCGAAATTGCCTATCTCGACCTCGAAATGCGCGGCTGCGGCAATATTCTTGGCGCCGAACAGAGCGGCAACATCGCCTCGGTCGGCCTCGATATGTACGCCGAACTCATGCAGGAAGCCGTCGAATCGCTCCAGGGGCAGGCGACCGACTTCAACGTCGAATCCGAAGTCAATCTGCCGCTCTCGGCCTATCTCTCCGAAGATTATATCGTCGATGTACAAATGCGGCTCCTATTCTACAAACGCCTGGCCAATGCCGAAACCGTCGCCCAGCTCTACGAAATCTTTGGGGAAATACTCGATCGCTTCGGCCCGGCCCCCAAAGAAGCTTATAATCTCAAAGATACATTCGAGCTCAAAATTATGTTGTCCGATCTCAAAATTAAGTCGATGGATGCCAATTATACATCGATTATACTCGACCTCGGAGACAATTCGCGCCTCGATCCCGCCAAACTCGTCAGCCTCATTACGATGCATCCCAAACAATATACCATTCGACAGGATAAAAAACTCGTCCGCTATCTGACCAAATCTGAATCCGAAGCCCTCACCGAAACTGCCGCCGTCTATCTGGATGAATTAAAATCACGGTGTTATTAATATATATTATTTTATGGGCGTGCCTATGCGCAGTGGAGACGTGTCGTGACACGTCTCATGCGCATACGGCAACGCCAGAGACGTGTCACGACACGTCTCTGCATCGGGCTATGCGCCAATCGCGCCGTGCGGACCGCACGGCGCGATTAGGCGCATACGCCCTTTTGCGCGCGGCTATTGGCTTTGCCAATACGCCGCGCGAACCTATTTTACACGACCCAAATCATGATATCCACATGGCTCATGATCCTTTCTTTCCTTCAATTTGCTGGATGTAATATTCACGCTCTGAATCAGGGATTTTTAAAGTGTCAACTAAAACAGGGATAGGTCAAGATCAAGCGGTATGTAAAATCGTAGAAGCGAGCCGTATGCGCCGAAGGCGCATAGGCGAGCGGTGCAGGCGTATCGGCCACAGGCCGATAGCCGCGCCTCATACAAAAAAATATCAATACAATTGTCTATCTTACCCGTTTCCACTCGCGGTTATTGAATGCCGCATTTTCGTTGGGATTGAAGCTGCCGCTGTCCATGTACATAATTTCATTGTCGGAATTAATCCAAGCGTGATCGTAGCGATTGTCGATATACATTTCGCCGCCGTTGGGATTATCGACGCGATCGACGTCTTTGATATATTCATCCCATTTGTCGAGCATGGAACCGGAACCTGAGCTGCCGGAGCCGCCGCCGCCCATGACGCGTTTGTGATCGCGGTCGGATTTTTCGAGGAAATCATTGAGGCGCTGATCGCTGTCGCGCATATTCTGCAGGTGGCGTTGTCGGATAACTTCCCATTTTTGATTGGCGGCTGCGATGGACTGCTGGGTCAGGATTTGCGCGGTTTCCTGGCGCAGTTTGAGGAAATTCTGATTGAATTCGAGTGTTTTGAGGGCAGTCTCGGTGATTTTTTCGAGTTTTGATTCGGTGCCGACAGGGCCTCCGAACGAGACGCCGGAGTTCATTTCGGCGGTATGAATGAAGCCCATGCCGGACTGCATTTCGACGATGTCCAGTGGAGCGAGGTAAATGACGTAATAATCCTTGCCATCGCGGGTACCTTTGACCTTGAGTTTGTAGTTCACGCATCGAATGTCGCTAAACCGCATGCCCATGGCTGCACCCTGCTGTATATGATTTTGCTGTCTTTGGGCGGCGTCGGGAGCCTGTTCATACAAAGCCTCGACAATTTGTACATTGCTCAGATTGTAATCATGACTGGCACCCGGAAGAAACAACTTTTCCCCCAGGGTGTTTGGGTTGAGCATGGGATTTTGGTCGATTTTGCCCTGACCTCCGAATTGTATATTGGATGACATGAGAAACTTCATGGTGGCATCGGGCGAAACTGCATAAATATAGAAGAAATGGGGGGCCGATGGATTTTGTGGATTCCATACGGATTTGCCGCCCGTCATCCAGCCTGCGGGCGGCTTGTACTGCAGGACTTGCTCCATCGTCTGTGGATCGACGAGTTTGTACAGGTCTGCTTTCTTTTTGGTGGGTTTGGCCTCGGCTTCATTCGTCAGAGAGGGGACGATATTACCGAGCTGGGAAGGGCTGTCTTCGGTGTTTTCTGCCGAATTGAAGAGATTGCAGCCGGTCATTACAGAAATGACAAAAGAGATGGTACAGATTGATACCACATACATGAATAAATGCTTTTTCATTTTCCTTTCTCCCCTGCTTGTCCTGTTTCCTTTCTCAATTGGTCTGCGATGCAAATGCCTTTTTCTTCATAAGCCTTTATGCAACGTTCATAGAATGGCTGGTTGAATTCGTCACAACACCTGACGTCTGGAGGAGGTCCGTAGATATCAGGTGGCGGACCATAAAGCTTGGGTGAGTCGCAGCCATCTAATGACAAACCGATCCCTGCGATTGATGTGATGGCACCGAGAATTGAGGTTATCGTTTGAGTCAATGATTTCATACGTTAGGAAAGTGGATTAAAAATGACCGCTGATGCCAATGCCGGACATTTCGGGCGTCATATAAAATTCTGGATGAAAGATAAAATCGCCTGCAATCTGAGTATTTCGCAGTGGGGCAAATTTTACGGCTTCGGCAATGAGCAATGCAATACCTGTAAGGGTGAATAGGGTTCCAATACCCGTTAGAGCATCTCCTGTAGTGACTCTTACATCATAATAATTTTTGTTGATAGGCTTAGATTCTCCAATACTATCGAATTTGTTTTTTTTGTCGTTATATTCAAATCCATAATAGAGCATTACTGTGATTCCCGCAATTCCCATTGCCAAACCAGTGCCAAATAATCCCCAGCCGAAGCCTTTATAGAGTTTGGACTCTCTTTGCATATCCATCAGGGTTTCTTTATAAAACTCATAATTCTCGTAGTTTTGCTCAGCGGTATTTTCTACTGTGTTTGTTGTGGTATTTAAAACGACATGGCTGTTTTGGGGCTCGGCATCCAGGGCAAAGGCAGCATTTGTACAAAGCAGGAGAAAAAAACATAATGATATAACCTGGATAACTAATTTCATATTGTTTCTCCTGCTCAGTAGCGTTCCTATGAGGATGTATAAAATGCTGTTCGACAACCGGGGCTGCAAAAATCGAAGTTGTATGGGCTTTTTTGTAACAATTGGTCGAATCGTTTTTGTCCCTTACTAATAGTGTTTAATTGCATAAATCATAGATATTACCATCAACAGAAGCCCGTAGGGCTTCAAGGTTAGTCGGGGGATCGATGGAATCCCCCAAAAACGAACTCCGTAGTGGTTCCACAAAATATCTCTTACATTTGCAATTCAATAGTTTGGCAGGTGGGATGCCGGGGATATATGGAATCCCACCTTTGTAATGCCTATTAATCGTCGTAGTGATATTCGTAGGTTTCGGGATATTTGATCATGCGTTCCCAGAGTCGGTTGGCCTGTTCCTGGGCTTCTTTGCGGATTTGGTCGATATCGCCGTGAACGAGCTTGCGATCGCGGACGACGACCTTGCCGTCGACGACGGTATGGCGGACGCCCTTGTCATCGACGATGCGCAGGTCGGCAACCGAGGATTTTGTAGAGCGACGGCAGTTGTGAACGTCGTTGAGCGGACCGAATTCTGCGTCGAAGAAATCGCCCATCATGCGCCATCCGCTGTAGAGGCGGTGGTCGATATTGATGGGATCATCGCCGTTTTCAAGGGCGAGTTTGCGACCGGCATCGCGTTCGACGATCATGTCACCGGACCAGCCATCGACGCCGAGGGCAACTTTTTGTGCATAATTGAGATTGTATGGCCAGCCGACCTGGTTGCCGTTGTTCGAGCGCGGATTCTGTACGAACCAGAGGCCTTGATCTGCACCGCGTTTGGTTTCTTCGGAGGACATGTGGATGCAGTGAATGTAAATCGAATTGGGAACGATGCAACCGAGTTTTTCGAGGCGATCGATGGGGGATTTGAAGCCGCGTCGCATGGCATCTTCGACGTCTGCGGCACCTTCGGCGACGTGGACCTGAATGCCGACGCCGAGTTCGCGGGCTTTGTCGCCGCAGTATTTCACCGTGTCATCCGAGCATGTGAACTGGGCATGCAGGCCCATCGTGCCTTTGACGAGGGGGCGTTTGTTTTCTTTGACGAAGCGGACGCATTCGTCGATGCCGCGTTTGCCTTCTTTTTTGCCATAATTGCGGTCGGTCGCGCCGTAGCAAAGGATGCCGCGTGCACCAAATTCTGCGAGGCCGTCGGCGAGGACATCGAGCGATCCCTCGATAAAATCAGGGGATTCGTGGTGATCGACGATCGACGTCGTTCCCTGAAGCAGGCATTCTGCGGTATAGACGCGAGCTGATGCACGCAGGATGTCTCTGTCAATTGCACGGTCAAGACGCCACCAGACGCGCTCGAGAATCTGAGTGAAATTCTCGGGGGCATTTTTGGGGGCAGGCATGCCATAAGGGCAAAGGGCGCTGTACATGTGCGTATGTGCACATACCCACCCGGGGAGAATCTCTGCATCTTTGGCTTCGAGCACTTCGCAGATATCAACTTTGGGGGCATTCTCCTCTTTGCCATAGAAAATGACTTTGCCATTATCACAGATTGCGATGTTACCTTTCTTGTCTGGACCGATTTTAAGAACTGACATGGGATTCTCCTTTGTGAAAACAGTGTATGAACAAAAAAATTTCGCAACCAATGTTGCGGATGTTTGGATTTTTTTTAACAAACGGATTTGTTCGCAGCTAACGCTGCTCACAGTTTAATTTTTTTAACAAACGGATTTGTTCGCAGCTAACGCTGCTCACTTTTTAGAACTCATGCCTCCATGTTAAAGATTAATCCTTAGGAGTTGTAAAAAAACTAACCACTAACCACTAACCTCTCAAAACGCGAAGGCTGCAGCCTTGGGCAAATCCGTTTGTAAAAAATGACACATTACAAATTAAAATGGGATTTCGTCGTTCGTGATGCCCTCGCCACCGAAAGCGTCGGGCTCTGGGGCTGGCGCGGATGGTGCTGGTGCACTGTACGTCGGAGCGCTGTTGTATGACGGTGCGCTGTTGTATGCAGGCGTGTCGTACATGTTGGGGTCAAAATTGCCTGCGCCCATGCTCTGGCCTTCGTTTTTGCCGAGGCTTTGTACGGTATTTGCAATAATATCTGTCGTATAGCGGGTTACACCGTCCTTTTCGTACTGACCATAGGAGATGCGGCCTTCGACGTAAACGAGCGAGCCTTTGTGCAGGTAATTGCGGACAAAATCGGCCTGACGGTCGAAGCATACGATGCTGTGCCAGTCTGTTTTTTTATTCTGCCCAAATCCTGTGTCCGTGGCCAGTCTGAATCGGCATACGGTTTTGCCGCTCTGAGCTGCTTTGATTTCGGGCTCGGCACCTAATCGACCAACTAAAATCGCCTTATTGATCATTTAAAACTCCTTAAACAAAAAAAAGACGCCCTTTAATTTCTTTCGTAAAAAGACGTCTCAAAATATCATTTTTATCCCCCATTGACTACACGCAAATGAAGCAAAATCCTGAAGGATTTGGGGTGGATGTGAGTGAGTGGGGGGTGTGTAGGTGTGTTGTGTAATTTAAAATCGTCTTCCGGTTTCGGCATAAACTTTCATGAGTTTAAAAAGAAAATAACCGCCGCCGATGAGCATGATGGGAACCCCAATAAGCCAGGTCAAAAAGTACCCAATGACGCCTCCGCCAATCAGACTTCCTGCGATACCCAGTTTTTCAGGTGTTCCGGTTGGTCTTTTTTGTAAACTCGAACCCATAATACACTCCTCTTCATTCAAATATCATCGCCATGGATGATGGCCATTTTTCTATACATTGCGAATGTGATAGCACAGCTTTTTGATGTCTGTGGCAACGATCCAGTATTCTATCACAAGAGGGGATAATCTCCAAGCAAATGTGGCGCGGCGTATTGCAAATAGCCGCGCCTGAGGCGCGTATGGCCGCCTGCGGCGGCCATAGCGGCGAACGCAGGCCGTGCCGTAGGCAGGCCGCGTCCATTTATTAAGGCACATCTTATTAATTAAGGCACATCAGGATTTTGGGATATCCAGTTGCGTGCATCCGTGGCGTAATCGGAATCTGGATATTTTTCGGTCAGCTGGGACAAAACTTTTTTTGCCGAGATGGGATCTTTGAGTTTGAGGTAGCTGTGCGCCAGCAGAATATGGGCTTTGGGCGTCACTTCGGCATCGGGATATTTTTCGACAAGTCCCGTCAGGCGATTGATGGCACCCTGATAGGCTTCGTTTTTGAAGTTGTATTCTGCGACGTAGAGCTCATGATTGGCGAGTCTTCGCTGAACTTCGGCAAACTGCTCGCGCGCTTTGGGTGCATTGGGATCGTCGGGATAGCGGCGCAGGAAGCTGCCCAGAGCGGTTTCTGCCTGAGTCGTCGATTTGCGATCGCGCTGCCATGGATCGGGCAGGATGAAGAAATTGCTCGGCATGAGTTCATAATAACAGTTGGCGGCCTGATATGTCGCATAAGCGACATCGGCGTGCGCGGGATACGTGCGCACAAAAGCCTGATAGGTCACGGCTGCCTGGGCGTAATCGCCGCTTTCGCGGTAGGCATCGGCTATGCGCAAATCGCATAGAGTTGCCCAGCGCGTCGCATAAGGGTATTTGAGCTTTATCGCATGGAAATCTTTGATGGAATCTTCGTAAGACCCGCTTTCGAGCGTTTGGACGGCGCTGCGGTATGCCGCTTCGGCCTCGCTGTTGGGCTCGCCCTTAAAGACGGTCTTTTGTGTAGTGCCACAGCCGCTCAATGCGAGTGCCAATAAGAGAATTCCAATGCGTTTCATGCCATAGTCCTGGTTAAATAATCATCCCTTTGTCGTTGATGCGGAATCCATCGGGCAATTTTTCTGAAACTGCCGAACGAAGTGCCTCGTCGACTTTCCATTCTTTGTCACGAAATGCCGTTGCGATCAACGTTAAAACGCGCTGGCTCGTTTCTTCGGTCAGGCGTTTGGCTAAAGCCTCGATGCCGGCTGGATGTGCCTGCTCGATGACCGTATCGGCTGTTACAAAGCGGATGGTTTCATTCTGGTCGCCGAGGTAGGGCAGGATGGCCAGGCAGATGCTCTCTTCTTTAAACGATTTCGAGATGAGCATGAGCTGTTCTTTGCGTTCGGGATCGCGCACGTATTCGGGGCCAATCGTGTTGAGAAGCTTGACGATGAACTCGACGAGTTCTTCGTGCGTCAGCAATTCGGCGAGTGTCCGGTATGGCCAGTTAAAATCCTTGTCGTTGTTGAGCAGATATCTTTTGAGCGGCTCGATGCTTGCCTGACCGAGATTGACGAGGTACGTTTTGACGAGATTTTTTTCGTCTGCATCGTATGTGCCATTATCGCAGTGCACGGTAAAGCGCTCGATGAGGGGTTCTGGTGCAAGTTCTGGCCCGAGGGCGGCTAATTGATCGATGGCATAGCGGCGGTCATCCTGGTGACCGTACATATTGAGAATGCGTTTTCTGAGCTTTGCGGCTTTTTCCTGCGGCGTTGGCTTTAAAAATCGGCGTATGGCGTCTAAAAAAGACATGTAAGTTTCTCCTTCACAATAGCGCAGGTCGGTTGCCTGCAAAACGAAAGGCAATCTAAACGCAGGTGCAAAAATATCAAATGTTTTTTGCTTCGTTCGCGTTTATTCTTCTTCGCCCGTAAATGCGCCGGAATCCATCCATCCCTGAAAAACGTCCATAATCTGTTTTGCCTGTTTGGCCGACGTGAACTTAAATTTGGATTGCGAACGGTATTCGCCATTTTTTTTCTGGAAGCGGTCAATTCGAGCTTTGGGTGCGCCCCATGCGCCTTTGCGGCGGTCCCATTCTACGAACAAAAACATGATCGTCGTCCAGGCACCTTTGGAGAGCACCTGCTTATCGAGCTGTTTAATGATTTGCTGGCCGTCTTCGTCCGTATAGTCGATCGTAATTTCATCAATGGTAGAAGCCATAATAATCCTTTAAATAGAAAGAAGAGAGACGTTCCATGGAACAAGAGAGACGTTCCTTCGAACGTCTGTACTGGGATGGTGCTGATAATATGTGGGCGCGGCTATCGCTTTGCGATACGCCTTGCGCCGTGCGGCTATCTCCCCGAGAGACGTGTTACGACACGTCTCATCGGGTTCAATACGCCGCACAAATAATATGCTATTCCTTGTCGTAGGTATAGTGCAAGACTGCATCGGTCAGAGCATCCACGAGTTTCGCGCGATTGGTGGCAGTCACGGTCTCGATGCCCTCCCGCGCGTGGGATAAAAAGGCGAGTTCCAGTACGACAGCAGGGACCTCTGCCCGGGTCAGGACCGTATAATCACCGGGTTTGACGCCGCGATCGAGTACAGCGAAACGGTGGCGCATCGAGCGATTGAATTTTTCGGCCATGCGCATGCTCAGTGCGCCAGCATGCTCGCGCTGAGTGCGGATTTCATCGGTGATTTCTGTTCCGGCTTTGTTCATGTCGGCTTCCCAAAAGTCACCGACCCAAAAGCTTTCAAAGCCGATGGCTTCGGGATTTGTCGAACTATTAAAATGCAGACTTAAAAAGAGATCTGCGTGAACGCGGTTGGCAACTTCGATGCGCTCTGCCAGTGACATCGCGACATCGCGTTCCCTTGTCAGGATGACCTGGGCGTCGGGCATGGCCTTTCGAAGCCGATCGGCGAGCATGAGCGCAACCTGTAAAGTCAGATGTTTTTCGTGAATTTTGGCGACCCCTATTGCGCCTTCATTCGTGCCGCCGTGCCCGGGATCGATGACGATGGTTCTAACGGGGCCTGGCAAAATGGGGGCAGGGACTGCTTCGGGCGTCTCTTCGGCAGAGACGTCGATGGGGGCTGGTTTCTGTACCTCTGCGTTTGATTCCGTCTCGATAACGCGTTTGGCGCCTGCACTCGGTGTGTTGGTACTCTGGGCTTCAAAGCGCATGCTCGGGGGTTCTGCCTGCACCGGATGACTCAGAAAACCCGCGCCAATGGCTGTGAACAATCCTAGTATGATAGAGAATCTCGTTTTCATGGTAACCTCTGTCCATTGCCTTTATTTCAGGCAACAATAGACTATGAAATTGAGGCAGAGAGGCAACTTTTGGGGGAATGGTGCATTCGGGACAGAAGGCCTCATGTTGTAATCTAAAGGACTTGGGGTGAGTTAACCTGGGCATCAGGCAGTAGGCAGAAGGCATCAGAAAGTATTCATTAGGGCAAGGGGCGATTTTTGAGAACAGGTTGGGCACTGTGTTTAATAAACTCCTGCCTGAGGCCTAATGCCTTGGCATTGTAGAGACTTGGAAAAAAACTCAGCCAACAGCTGAGTAGTATCGATTTTAGGTTACTGCTCAGCCGCCAGCCTTGTTTGTTTTAACAAACGGATTTGTTCGCATCTAACAATGCTCACTTATTTAGTACGGATGTTAGCAGTTTTTGTAGGGGTTGAGGTTAAAGTCAATACAAATACTTTAAAGAGATGGGGGAGGGGGCCCATCGAGAGAAGTATTGGCTGGGGTTATGAAAAGTAATGAAAAAGCAATAAATGATTGAGGATTCCAAAGGGGCCGAAATGAG